>JBNKSG010000499.1:0-501 GCA_050297195.1 Opitutaceae bacterium | reverse complement strand
ACACTACCTCTTTAATATGTCTCTTTACCTGATCCTTGCATGGAATGAGTGTTCATTTTGCCACTGTGGTACGCAAGTTGGTCACCTCTTTGGCGGAGAGCACATATGGCAGGAGATGTTGGGTCTGTCCTAATGATGATGCGTGGTTTGAGGTAAGCTTGTTTATCTCAAATTTAAGAAATGTTGATTGTAGTGACAATAATACTCTAACATATATGCTATAATTTCAGCCTTGTGACTTTGTGGAATGGTTCGATGAGGTTAAGTTGAGCCCAACTCCATCTCCGGAGTTGGATGAAGAGTATGAGAACATGCGTCTTAACCATGAAACTGAACGCAATGCACATCAGAGGCACATGGGCAAGGATTTGATTTGGCGTAATTGTATGCAAAGGGAAGGGTATAACATCAATCAGCGTGTATGGCAACTTGACGTTCGTGAAGCACATCTACATAGACGTGAATGTAGATGTGATCATCGTAAGGCCGAGATTCGTGTAG
>JBNKSG010000498.1:0-502 GCA_050297195.1 Opitutaceae bacterium | reverse complement strand
AAGGAGATAGGTTCTTCGCCCTTGGGTGTAGCTTGAAATGTCGAAGTCAGAATCACTTTTACGTCTCGTTCCTTCAGTTCGTCAGTGATCTTGTAAACCTTTCCGGGGTGTTCGTTGGGGATGTCGTGTTCGCGCTAGCCGAGGATGCTGCCTCCTTCGACTCGGAGAACCCTTTTTTTGTATCCATCAACCTGATCATCTTTCTTCTTAGAACGCCTAGCTCAGACGCGAGCGCTTGCGCTCGTTGTCTGCGGCGCCTGGTTAGCCCGAGTCTTCATTTTATTTAGAGCTATTTTCCAATGTGCATACATAAAAATAATTCCCCCGACAGGATATACCATCGGGCATACTATTTTGATGAGGTAGTAGGTTCTGTTTCTGTCTGTTAATCCTTCATCAATATTTAAATAAAAAACCAGAAAAAATATAATAGTTATGATTAGTGAAGGAAAATGCTTGAGCAGTGCCGCTACCAAAAAGCGACGACTTCGGAAGAGATATA
>JBNKSG010000497.1:0-502 GCA_050297195.1 Opitutaceae bacterium | reverse complement strand
TCCGCCGCGATCACGGGCCGCAAGCTGCTCCTCTGCCCGCACCGGTCGCAGTCCGGCAGCGCCGGGTCCTTCCACTCCTCCGGCGCGCGGTCGTTCATGGTCTTCACGTTGCGCGCGACGAAGTCGTGCAGCTCCCTGAACTTGGCGGCGAGGTCGAGCGAGAGCGTCGTGCGCGCGTCGCAGCGCCGGCACTGCACCTCGCCCTCGATGGCGGTGATGCCGCGCCCGGCGAGCTCGGCCAGCGAGTAGTGCTCCGCCACGCGGTTCGGCTTCGCCCATGGGAACAGCGGCGAGGCGCTCTCCGCCACGAGGTCGCCGTTGTCGATCGGTGCCGCGCCGCCACCTGCTGGCTTGGCGCGGCTGGTGATGACGCGGCGGCGCTTCTTTGGTGATGCCGTTGCTCCTTGCGCGGGAGGGGGAGAAGTGGCGGACGACGGCAGAGGGCTTGTCGAAGGCGTACGAGCCGGCGGCGCGGTACCAATGCCGTGGACAGGACTAGCGA
>JBNKSG010000496.1:0-503 GCA_050297195.1 Opitutaceae bacterium | reverse complement strand
CGCGAATATTCCTGGGCGAGGCTAGCAAATAATCTTTTGAGATGGTAAATCATTTTTGAAAAATTTCAAAACTCAAAATGGACACATCCCTTAACAAAGCTCAACACAAACAAGAGTTGCTATGTGGATAGTATTTGGCTCTGGTAGGAATGTGTATGTAGTTGAGGAACCTTTCTACTTTCATTCAACTTTGATCAATCTCATAATCAAGGTCTAGCAAGGTTAACACTACTGATATCACACCTCCCAACAACTTAGACATGGCTACTTTGGAATTTTTGCTCGCATGAGATTTTGTGTCTACCAAGGCATAACTACATTCATTAGTTTGGTTTATCAAAACATGGGTCATGCACAAGTGATTGCAACCAAGTTCAAGCAAAGGAGGATGTATAATCTAACCATGTCATGTGGGAGTTCTTTTATTGACTCAATTAACCTAACTAATGGAAGCAATCCATACTAGTAGTCATGATGACAGCAATGGTACAGCTAACGAGACA
>JBNKSG010000495.1:0-504 GCA_050297195.1 Opitutaceae bacterium | reverse complement strand
ATCTTCGGCCTCGCGCCGTACAACCCGGTGCTGGGCGAGACGCACCACGTCTCCGCCGGCCCGCTCAACGTCCTCATCGAGCAGGTCTCCCACCGCCCGCCCGTCTCCGCGCTGCACGCCACCCACGCCGCCGGCGACGTCGAGCTCGTCTGGTGCCAGCACCCGGCCCCCAGGTTCCACGGCGCCAGCATCGAGGCCACGGTCAGGGGGAAGCGCCTGCTCAGGCTGCCCAAGCTCGGCGCCGCCTCCTCCCTCGATGCCGCCGCCTCCCTCGACGGCCCTAGCACCGGTGAGTTCTAGTGCATGCGCGACCGCCTAGCGGACTCCCGGTTGGAGACCGTCCTCCTCCGCCTCCGCTCCTCCGCCATGACCGCCTCCGCTCCTCCGTTCAGTGTTGTTCATGACTCTACAATACAAATACTAGTGGCGGCTGGTTCGTTCGGCCGTGTAATCTCTCATTTTTTAGTCACCTTTAGTCCCGCTAAGTTACTCTTGTTTTTAATT
>JBNKSG010000494.1:0-506 GCA_050297195.1 Opitutaceae bacterium | reverse complement strand
CTCGCGCGGACGCTGGGCCGAGGCGGTTCCTGCTCCCTGATCAGCCGGCGCATCTCGTCGAAGCCAGCGCTGCGCAGAGCGCTCGAGTCGAGTGGGGGCGATCCGACCAGCAGCTCGTAGAGCAGGATGCCGAGCGAGAAGATGTCCGACCGGTGGTCGATCGGTTTGCCCTCGGCCTGCTCCGGGCTCATGTAGTAGGGCGTTCCCACGCTCAGGCCCGTCTCGGTGAGACGGCTCCCGCCGGCCCCTACGGCCAAGGCGATGCCGAAGTCCGCCACCAGGGGCTCGCCCCGGGAGAGCAGGATGTTGCCCGGCTTGATGTCGCGGTGGATGACGCGGAGCGGCTTCTCGCCGGCGTAGGGAGGCCGGTTGTAGGCGGCGTCGAGGGCAGCGGCCGCCGCGGCGCACACCTCCAGGGCCACCCGGAGCGGGATGCGGCTGCGCTCCGCGAGGCAGTGGTCGACCAGCTGCCGGGCATCGGCGGCGTCGAGGTACTCCATCACCAC
>JBNKSG010000493.1:0-506 GCA_050297195.1 Opitutaceae bacterium | reverse complement strand
CAAAAGACAAGGACTTTGGTGGGATGCACCGGGGCTTGCCTTGATTCAATAATGTTAGCATCCTCGTAACTTGACGCTTTTGGACCTCCGAACGTCCATTGGACTTGGTCTGCTTGAAATTCAGATTCCGGCTCCGCGTGATCTACCCGCATATGCAAAAGATGGCCACCATTAACAAGTGCAATGCATGGGGTGCAAAGTGCAATATGATGCATGATCTTGAGCAGCTTAACCATATTAACCCTTACAAGCTATTTACTAAATTGCCCCTAGTATTTCTATTAATTTAGCAAATTATTTAAGCACTAGGGAATTAATAATATGAGATTGGTAAGGCTAACATGGTTCTATGATTTTTATGTAGGTTCTATATAAGGCAAGGAAGCCTCCTATCAAGAATTAATATTTTCCTAAACATATTCTATTTTCTACGATTTATTTAGTGTACGAACATAAATTAAATCATAACTAAATATATGAGAAGAAATAAAATATGAGATATGTTA
>JBNKSG010000492.1:0-510 GCA_050297195.1 Opitutaceae bacterium | reverse complement strand
AAGGAACATTGAAGCTTACATTGATGATATAGTAGTGAAGTCGGAAAAGCATGGGGATTTGCTTGACGACCTCAAAGAGATTTTCGACAATCTGCATAAGTCTAAGATGATGCTTAATCCTAAAAAGTGTGTATTTGATGTGTCATCAGGTAAACTGCTGGGCTATATGGTATCGTCCCAGGGGATTGACACAAACCCGAAGAAGGTGGAAGCCATTGAAAAACTGCAACCACTTCAGACTAGAAAGGAAATCCAAAAGCTGGCAGGCATGATGGCTGCCCTCAACCAATTTATATCCAAGTTGGGAGAATGTGGTATGCCATTCTATAGGCTGCTACGCAAAGCAGATGATTTCTAGTGGGATGATCAAGCGGTGGCAGCGTTTGTTGTATTAAAGAAATACATCAAGCCCTTGCCAACCCTGGTGCCACCCAAACCCGATGACGTGCTGTTATTGTACGTGGCGGCTACCGATGCTATGGTCAGCATAGTCATCACCGTTGAACGGCC
>JBNKSG010000491.1:0-511 GCA_050297195.1 Opitutaceae bacterium | reverse complement strand
ACGAAAAGAAAAAGAGAGAGTAGCCTTCATCGAATCACAACATTCTCTTTGGGACCAACCCCACCTAATAGTAGAGAAGATGAGAAAGCTTGGGCTATACAGTTCAAAATCCGACCGTCTACGACAAGTTTGGACCGTAAAAGGAATAATTAAAAAATTAAAAACAAAATCAGACTAACAAGTCGTGTCATACAATTCCGATAGGCTGCGCCTATCTCCATCGTATGCACTCTGCGTTAGCCACTTATAAATATTATCTTGAAGGAAGGTTTTTGAACCGAAGGACACAACATCCTCAACCAACGGAATAGACTATTTGACTTCGACATTTCAAGCTTCCCTGAAACCCAAAGAACCCTGTCACCCAAGTTCAATGAGCAAGGCCCTATGCCAGTTTAAAAAATCGATTCGAGTGAACCCAACATTTGGAGACATGTTCCATTAGGCTAACAAGGCAGCTCATGCAATGTCGGCAAACGCGCGTTTCTTTCACCACGAACCCAGCAAAACC
>JBNKSG010000490.1:0-511 GCA_050297195.1 Opitutaceae bacterium | reverse complement strand
CTACGGAGTCAGCAACAACTACCTCACCTTAGAAGGCAAAGGAATCAGCCTAAAAATGGAATGGCATATGATTAAGGTATGGGAGTTGAAAGAAAAATGGTTAGTTGTATCCTCAGATCAATTACCCAAGTTCTATTTCGACATCGAAAAGCTAAAGGAAAAGAATCTACTTCTGAAGGTTCTCGAACTTTGTCAGAAAAACGGTCTGATGTTTGATTCGAAAGTAAACAAAGAGAGGTACAACCAGGCAGCCCATACAACTCCGGCCATCGCTCCGCGATGACCTGCGCGTATGGCTTTCACGTTCGGTGAAAAACAAATGATCAAAAGAGCATTAAGACACTACAGCGAAATGCCGACGGTTCTCAAACGAACCACCGACGTCACTTTGTCTTTCGTGCTCTTTCTCTTGGTCCCAATCCTCTACCTCACATCACCGCTTCTAGGAATCAACTTCGGCATCGACGGTGAAGCTGTCTCACCCATCGAATTTCAAGAAAAGTTAAGAGAG
>JBNKSG010000489.1:0-512 GCA_050297195.1 Opitutaceae bacterium | reverse complement strand
GATGCCGAGTGTTGCTGACAGGAGATGTGCTTTCCAATCGATAGTGCCTCTTTTTCTATTTCTTACTCCGACATATGCTTGGAAGATAATTGCTACCCACGCGAGCAAGAACCAGAGAAAGGTAGGGATATAGAGTGCGAGCATTGGTCGTGTAGCGCCGAATAACCAAGGAGAGAGGTATCCGATTGATGCAATGAGAGAAATGATCCCTGTGGCGTATTTCATTTTCTTCGAACGTGAAGTTCATACGACGTAGGTCATCGCGGAGCGATGGCCGGAGTTGTATGAAACGACTGGTTCGCACTGGTTTTCATTAGTTTGTAAGGGATGCTTGGCAATCGAGTGCTCTTCTATTGATCGTCTCAGTGTTCAGCACATCGGAGAGATAACCAGCGTTCTTGTATTCTGATGCGATGTTCTCTGGATCGGCTAAAACCTCATCGAGAAGCTGCTCCGATAACGTGAACATCTCCTTAACTTTCTTCTTCAAGTAATGATGCTTTCGATAGAGC
>JBNKSG010000488.1:0-458 GCA_050297195.1 Opitutaceae bacterium | reverse complement strand
TGCAGTTCTAATTCTACAGAATAGATAGAGAAATTAACTATAGGTGCAAAATGTTCAAGGTGACTTGCCTTGTTGATCCGTGAAGAACAGTTGGGACTCCTCGAAAGCTTGGTCTTGGAAGTCCTCGAGAAACGGTTCCGGCGCAACGTTCCCTATCATGAAACAAACACATGCAATCAATCAATCAAATGCAATAGACATGTGTTATATGAATGCACAGAAAGAAAGAGGAAGTGATTCTGAGAATTTTGGCTCAAGAATCACTAGATTTGGAGTTGTGGTTCAAAAGATATAAATTTTTGAAGTTTTAGAGCTATTTTTGGGGGATTTTCTGAGGCTAGGGACCTTTTTGTAATTATTTTTCAAATTCTTGGACCTAACTGTAAAATTATGGACTGCAGGTTAATTTCGAAGAAACCGATGGGCCTAAATGAAAAATGCTAGAAATTAGAGTTTTC
>JBNKSG010000487.1:0-485 GCA_050297195.1 Opitutaceae bacterium | reverse complement strand
GAGCTTCAGGTCGCGTACCGCCGCCTCAGCGAGGCTGAGCATGGGTGGCACTACTTCCGCCAGCAGCTAGACGCTGCTCGCGAGATGCTGGACGAGCGCACCCACGTGATCATACACCTCGAGCATCACGTCGAGCAGCAGGACCTTGACCTCGAGCAGAGGGCAGCGACGATTGCCGATCTCGAGCAGCAGCTTCAGGCGCTTCAGTTTCAGGTGCCGCCTGCACCCGCAGCGCCTACAGCACCTGCTGAGCCCGACGCGGAGTCAGATGTTGATGAGGAGTAGGTGACGGACATGTTGGGAAGGCAGGGTGGACTGACTTTTGTTATTTTGAGTGGATAGGTTAGGCTAACAAATAGCTTGGTAGCTTGTAACCTCAAATGTAACCCGTGGCGTGAGAACAAGGTTCTTGTGCCCCTTTTGTTTTTGATAGGCGGGTTTCATTTCAGCCACTTACTCTAATGTCATGTAACTTGGACGTAACC
>JBNKSG010000486.1:0-518 GCA_050297195.1 Opitutaceae bacterium | reverse complement strand
CCGGTTATATCCTTTGGGCACAGATGACGATGGAGTGGGTCTTCGATGTCAAAGAGAACGATACCTACTGGTGTACGGCGGACATCGGCTGGATCACCGGCCACTCCTACATCACCTACGGCCCGCTCGCGCTCGGCGCGTCCCGCGCTCCAGGCCGCAACCTGGGCCTGGGCCGAGAAAGGCTCACCCCGCCTGGGCTGAATCTCGGTCCGGTGTCTGTGAGCCGTCCATCTCAATCCGACGGCTGCGCGAGGTTCCCGACCGAACAAAACCGCCCTCGCCGGCCTCGCGCAAACCCTAGCCTCATTCTTTCTCTCCTCCGCTCCCTCTCACGCGCCGCAGCGAGCGACTCCGAGCGGCCGACGAGCGGCAGTGGAGAGAGCGTGCCTGAGGCGCCGCCTTGAGCCCCTCACCGGTGTGCGCGCTCACTGTTGGGTGGACGCGCCACCGTCGAGTGGCTTCTCGGTGGCGCCCTACAGTGTGCTCGGTTGGCGGTGACTTGACAGGAGGGCCTCAGC
>JBNKSG010000485.1:0-518 GCA_050297195.1 Opitutaceae bacterium | reverse complement strand
CAAGAAAGCGATCGATTCAAGGACGAGCTCGCTCGTGCCACTGGCGTGAGCCTGCTGAGGTTCCAGGCTCGAAGCCAATACGATACCAGCGAGATCCAACGCAGCCTGTACGGGCCGAACTGATACGAAACTGCTGGATTCTCAGAATGGTTTTTAGCAGCCGCAAAAAGGCGCAAAGAATCCTGCGTTGCGAATGCCTTAGCCATAACGAAGGGCTTCATTGGGCGGGCGGTCTTTGTACCTTTTCGTGGACCAACGAACCTTTGGAGGAATCTCGTGGAAGCTCAACGCCGAACCACCATTTTTTTTACAATCTAGGGTGTTTAGAGGTTGTTACGGAAATTACCCAGTCCGGACCGTGTAACCAGTGATGCGACGCACAATAGATATTATGTCTAATAAGGACTCTCATGGGGGCATTTTCTCGGGCTGCTGCCCTGTTCTGGTGGGCCTGCGAATGGACCGAACATACAAAAAAAGCGTCCCCGTTTTCTGGGGACGCTTGATGCGATTTGAAA
>JBNKSG010000484.1:0-522 GCA_050297195.1 Opitutaceae bacterium | reverse complement strand
AAAGATGTATCTGATATTGCGGCATTTTTGAGAGCGTTGACGGCTGATGAGTTAGGGCCTGTTAACACTAATGTTAACAGGCCCTTAGGCTGATTATCTTAAGCAACCCTGGATATACTAAGCTGACTTGCCAGATACTCTTCATAGGTACCCTGAAAGTCATGGATTTTTTTATCCTTGATTTCAATCACTCGGGTTGCCAGTGAAGATACAAATTCGCGGTCGTGGCTGACAAAAATAACGGTGCCATCGTAGTTGGCCAGTGCCTGGTTAAGCGCTTCAATCGATTCCATATCCAGGTGGTTGGTCGGTTCGTCGAGAATCATGACGTTGGCGTCCGACATCATTAACTTGCCGAATAACAGGCGATTTTTTTCACCACCAGAACAAACCTTAGCTTTCTTTTTCGAGTCGTCTGCAGTAAACAGTAAGCGTCCCAGAAAGCCGCGTACCATCAGTTCATCGTGCTTCGGTTTGCGCCATTGCGACATCCAGTCAAACAGCTCCAGATTGTTGTCGAAT
>JBNKSG010000483.1:0-524 GCA_050297195.1 Opitutaceae bacterium | reverse complement strand
CATACACATTCCTACCAGAGCCAAATATTATCCACATAGCAACTCTTATTTGTGTTGAGCTTTGTTAAGGGATGTGTCCATTTGAGTTTTGAATTTTTTTTTCAAAATGATTTGCCACCAAAAAAATTGCTAGCCTCACCCAAAAATATTGGCGTGCATACCTCCACTCCGGAATATGCATCCACCGCCAATATATCCACAACTCCCCCATCTCCATAATCATGGTTTAGCCATGTTGGTGTGCATAACTCCATTCCAGAATATGTGTCTACCGCCAGTATATTGAAGCCATTTGAAAAGAAATTTTTGAAGAAGTGATTTTCTCCTCAATTGTCATCAAAACCCCCAAGTCCTCAAGAGACAGAGCAAAAAAAAGGAGACAAAGAAAAAGAAAAGCTCCAAGAGTCTTCAAATAAAGGGGAAGTTAATATTTTGAGAGGAGAAAAACACTTCAACTTCAAAAATCCTTTTTGATGTGATTCCATTTTCTCTCAATCCATCATACCATTTCAAAACCCCTTTCC
>JBNKSG010000482.1:0-524 GCA_050297195.1 Opitutaceae bacterium | reverse complement strand
CCTGCAGCTTCGTGCAGAGGACAGTGACCAAAGAAAGTCGGCTTGTTGGGGTCGGCTCCTGCTGCGATCAATTCTTCGGCCCTGGCCAGATTGCCCATTTGGGCACAGGCAAATAAAGCCATCGGATCCTCAGGACCGGATTTCAATGCCGCTTCTATTTGCGACTGCCATATCACAACCGGTCGTGATTTCGTCTTCGATTCATTTCCGTCTCTGCCGCAGGAAGACAAAAGGGTAACGATTAAGGCAACGAAAAGAAGTGGGAGGTTGTATTTTTTCATTATTTGCACAACGCCAAGCTCAGACGACGAGCGCTTGCGCTCGTTGTCTGAACCCGTCTTGTTCGACTTATTTGTTTTTGTATCCATTTTCCAATGTAGGATCATTCTTTTTCTTCGTCGGTTTCAACGAGTTCCTTTGGTGATTTACCTTTCCAGGAGAGGCTTCCTTTCAGTGGACCGTAGAGATACTTTGCATAGTACTTCTTTCCATTTGCTCGGAAGTGCACGCCAAAGTGAGCCTTC
>JBNKSG010000481.1:0-525 GCA_050297195.1 Opitutaceae bacterium | reverse complement strand
CTCCACGCCGATCTCGTACTGCACGTACTTGAGCCCCATGGCCTCCGCGGGGTCCCCGTAGTCGGCGCGCGCCATCCACTGCAGCCCTCCCAGCGGCACGATCTGCACCAGCGTGGCGCCGGGGGGCAGGAACACCATGTTGGTCAGCCCGGCGCCGTGCACGCCCACCATGGCGTCGCTGGCGTTCAGCTCCCGGTATATCTTGGCCATCTCGGTGGTGCGCTCGGGCCGGATCACGCGCACGTCGAAGCCCACGTCGGCGGCCGTCGCCGCCACGTCCGCCTCGTTCTCGATCACGCGCGTGCCGTGCCGCGACACGATTCCCAGCCGCGGCCGCTGCCCCTCCTCCTGCTGACGAGGCCCGTCTTGCTGCGGCTTGTGGTACACGTTGGCGAGGAAGCGGTGGAAGTCGTGGACGGTCTTGTTGTCGCGGAGCCGGGCGGGGTGGACGGAGAGGTACCCGTGGAGCCGCGTCCCGACGACGGCCCCGGGGAAGCAGTGCGTCCGGTTGTCGCCGACAAGGTC
>JBNKSG010000480.1:0-526 GCA_050297195.1 Opitutaceae bacterium | reverse complement strand
TTCACACAACAAGACATAAATTAATGATAATTCATATAGTCTTCACACAACAATACATAGTCATTATTTTATGACATAAATACATCACATACAATTCGATCACGGCGCCGTGTCGTTGCCAGTGCCACCGCCCTCGCCCTCGCCCTCACCCTCGTCGGATCATCCCATATTTAGAACCCCATCGACGAAGTCGCATTCGACCGACGAAGAAGAACGCTTGAAGACATAAATGGACGAGTAAGCGAGACGTTTGACATTTGCTCGTATTACAATGGAACAATTGAAAGTAGGCACAAATGACTTACTGTCGGTGGCGAAGAAGAATGTCACTGTGGCTGCAGCGTCGGTGTCATCCACGGAGGCATTCCCCACGTCAGGGCTTGCCCTCTAGCTGGAGGTGCCCACGGTGATGGTGGCCAGTATCCCTAGTCAAAATGTGGGGGAGAGGTGCTAGAACTCTGGCCTGGATGGCCAGCGGGAGGCGGTGGCGACCAATATCGAGTTATAGGCGGTGGTGGCAAGTACC
>JBNKSG010000479.1:0-528 GCA_050297195.1 Opitutaceae bacterium | reverse complement strand
AAACTCCTCCTGAATTTGTGCATTGAATTTTGAATATCAACAAAGGCATGAATATGCCAATTTTAGCACAAAAGGGGATTTTTCCTTTTTTCATGCATCATCCATGAGTAATAAAAAGGATAACAACATAATGAGCATACACATGGATAGATAATAAGCATATAAATACATAAGCAACATAGCTTCATACAAGTTCACACAAGTATGGATGAGTACGGAATTTAAACAAGCACGCATAGTCTCACATTACAATCCGAGATATGAAAATAGCTAAATAGATAGAACTAGATAGAACATCTTCTCCCCCCCTTTGGCATCAAACACCAAAAAGAGAGAAGGAAAAGCAATGTCTTCACTCGGAGTCTTCTTCTTCAATCTCATCATCATCGTCATCTTCTTTTTCACCATCTTCGCCTTCGGCGTTGCGGTACCAAGCCCACGGGTCTTCCACAGCTGGAGGAGGAAGAGGTGGATAGACAACAGGCTCGGGGGTCTCAAAACCCATAGATGCTCGCATCTCACGTTGGC
>JBNKSG010000478.1:0-529 GCA_050297195.1 Opitutaceae bacterium | reverse complement strand
ATGTACTCGTAGACGAGCATCCGGTGGTCGTCCTGGTTGCAGAAGCCGACGAGCTTCACCAGGTGCGGGTGGCTCAGCATCCCGAGGTACACCACCTCCGCCTGAACAAAACAGGGACGAGGCGGCATATTCCATCACTTCACATCAGACAGACAGAGACAGACAGGGTAGGGGGGAAACAGCAAGCAGAAGAGTGTCGTTGGATCTAGACGCCGTACCAGCCACTCGCGGTGTCCCTGCGGCCCGTCGGCGTCGAGGTACTTGACGGCGACGGCCTGCGCGTCGAGGCCGGGCCGGAGCCCGGCGTCCACGCGGCCCTCGTACACGGGCCCGAACCCGCCGCAGCCGAGGTAGTTGGCGCGGGAGAAGCCGCCGGTGACGGACCGCAGCTCGGCGTAGGTGAAGGCGTGCAGGTTGGACCCGGAGAGCGTGACGGACAGGTCCTCTGGGGTGAGCGTCCCCGACGAGCCGAGGCTCGAGAGGGAGACCCGAGAGGTCGACGACGGCAGGAGGCGTTCCCGGTCCCTCC
>JBNKSG010000477.1:0-517 GCA_050297195.1 Opitutaceae bacterium | reverse complement strand
GCTGTAGAGCTCCAGTGTGTCGTCGTGCATCGGGTCCAGGCACAGCGTGGCCTCGCAGTCCCGCAGGGTGCTGGCATTGTCGCCCATGGAGTCGAAGAACGAGGCGCGGAGGTGGAGCAGCTGCAGGTCCGGCTTGAAGGTGATGACACGCGACAGCTCCGCAATCGCCTCCTCTTCCTTGTTCGCGTCCATCAGAACTACAAGAAGAAGAAGAAAGGTTACTCAAAATTCGAAGACAAACACGACCAAATAAATAAGCAGGCAACTCAAACTCACCGGCTTCTTTGTATCTGTAAGGATCCAGGAGTGTCACCGTGTTCAGGTCACACATGGCCGCGTCGCGCTCGCCGTACTCGGACCGCTTCTCGAACGCCGACGCGCTGTTGGTGGCGATCTTCACGAGCTTGGTCATCTCGTCGAACGCGGCGAGCTTCCTGTTCTTGAGGTAGTGGATGCGCGCCAGGCCCTGGTGCGCCCGCGTGTGCTTGATGTTGAGCGCGATGCCCGTCGCCTCATC
>JBNKSG010000476.1:0-533 GCA_050297195.1 Opitutaceae bacterium | reverse complement strand
GATGGCGTAGCGGATGTTGGGGCGGTCGAAGCTGCTGATGAAGATGGCCGCCTGCTGCAGCCCCAGCTGCTCCACGATCTCCTGGCGGGTGCGTTCATCCGCGGTGGCGGTGAGGGCGATGCGGGGGACTTGGGGAAAGCGCTCGTGCAGGAGGTAGAGCTGCTGGTACTCCTTGCGGAAGTCGTGGCCCCATTGGGAGACGCAGTGGGCCTCGTCGATGGCGAACAGGGCCAGTTCGGTGCGTCCTAAGAGGTTCAGCATCCGCTCGGTGAGCAGACGTTCCGGGGCCACATAGAGCAGATCCAGGCGGCCCTCCAGCAGGTCCTGCTCCGTCTCCTGCTGGCTGCGCGGATCGAGGGTGGAGTTGAGGTAGGCGGCGCGGATGCCGAGCTGTTCCAGGGCATCCACCTGGTCCTTCATCAGGGCGATGAGGGGCGAGACCACGATGCCGGTCCCGGCCCGGACCAGGGCGGGGATCTGGTAGCAGAGGGACTTGCCGCCCCCGGTGGGCATCAGGGTCAGGGCATCGCCGC
>JBNKSG010000475.1:0-536 GCA_050297195.1 Opitutaceae bacterium | reverse complement strand
CCAGCTACTGGGGTTGCCGCCCCCGTCGGCCTGCTCCTCGGGGCGTCGACGGGTCGGACGTCAAGCACGTGCGGAGGGGACGGCATTGGCGGAATCGCCCGACGGGCAGGTGGCCTTGGCGGTGTGGTGGCCGGGAGCTCCGAAGATGGTGAAGCATGGAGGAGTCGCCGACCTTGTGGTAGGAGTAGGCAGTGGGGAGAGTCTTCCTGCCGAGGTTGGTGAGCGCGGCGAGAGCGGCGGTGCGGCCCTCTGCTGGCAGGAGCGCAAGCACGCACCATATAAAAGTCGATTCTTTTTTCTTTCAATTCAACAAGACAGATCCTTTACCGGCGGCGAGGAGGCCTGTGGCGGCGGAGGAGGAGGAGAGGAGGGAACGTCCCCGACAGTGGAAGAGGAAGCGTCGGTGATCTCCAGGACCACCGCGCCGGCGGCGGAGGCCATGTCCCGGTGTTTGACGCGGCCCATAGCCACAGGCAGGATTTCAAAGCACTTGCCTTTGAATTTTGGAATGTCTATTGAGGACCCGTGGCGCGGTC
>JBNKSG010000474.1:0-536 GCA_050297195.1 Opitutaceae bacterium | reverse complement strand
GGCGAGCACCTGGGGCGTCTCGTTGGTGGGCACGTTGACCAGCTCCACGTCCTTCTCGCTCATGCCATTCTTCTCCAGGCCGTTGAGCAGCAGCAGATGGTCGACGAAGCCGATCTCGACGCCGATCTTCTTGCCCTTGAGATCCTTCAGGGAGCCGACACCGGGCTTGCCCACGATCATGTCGTTGCCGTTGGAGTAGTCGTTGATGAGGATCATCACGCTCTTGGCGCCGGTGGCGCCGGTGACCAGGGCGTCACCGTTGGTCATGGTCACCGCGTCGAGCTTGCCGGCGGCGAAGGCGTCCATCGAGGCCACATAGTCGAACCACTCGAACTGCACCTCTACACCTTCCTCCTTGAACCACTGCTTCTCGATGGCCACTTCCCAGGCCACCCAGCCCGGCCAGTCGGAATAGCCGATCTTCAACGGCTCGGCCAGGGCGCCGGCCGACATGCCCAGCATGGCGACAGCGGCCAGGGCGGAGAAAAACTTACTCAGGCGTTTCATCATGAAGGAGTCCTCTAGTAATACTATTT
>JBNKSG010000473.1:0-537 GCA_050297195.1 Opitutaceae bacterium | reverse complement strand
GGGGCCACCGCCCACTGCTGAGCGACGGGACAGGACAGCGCCTGTCAGGTAGCATAGTCCACCCCTCTGACTGCTACAGGCCATAGGATGGTGCAGAGCAGGTTAGCCCATCCACATCAGCCCCCACATGGGAAGGCTTAGCAGCTAAGTAAAACACAACTAGGCATGGCAGCACCAAGAACCGTCTTGGGCACCCTCCAACTCAGCACCCGGGAGCTAAGAAAAATGCCTGGGAAGCCCCGTATAACCTCTGTGACTCGATATTCTCAACCTTTGGGCCCCACTGGTCATGTAACTCAATCCTGGTTGTAAAATAACTAAACCATAGTTAGTGGACCCTTGAGCAGTCTATAAAAGCCCCCTACCCTTCAGGCAGGCGGTACAAGATCCATTTCCGCCTTTCACCATGCAAACTTCTTGAGCTCTCTACTGACCCCTATGTAACACCTATTCATCTGCAACATCAAACCACTGAACGTAGGCTTGTTACCTCCGAGGATGGGCCTCAACCACGATAGATTACAGTGTGCTTCATAG
>JBNKSG010000472.1:0-542 GCA_050297195.1 Opitutaceae bacterium | reverse complement strand
CGCCTCCTTGCATAATTAGGAGGGGATTAAAAGTGTCATTCCTTTACCTTTGCGGTCTCTGTTCATCCAAAATCCAACTACGCTTAACTCCTGCAGTGCGGCAGATGCTCCTCCGGAGTCGTCGGGCCGTTGGCCCCATGCCAGTCGTCCCGCCTGTCATGTCATCTGCTTTGCTTCGTCGGCACGCTGGCTCAACTTGAGCCATCTCCACGCCTCCTTGCATAATTAGTGCCCCACCCGTCAGGGCAGCAGCACCCAGCCCGCCAGCCGTTCCGTCTGTCATGCTGACTGCTTTCTTCCCTTCCTCCCCGGGACCCGGCAGCTGAACTTCCGCAGCAAGCTGCGGCGCTGCCACCCGATCCCTGTCCTCCCACACACAGTGTGGGGGCTCCGAGGCGCAGGCCGCCTGTCGTGGCCGGTGCCTGGAACGCTCGCCAGCCCCGGCCGTCGATTCCCGTCTCCACCTACGCCGCCAAACTCGCTGGGCAGTTATAAAGGGACAGGCTATTTATTTACCCCGAAGGACCGCACGCTTACCTCCA
>JBNKSG010000471.1:0-545 GCA_050297195.1 Opitutaceae bacterium | reverse complement strand
ATGTTGATTTCATTCATCTAGTCGTTGTTGTTGGGGTCAGCTCACCAATGTTCTCCTTGCCACGGCTCCTGTGCCACGGGCTTCTCTGGCATCTTCTTGCGATCTAGAAAAGTTTTACACTCCTCTAGATCATGCCCTGCGATGTGGTGGATTTTGCACCACTTCTCTGCATCGGCAGGTCGATGGAACAATATATTTTTCTTTTGCTCAACGGGCTGCTACTGACGATTCCCACGATACGTTGTGTTGACCTCCTGATCTTCTTGCCGCTTCTTTTTGATGGCCCCTTGTTATGAGATTCAAGGAGCCAAGCTCGGGCCTCTGAGGCTTTGATGCACATGTCAGCGACTACCAGCAGATCGAGCACCATTTTGAGCTTCTTCATGGTGATCTCCTCGACAGTCTTGATGTCGCTGACTCCATCCCAGAAGGTATTGATGATCTCGATGTTCTGGATGTTTGGGATAGCGTTCCTGGTGTTGTAGAAACATTTCACGTAATCCCGGGGGTTTTCATCATGCTTTTACTTAGTGGTCTTCAGGGTT
>JBNKSG010000470.1:0-485 GCA_050297195.1 Opitutaceae bacterium | reverse complement strand
CACTATGTTAACCAGAGAACATATGAGGCATTCTCAATTGACTACATGGAAACCTTGGGTAACATATACGGGAACAGATCCCATGTATGTCACCCAAAGGGTAAAACTTACAGAGATGCTCAACTGTGAGAGCTTGTTCATCCAATCGTGGTTGAGTAGCTGCCAAAGCATGAACTCGTCTGTGGGAGTGAACTCGCATGAGAGCGCGGAGAAGGTGAAGCTCTTGCTGAGTAGCAGCCACCTTGAGCCTCAGGCTACGAAGCCACCATGTCATCACAGGGACGACGACTCAGAGTAGTAGAAGCTATGCTTCCACAGAAACACCAAGCCCCCCTACCTGGCGCGCCAAATGTTGAAGTGGTTCTAGGACACTTCCACCGGTGCCGCTACAGGAGCAGCCCGCTGTCGAGCCTCAGGCTGTGAAGCCGCCACGTCATCACGGGGACGACGACTCGGAGTAGTAGAAGCCTTGCTTCCAGAGAAAC
>JBNKSG010000469.1:0-547 GCA_050297195.1 Opitutaceae bacterium | reverse complement strand
GGGGATATTTATTCTTCATGGTGACCTCGTTTAGGGATCGGTAATCAACGCACATCCGTTGAGTTCCGTCCTTCTTTTCCACAAAGAGTACGGGTGCTCCCCAGGGTGATGAGCTAGGTCGTATAAATCCTTTAGCCTGAAGCTCGGCTATTTGCTTCTTGAGTTCTACTAACTCATTCACTGGCATCCTATATGGCCTCTTAGAGATAGGGGGCGTCCCAGGTAGTAGCTCAATTATAAACTCGATGTCGCGATCTGGCGGCATACCTGGTAAATCTTCAGGGAATACATCAGGGTATTCTTGAGCTATTCTGATTTCGTTCAAAGAGGTTCCTTGCACTTTATTGAGCAGACTGACTTGCTCTGCTTGTATCGCTGCATTGAACTCCACTATGGTGCCATCTTCCTTAGTCAACCTTATTGCTCTCTTGGCACTCCGTCATATTTCCTTAACTAGTCCATACCAAGAATGATGTCTATGCCCTTGGGATCCAAGACAATGAGGTTCGCCAGAAAGTCTACCCTCCTTATGGTAATACTAATTGTT
>JBNKSG010000468.1:0-553 GCA_050297195.1 Opitutaceae bacterium | reverse complement strand
GATAGTCTCACAGAAGAACAAGCACGCAGAAGAACCTTTTGCGATACTTATAATCGAGCACGAATACATAACCATAATTTACATTTTCTATGCACGATGCTTTTAATCACGGGATCAGCTTTGATGCTTTGGGTTTTCCTCAGTAATCTGACTTGGGTATTTAATCAAATAATATAAATGCGAACAAGGCGACGCATACAACTTCGGCAAACGCCGCTTCCTTGACTACAGACCATTAGAAATCAACGACCTCAGACATGGAGGCAAAGCCTAGGCCTCGTCGTATGGTCTTGGCGTTGGACGAAAAGGAATGAAACTAGATCACATCCAACTGGCTATGCCCAAGGGCGAAGAAGAAAAGGCACGAATCTTCTTCTCCGGCATCCTCGGAATGGACGAAGACGAAAAGCCCTATCCACTTAGCGAAAGAGGCGGATGCTGGTTTCGAAAAGGAAGCGTGATTCTACATATTGGCGTCGACAAAGAGTTTTCCCCTCAGAAAAAGGCCCACCCGGCTTTTGTAGTTCCAAACCTCAACGAACTTGAAAAGAAA
>JBNKSG010000467.1:0-555 GCA_050297195.1 Opitutaceae bacterium | reverse complement strand
CTCTTTGCTTCTTTTCATTTCTTGGATCTCAGATGGGATCTTCCAAGGCTTGAACCAGCTGATTTTACGTGGACCAGATCGAATCATCACTAGCCCGTGGTAGACAAGGTCTCGGTAAGCTGCCTTTCGTTTTTCATCCATCTATTTTCACAGAACGTGAAGGCCATACGCGGAGGTCATCGCGGAGCGATGGCCGGAGTTGTATGGGCCGCCTGGTTCTCTCTATTTTTTCTTCTTTTTAATAACGTAAAAACAAACAGCGGGAAATGGCAAAAAGCTGAGTAAACAGGGTAAAGGAAAAGTCCAGTGATCGGCGCTAATCTTCGTGCGGTGTCGCTAGTTAATCTCTCTGCCATTTCTTCAAACTCTGGTGTCTTTTCTTCTTCGGAGAAGGTTCCGTTTTGGTCCAAGTCAAACTCCAGAATCTTTTCTCTCAAACTGTTATCAACGAGTGTCGAGTTGAATAGCAGAATCAGGTATCCGAATACGGAGGTAGCTAGAAAGGAGAGTAACCATCGTCTTTTCTTTAACTCTTTGTTTTTCCAAACGACAACA
>JBNKSG010000466.1:0-560 GCA_050297195.1 Opitutaceae bacterium | reverse complement strand
ATGTGTCCCTCCTCCCGTCGGTGAGCCTAACAGTGTTCTAGAGGCTCGAGGCGTCTGCTCAAGTGACCTAGCCGAGATGGGTTAGGGCCCATGCCAGTGAAGACGCGGTCCTAGCCATTGGGAGCTTTGACACGATCCTTTGCCAGCTAGCCTTGGAACGGCCTGGGCTCGAGACAAAAACCTCAGCCTGCCACTAGAGCGAGCTTTTCGCTTGCTACTCGGTGGCTACACCAACGATGATCCTTAGCTGACGGTACACCTTGCCCACCCCATCGGTGGAGGGCATGGGCAAAGTGTCCAAAAGCGCCGCTACCACGGCCATGTTCTGGCTGGCCCTAGCAAAGGCGGGAGCCTGCCGCTCCCCATGGTTGGTTGTCATGGCCGGATATGCTTCTAGCATGAACTTGCATTGGTGTAGGTCGGCCAGCTAGGCCTCGACGACCGCTCGTTCATCGGCAAGTTCGCCTCGTTGTCGCATGGATCCACGTTCAATGTCATCCTACAGAGGGCGTTGTCGTTTCTCCTAGTAGGCCAGTAGCCGCTCGGGGAGGAGTCCAATG
>JBNKSG010000465.1:0-561 GCA_050297195.1 Opitutaceae bacterium | reverse complement strand
ATAACTCGTAATGCTATACAACTTCAACTGGTCTTAACTTCCTTATTCGAAATCGAAATTTTGAGTTTTACCCACAGTTAGAAAGCTTATAAAATTCTCTAGGAAATTGGTATTCAAGTTCCCCCAGAATTCTTTTGGAAGTGGGCTTAAAGTCCAAAATTGTCCAGATGGTTTAGTCTGTCCAGAACTGACACCTCCCCTAACTTTCAGTGATTATAACTCCTGAACCGTTGGTCGGATGAGGGTGTATTTGTGCTTTCTGGAAAGTTCCTAAAATTATTTATCACTTTCCCATTGGACATTTCTCCTGATTCTGCACTGTTTCCAATCAGCAGAGTTTTGCGAAATCGTCGTCTGTCCGAATCAGAATCTGTATCCAAGGTTCTTCCACCTGTGCGCTGTGTTCCAATGATCATAACTTCCTCCCTGTTTATCAGATTTGAGCATACGAGTAACGACTGGAAAGTGGTGAAAGTTAGCTACGAGCTTGGTATTGCAGGTTTACTGAGATGATAAAGGCTTTGTGGTCAAAAGTGCAGTTGTCCCAGGTGGTTCCAGTCT
>JBNKSG010000464.1:0-565 GCA_050297195.1 Opitutaceae bacterium | reverse complement strand
CGTCCACTTTTCGCAGCTGAGTGCAAAGAGTCTCGATCTCATGCTGAGCGGTCAGCAGACGAGTGCTCAGTTCTACCGCCACATCCTAGTGGTGTACCATCTCCATCCTGGGGATATCCCTTTTCACCCCGTTGGCCTTGAATTGATCTTCTTCCTGTAGGGCAGGAGGTAGTGGACCGAGCTCTGCAATCGGCTCTTGTTGCTACGGACCCACGATGTGATGGCCTGCCAGGCGGCATCAGCAATAGCATCGCTGCGAGAAGTCCTGAAAGCTGGTCCCTTGTGTCGGCAGAGGACTCTGGATCCGAAGAAAATCTCTGTGATGGCCTTGAACTCCACTCGCCCTGAACACGGGACTTCCTTTATTCTGTATCGGGGAGCGGTGGTGATGCCCAGGTGCTCCAGCAAAGCTCGAAGCCTGCCGGCGAGGACCGGAGATTCAGCTCCGAAGGACTCCACCTCGTCAGCATCTCGGTACAACTTCTCCGGTTCGGTATCGCTCGGGAGAAGTTGTCCTTCATCAGTCTTATCCTCTATACCGGGGTCCTCCAGTTGTTGCTCTTCT
>JBNKSG010000463.1:0-565 GCA_050297195.1 Opitutaceae bacterium | reverse complement strand
ACGACGCTCTTCCGATCTTGTTGTTGGATTCTTCTACTTCTTGGCTGTCCGGCGAAGAGGCTCTCTTGCGCTTCGTCGTGGGTTTGGGGTTCTTGGGCAGCTCTTCCGGCCTGCCATTGATGAGGGAAGAGGAGGAAGTAGAGGAAGAGGAGGAGGAGGAAGAGGTGGTGGGTGCATGGCTTGCGCCTGATTCCATGGCTGCCTTGGAAGACGATGCGAGAGGCAAGTGTGACGAAGTGGAGCGCGCCTTGTTTCCGCTATAAATAGCGGTAATTCCGTCCTGGTGGGGGGCATGGCTTTGTTTTTCTTTACAACTTTTTTATGGTTTAGACTTTTAGCTGTTTTTAAATGGGCTATATTATGATTGGCAATCACTGATTAGTAAACCAGAAACCTCAAGGTGTGTTGTGCTGTACTTTTCCCCGGAAGAAACAGTAAAACTCTTTTATATATCATTTCCTTTTTTAATCAGAACGAGCTGATTTTTATGTAAGATCACATATTTAATCTTCATATGGTTTCAACTACAGGCCTTGTGTGTTGCTTGTGTTTCTGTAACCTTGGC
>JBNKSG010000462.1:0-532 GCA_050297195.1 Opitutaceae bacterium | reverse complement strand
CGGATGCATCAATTGATATCAGAGTTAAGGCTCAATTTAATGGGGTGAGAATGATGAGGACATCCTTGGACCGTGTGGTGTACGGTTCGATCCCGAGGCCCACATCCCTCCTGTGGAGTACGGTTAGATCCCGAGGTCCACAGGTGCGGCGATAGGTGTCTCAGAATAATCCCACCTTGCTTAATTTGAGAGGAGGAAGCCACTTTAAAAGGGAGAGCCACCCTTCCCCCATTGGACTAGTCTTTTAGGTGGATTGGGCCTCTTGCTGAGTTGGGTGTGCTGAGGAATTGTTGGGCTTCCGGGCGGCCTTAATTTACTGGGCCTCGGCCAACCCCACCTGGGCCGGATGTATCGAGCACGACAACCTACCCACGAGGGCACCTGTCCTGCGAGCAATCGAAGAACTGGCAAGAACAAGTAGATCAAGCACTGAATTGCGGGATGAATGTGAAGTTTACTAACTGAAAACACAATAAGGTGGGGTTCTGGAAACCGAAAACGGGCGGTTTAGCCAACACGCGCGCCACCGGCC
>JBNKSG010000461.1:0-568 GCA_050297195.1 Opitutaceae bacterium | reverse complement strand
GAATCCTCTACGCGTAGGTACCAAAACCCCTATATATAGCGGGCCGAGCTCGTCGATTTTTTCTCGCAACACCAAACCGTAGCGCACGAAGATAGTCACCGCGCAAGCTCGATTCACCGCTTCCCAAAAGCGAATGAAGCTGTCAAGGAGCTAGAGGAGGTCACGAGGAAGCCATAGGACTACTTCTTAGAGCCGGAGCACCACCAGGAGCTGCTGTCTCCATCGTCAAAGCCCGGCCGAACCGTGCCACCACCGCTGGCCTCTCATGGGTCATTTCCTCTACCGAAGGTGAGCAAAACCGAGTGCCCTGGCCACCTCGATCGTGAAGGAGTAGTCACCTTTAAGTTTAGTGCCCTGTAGCCTGAGCTAGGAGCTCCCCCCGTCACCGGCCATGTGCCTCCCGGTCTTCTGTTCTGGTCGAGCCGGACTGGAGGAGGAAGACGCGCCCTAGTCGTGGAATCCTGGATGAGCGGTCGAGATTAGAAGCCCCCGTACCCCTTCGCCCGATTAAATATTGGTTGTAGATCCAATCGCCAACAGTTCTCATTTAATGAATTCCATAGACTCG
>JBNKSG010000460.1:0-573 GCA_050297195.1 Opitutaceae bacterium | reverse complement strand
ATTGACTCATCTTTGTTTTAAATCTTCTTTGTCCATTTGTACTAACTGAATCGACCGCGTGCATTTTCTTTATTTTTTGCCCACTAAGATTCACGTCATCCCAACTGGCATCGTCTCCTCCCTTTGCCCTCACCGGTGCCACCTCTCCTCCGACAGACATCATCACGCTGCAGTGATATGTCACTCTTCCTTCTCATTGAACCAAAACGAGTTCGCTGACTCCACTTCATCTTCCGGCAACGCTTCATCCCGTTGCCTCCCCTCCTGAGCCAAAATCGAAGTATTAAATCTGCACCACCGCCGTCAGCCACCCTCCCTGGGTAGCCCAACTCCCACCCTCCACTGCTATAAAAAGGTAATCTCAACCTTGGCTACTTTCCTACCTCTCAACCACGTCTCCATTTTACATTCTCCCTAGCCAGAGCACCACGCCATTTGAGCTCCACTTGCCGCCGTCGTTCTCTTTCACCATCGTCCCATGCCCATCGTTCTTCTGCACAATGACACCCACGGTGATGAACTAACCGACCCTCTTTCGTTTCCTGAGCAGCTTATCGACATGTGAATTTACAT
>JBNKSG010000459.1:0-577 GCA_050297195.1 Opitutaceae bacterium | reverse complement strand
GGCGAGTGGTTTTGTTGCCTTGCTTATCCATCATTCCGCCGAAGTGCATCATGCAGCCCATGTCGGCGGCGGTCACGATGTCGGGTTTGGCGGCGGTGAGGTTTTCGATTTTCAGGGTACCCATCTTTTTGGAGATGTTGGGGAAGCTGACGGAGAAGGTGCCGCCGAAGCCGCAGCATTGTTCGGCTTCGTCGATGGGTTCGACCTGAAGGCCTTCGATGGAGTCGAGCAGGGTGCCGATGGCTTCGCCGCTGCGGGAACCGCGTAGGTGGCAACTGCGGTGCACGCTGATGCGGGCTTGCAGTTTACCGGGCCATTCGGTGACGCCGAGGCCGTTGACGATGAAGTCGAGTAGTTCCCAGGTGCGTCCGGCGAGGGCTTCGATTTCGGGGAGGTCGGCTTCGTTTTCGAACTCAAGCGGGGCGCCGTGAAAGATCATGGCGGCGCAGGAGCCGGAGGGGACGATGATGGGTTTGTCGCCCGCAAAGACCTTGGCGGTGTGGCGGACGACCTTGCGGGAGGATTTCCAGTCGCCGGCGTTGAAGGCGGGTTGTCCGCAGCAGGTTTGGCCGTCGGG
>JBNKSG010000458.1:0-585 GCA_050297195.1 Opitutaceae bacterium | reverse complement strand
ACTATTTTGTGAGATTATTGTCTATTATAATAAATGTTCTGTGAATTTGCGCCTGAGGCGGTAGTAATTTCTGTTTTATAAAAAAATAAATTTGATTAAGTTCCGTCAGTCGATCGTAGCCGATGGAAGTTACTGGACATTAACTTCCATCGGCTGACCATAGCCGTTGGAAGTTAAGCCCCCCCCCCTCGCCGTAACTTCCATCAGCCCGGATTGGCCGATGGAAGTTACGTAATTTTCGTCGGTGGCCGACAGAAGTTATGTAATTTTCGTCTAGTAACTTCCATCGGCCAAGCACCGACAGAAGATAAGATGAAGCCGACGAAAAAAGTCTTCTTCCGTGGGTTTTGACTTATCTTCCATCGGCCCATGGATCTAAGCAGATCTGTCGCGAAGTTCACATCAGATTTTTCCTTCAACAGTTAGACATAAGTAAAATAAATAGAGGTTTACTGCTCCTTAGTGCCTTGCTCGGCTTGGGAGTGGGGGTTGCAAATGCTTTTGTAAAGTAGCAATGCTGCAGAAAAGGTTCCAAACTTGTTGTGATAGATGTTTTGCCTGTCAAGCTATAGCTAAAAGCTGACA
>JBNKSG010000457.1:0-585 GCA_050297195.1 Opitutaceae bacterium | reverse complement strand
GAGGTGCCTACGGAAATTAGGTTGAAAATAACTTTCGTAAGCAGGGGCAACAAAAATTATCCATTAACATTGCATATGAAAATAAGAATGAGAACATTAAAACATTCAATTTTCATTCAAACATTCAAATTAATAGTTCAATTAACATTAAAATTAATAGTTCATTCACAAATTTTCATTGAAACATCCAAATATTCAATTAATAGTTCAGTTAACATTCAATTTTCATTCAAACATTCAAATTAATAGTTCAATTATCATTAAAATTAATAGTTACATTCCTTCACAAATTTTCATTGAAACATCCAAATATTCAATTAATAGTTCAATTAACATTCAATTTTCAATCAAACATTCAAATCAATAGTTTAATTAACATTAAAATTAATAGTTCATTCACAAATTTCCATTGAAACATTCAAATATTCAATTAATATTTCAGGTAACATTCAATTTTCATTCAAATTAATAGTTCAATTAACATTAAAATTAATAGTTCATCCACAAATTTTCATTCAAAAATTCAAATTAATAATTCATTCACCAATTCCCATTCAAACATTCACTTACTAGTTCAATTAACAG
>JBNKSG010000456.1:0-586 GCA_050297195.1 Opitutaceae bacterium | reverse complement strand
CCTCATGTGTCCCGTGCACTACGACGGCGACAAGCAGCAAATCGTCTGCCCCTGCCACAGCGGCTACTTCGACGCCAAAACCGGCAACGTCCTCGCCGGCCCGCCACCCCGCCCGCTCCCCCGCTACAAAGTCACCATCGAAGGCGAGCAAATCATCGTCGGCTAGGAGCGAAGCCCACCGCAGCGTAGCGCGGAGCTTCAGCCCGCGACCACGCTGCAGGATCGAATCCCCGCGACAACGCTGCAGGATCACCCCTCCGCGGACGCGGGCTGAAGCTTCGCGTTACTCCTTCCACCCGCCAAAAATCCCCTGCTCAATTCTCCGCATCCGACCCATCCGGCGCGAAATAGGCTTATTAATATTATTACGCTTTTATACACGTTGCTGTATTTTCATTCATCCCAAACTCGAGCCACTTTCATACTATGAGCAAAGAGAACGTCGTCGTCATCGGAAACGGCATGGTAGGCTGCAAATTCCTCGCAGCCATGCTGCAGAAGGACACCGAGCAGCGATTCAATTTGATCACCTTCTGCGAGGAGCCGCGCCCTGCCTACGACCGCGTACACCTTTCTGAATACTTTT
>JBNKSG010000455.1:0-588 GCA_050297195.1 Opitutaceae bacterium | reverse complement strand
TATTTAAAAATAATGCGTGATGCGCCTAAAAAAATGAGCGACGCGCCTCGATGAATGTGCGTCGTGCATCTGACCCTAATATAAATATCAGGTGCGTGCGCGGCCGGCTCCACACTCAGCAAATTTTTACCACTCGTGCGCTTGAGGTCTTCGACGCCGCTAACACCCGGAGCACGCCGCCGCCTACAGAGTGTGCCCTCGACCTCGACCGCTTCGCCCGGAGCACGTTGCCACCTCCGGCCCTGGAGCATGCCGTCGACCTCGACCACTTCGCCCGGAGCATGCCACCGCCTATGAAGCACGCCCTTGACGCCACTCGATCGTTTCGCCCTCAACCTCGACCGCTTCACCTGGAGCACGCTGCCGCCTATGGAGCGTGCCCTCGACGCCGCTCGATCGCTTCGCCGTTGACCTCGACAGCTTCATCCGGACCACGCCGATGCCTACGGAGTGTACCCTTGATGCTGCTCGATCGCTTCGCCCTCGACCTCGACCGCTTTGCCTCCACCTTCTCACCCCGTCGCCGCCACCAGCATGCTACTCCATTACAAGGTGTGCCCCGGTTGATTTCGTGTGCTATTTGTTTTG
>JBNKSG010000454.1:0-559 GCA_050297195.1 Opitutaceae bacterium | reverse complement strand
ACTCGATTTGGAGTTACGATTGCAAAGATATGGCGAAAAGAAGTTATAGAGACGTATTTGTAATTTTTGAAAAGTGGGTAGGGCTATATTTGGAATTATTTTTGAAAATTAGGGGGTCTTCTTGAAAATTCATGGACTGCAGCTTGATTACAAAGAAACCAAAGGGCCTCTTTGCAAAATGGTGGGGATTTTCTGGTTTTGGAATTATTTTACAATAGGAAATGATGGTGGACTCGGTCCACGGCTCATGGACCACAGGAGGCACCGGTCCATGGTGGACTACGGCCATGGCCGGCCGAAGGGCTCGCTGGTGCTTGGCCTAGCGGCCGCTCCGGTGCACGGTGGCTCACCGACGATGGAGCAATGGAGAGTGGAGCGCGTGGGGCGTCCGTTTCGGACCTCACCGTGGCGAGGGTGGCGGTGTGGTGACCGAGCGACGGCAACGAAGAAGAGGCCGTGGTGGTGCTCGATGCGGGTGGTGCTTGGCCGTGGGAAGAAGAGAAAGAGAGCGGGAGGAGGTGCGGTGGAGGATGGCGGGGCTCTCCCGTTTTATAGGGGC
>JBNKSG010000453.1:0-594 GCA_050297195.1 Opitutaceae bacterium | reverse complement strand
GTTTTTTTACTGTTGCCTATTTTAGCTGCCTCCCCGGTGTGGGAGCCTCCAAAATAGGCAGAATATATAGAGTATACATCAGCAAATCCAATGTATAGTTTACAACAAGTTCACGATAAGCGAAACAAGTTCGATAACTCAAGACTATAGTTCACGACAAGTGAAACCAAAAATGAAACTACGACAAGCGAAAGTAAAACAACTACTATGCACCGCATCGTTGCTGTCGGATCCTCATGTCGGGTTGAAGAGGTCATCGACGAAGTCGTATCCCGGCCCGTCGCCTTGTTGTGATCCTGAGCCACCCTGAAAGACATGTAAATGGACGTGTTAGGAATGCGAAATAGTCAAGTAAACATACTGTGGATGGCGTGGAAGTCGTCGGACGAAGCAGCGATGTCCTCAATGGAGGCAATCCAAAGGGCGGCGGTGCCTACCCTCCAGGTAGAGATCCCCACGGCGGCGGTGGTGGCCAGTAGCCCTGACCCGTCAATGGGGGAGGAGGGCCTCCAGGCTGACCTGGATACGGCTATAGGAGCAAACGCCAGTAGCTTGAACTCGAAGGCGGCCAGAATCCTGCCGGAGGCGGTGGCG
>JBNKSG010000452.1:0-599 GCA_050297195.1 Opitutaceae bacterium | reverse complement strand
ACTCATCCTAGCATAGTGATAAGCATAATTAAGCAAATACAAGCTAGTATAACATGTGAAGTAAGGTGACTTAGGTGAGTATAAAGAAAATGCAAGAGAAAAGCAAAGAGATACAAATATACAAAGTAAATCACAAGCTTCCCCTCAAACCAAGCCATAGGGATGGCAAACACCAAGCTCTCCCCCCTCCCCACAAAGAAGCAAAATGAGAAGAATCAAGGGGTTTGGTGAAAATGTCGGCCAACTGTCTCTCGGTGTCTATGTATCTCATCTCAATATCCCCTTTCTCTACATGATCTCTCAGAAAGTGGTGTCTCCTCTCAACATGTCTCATCTTTTTGTGGAAGACTGGATTTTTGGCTACTGAGATGGCACTGGTGTTATCGCACATGAGGGGAACTCTCTCAAAATTCACTCCAAAATCTCTCATGGTGTGCACTATCCAAAGAATCTGCGAGCAGCAACTAGCAGCAGCTACGTACTCGGCCTCAGTGGTGGACTGTGCAACTGAAGACTGTTTCCGAGAAGACCAGCAAACGAGAGAAGATCCAAGAAAATGGCAAGTCCCAGAAGTGCTCTTTCGGTCAATCCCACAACCC
>JBNKSG010000451.1:0-604 GCA_050297195.1 Opitutaceae bacterium | reverse complement strand
GACGACAATGATGAAGTTGGGTCCATTGGGCGCAAGTCCAAGCGATACCATCTTGTGGATGGAATTTTATTTCAATGAGGCACCAATGGTATGATGATGAAGTGCATATCAAGGGAAAAGGCATTCAATTGCTCTAGGGCATCCATAGCGGTGTATGTGGATCACATTCATCATGGTGTTCTGTCTTCTGTGAGGCATTCAGACATGGATTCTACTGGCTCACAGCTAAGGATGACACGATGGAAATCGTCAACAAGTATAGAGATTGTCAGTTCTACTAGAAGCAAACAACGAAGCTTACAAATCCTCTTCGGCCTATCAATCTCTCCTGGCCTTTCGCAATCCGGGGAATCGACATCATGGGCATCCTACCCAGGGCACCATGAGGATTCAGATTCTTATTCATCGCAATCGACACATTCACCAAGTGGATGGAAGCCATGCCAGTGGTAAATATAACCCAAGAAGTAGCGGTCAAGTTCCTACAGAGTATCATATATAGATTCAACATGCCCAGAAGAGTCTTGATAGACAATGGCACACAATTCAAAGGAGCAAAGTTCATCAGATGTTGCATGGATTTTAGTATCCAGCATCAGCCATC
>JBNKSG010000450.1:0-573 GCA_050297195.1 Opitutaceae bacterium | reverse complement strand
AAGGACACGGTGACTAGCAGTTGATCCTTAATTTTATTATTTAGCCATTTTTATTAAGTTAGGTATTAAGTTTGCACCTATAAACTATAACCTGCATAAACAAGCAGAACATTGATAGAAAGTCAACATCACAAGTAAAGTAATACTGTAATCATCATGATAACATAACCATAACCATGCTCATCCTCTAACCATCAACAATACACCAGACATACTATGAGATGACAACAACGGATAAGCGGTCACTCATATCCGAGAGTGTCGCGGTGAATCGAATCCATATACACCCTGCAGGGGAAGAACCTGACCAACACACCATACGCTTGACTCTCGGAAACTCTCACGTATGACAACCATTCACAAGTCCCTACTAGGTCAAAATCAGGCCCCTTCTCCCTGGATGAAGTCTTGGCCCTCGGCCTCATCCTCCCTCCAAAAGTAAAAACACCACATGAAGCAGGGAGGTGCGGTTCGACAAAGTAGTTACAAAAGCTACTCGACTTATCGGGCCCCATAAAACCCAACATGCGGTCAGTACACAACTCAAGGCTTGGCATCGGGGCCAAAACGGTG
>JBNKSG010000449.1:0-608 GCA_050297195.1 Opitutaceae bacterium | reverse complement strand
GCCCAACCCGGCCAGATTCCCACGTCCGCGCCCACTGCACCCGCCGCATAGACACCGCGCCCAGCCGCCGCCGCCCGCCCGCCCGCACGCCGCCGCTGCGCCGCTGCGCCGCTCGCTGCCGCCGCCACCCGCCATACTCCCTCGGTCCCTCCGTCCGCCGTCCCTCGAGCAGCCGAGCAGGTGCGCCACCAGACGTCGACGCCGTCGCCGACTCCCTCCGTCCCTCGCGCAGGCGCGCTGAGTAGCCACCGACCCTCCGACCCTCCCTCGCGCAGGCGCATCGAGGCCCCCGACGGCCGACTCCCTCCCACCCTCCCTCGCGCAGGCGCGCCGAGGCCCCCGACGGGCGACGCCCGACTCCCTCCGACCCTCCCTCGTGCAGGCGTGCCGCTGGTCCGAGCTCCGGCCTTCCTCACGCGCTCTGCACCCCAGCCGAGGTCGACGAGGATGGGAACGAAATCAATCCCCACATTCCTCAATACATGTCCTCGGCCCCATGGTATCTTAACGCCGATAAGCCGGTAAGCGATTGCTTCCTCTTGTTGTTTGTTGCTATGAATGGGGATATTGCTGGCCGAAGGTCTGACTCTCCTTGTTGGTTTGATGAG
>JBNKSG010000448.1:0-611 GCA_050297195.1 Opitutaceae bacterium | reverse complement strand
GATGAAATCACCGACCTGTGGGTAAAGTTGTGCAACCTCTGTAGGGTATAAACTGTCATGATAGCCGTGCTCATGGTCATGAGCGACATGAACCTTTCACATGATTAGTTGGGATTTCTGGTTGGGAGTCTGGTTTGGGGTGGATCTAGTCGATCTGGCTTATGGTGTGCAGCAGGTGTGAAGCCTGGGTGCATGTTTTGGCTACAGGTGGGATGCCTGTGAGCGTTGATCGTTTTGTGGCTACAGGTGTGACTCCTGTGAGCTCGAGGCCCTTGATTACCGTGGGTAATCCAGGTGCGTGGTCGTGCTTAGTTGTTGTCTAGGTCTAGGTGCTTTCTCTGCAAAATAAACCAGTTGGTTAAGCTTTTCTTGCTATAAGCTTGCATGTCATTTATTCTCATACTTGTTGAGTACTTGATACACTCACACTTGTTATATTCCCTCTGTTTTGGTATATTGCTCTGCTACTCAGAAGATGACAAAGAGCTTTTCGAGTAAGATTACTTCTAGGCGTGCGAAACCTTGGTTGACTGCCTGTGGCATGATGGTGACTTGCTCCACTGCTTAGTCTTGTTGGGCTTGTAATAATCATCTTATTGTCATAAAGATAT
>JBNKSG010000447.1:0-613 GCA_050297195.1 Opitutaceae bacterium | reverse complement strand
ATCGAATTTTGAGGAAATAGACAAAGGAAACACCGAAGCAAACGTAATCGAATTACTCGGCCGTCCAGCTTGGATCAGCGACGGGACCGTCAGTGAATACGGCCACAAACGAAGACCAGAAAGTATAAAAGAGGAGGTCAAGAAAGAGTATTGGTTCTACTGCAAGTATGCTCCCGAGGTCTGGAACGTTTCTTTCGACAAAGAAGGAAGAGTCGTTTCTACTTCACACTTACTATCACCATGAAAAATAAGGCGAACCAGACGTTTCAGACAACGAGCGCAAGCGCTCGTCGTCTGAACTTGGCGTTGAGCAAAAATATAATATGGAACCTCATTGGACAATAACCGCCATGTTCTGGGCTACGGTAGTCGTCGGACTCGTCACTACATTCGCGACTGCAGTAAACTTCTTTCTCTACCGCAGTCAGACAGACCCATAGATTATCGTATACACGAAATACGACACGATGCGGACTCCTATGATCACCCTCGTTATCGAGAACATCGGAAGGTCAGTGGCATACGACGTAAGGTTTTCACCATCTGACAGAATTCCAGAACGTGCGTTCGGCTTTGAGCCCATACCAGCAGAGAATATAGTATGGATTGAAGA
>JBNKSG010000446.1:0-616 GCA_050297195.1 Opitutaceae bacterium | reverse complement strand
ACAGCAAGTAGTGGTTATAACTATACCAAAAACTTCTAGATATCTAGGCACAACTCCAATGCCTCAAAACAAGACATCGATCACACCGCAAAGTCCATTGCAGTGGATCGACCTAGTCAACAGGACTAACCAGACCTGATTCTACCAACCCTACCTGGGTTCCACTAATCATGTGAGGGTCCATGCCACTCATGACCGTGAGCACGACTGTTATAACAGTTTTACACTCTGCAGAGGTTGTACACGTTCCCCATGAGTCGTGATTATCCTCAGATAGCCGAATACTCGTTGTACGGGCGAGTACCCTTACACACTTCCAGGGTGTGCGCTAGGACATCACTACAAGGTTGTTCAATGGTTTTCCCTAGTTTGCAGCATTCGCAGCGTACCCGCTGAGGTTTCACCGGAGGTGTCAGTCCAGATCACCAAGGGCCCCCTCTTGCGCCATGTGGTTCTCGGGAGAGTCCACTCCCTTCCCCACTCATTCCCAACCAGACGGATCCCAAGAGAGTCCACTCAATCCGCACCACCGATTGGTACGCCAAACTAGGTTCCGCCACATACTACACCAGGCCGTACCCATATAGGCTCATGGTTGTACTGTTTTCATGGGTGG
>JBNKSG010000445.1:0-567 GCA_050297195.1 Opitutaceae bacterium | reverse complement strand
CTTCGTGATTATGTCAAACATTTCTGCAATGCCAGGAACGCTATCCCGTACATCCAGAACATTGAGATCATCAATGCCTTCCGCGACGGGGTCAGTGATATCAAGTCTGTGGAGGAGATCACCATGAAAAAGTCCAAGATGATGGCCGATCTGCTCGCAGCGCTAATTTATGCATAGAGGCATCCGAAGCCCAGGCTCGACTTCTGGAATCCCGGGGCAAGGGGACCTCAAGGAAGAAGGAGGATCATGAGGTCAACACAGTTGAACGAGGTGATCGCATGGACCAAGGATACCACGGATATCACGACAAGCAGTCCTCAGATCAGAAGGAGAAGAGGCATTTCCGTCGCCCTGACGACGCAGAGAAGTGGTGCGAGATTCATCGCACCGATGAACACGATCTGGAAGAGTGCAAAAATTTTCTGGATCGTAAAAAGATGCCGCCCCCAACAGCGTCGGCACCCCAAGATCGCCGCCGGGGAGAACATCGCCGAGAGGTCTCCGACAGAGATGAGCATATGGCAGAAATCAACATGATCTTCGGGGGTAGCATGTCGATCACCTCCA
>JBNKSG010000444.1:0-630 GCA_050297195.1 Opitutaceae bacterium | reverse complement strand
AAACAGCTCTAACCACCCAAGTGTCGTGTTCCTTTGCTGGAAGAGCTCTGGAGAACGAACAAATCGAATCTTCTTTTCTTTCCTCTTTCTTCGTTTTCTCCCACCTCAAACCGATGATTTGGAGTAGCGCGAAGAACCCGAAGATAATCGCAGTGAGCAGGAATGAACCGGATAGAAAGTAGATTGCTGCTAGAATGGCTAACCCAACCATGACCAACGGAGTGTAACCAATCGTAGAATACGATTTCGAAGGTTCCATTGTTCTAGATGGTGGTTTCATTTTCTTTTGCCGAACGCCGAAGTGTCACGCGGAGGGGGCGCAGCCCCCGGAGTTGTGACCACTGATTTGTTCGAAATTTGGTTTTATGTTCTTTGCTTCATACGGACCGAACCACCGTCCTTCTGGGTCTTTAGCTAGATTTCCGAATTTCTGTAAGGATTTTATGTGTTTTTCCAGCTCAGGAATCTCTCGGTTAGAAGGTGTTGAAAGATACTGCTGCATCGAAAATGCGTAAATCATAACTTCATCAGGATCGATGTATCTTTCTTTCTTCCATTCTTCTATTTCAATTTCAGGAACAAGAAAGCAATATGGTTTGGCGCCCCAATTCCACGCGGACGCGTACTGCC
>JBNKSG010000443.1:0-639 GCA_050297195.1 Opitutaceae bacterium | reverse complement strand
GCAACTTCCTCATCGAAATCGGCAAATCCGAGCAATGGGCCGACTGGGAAGCGATCGCAACCGGCGCCACTCCCCCTTCCCAGCAAAAAACCAAACTCAAACCCAAGCTCGCCCCCAAAGAGGACGATCCTCCAATCCCGCAAATAACCACTACGACCGTCGCGCATCAGGCCCTCTCCAAGCGCATCGAAGAGGAAGAACAACAACAAGATCCGCCGAGCCCGCCTCAACGCAGCCAAAGCACCACTCTCGCCTTCGCGGCAGGCATTCTCTGCTGCCTCTGCTGCATCTATTTCATAAGCTCCATCAAGGACGCCCCTGCCCAAACCGAGTCGCCCCAAGCCGCAAGGCCAGCTCCGATACAATCCCGAAGGGACATGCTCGAAGAGATCCTCGAGTCGAATCCACAGCCAAACGCCAGCGCTCAAGAGAATCCTGCAGTCCAGCCGGAACCAGGGCCGGAATCGCCTCCACCCTCTCCGCCTCCGCCACCCTTTCCAGACATACAGCTAGGGGCTATTTTTCAGCGCAGCACCGGAGCGAAAGCCCAAGTAAACGGACGAATTCTCGGCCTTGGCGACACCATCGACGGAGCAAGCATCATCGCCATCCACCGAACCAGCATCGAGGTCGAACACT
>JBNKSG010000442.1:0-613 GCA_050297195.1 Opitutaceae bacterium | reverse complement strand
ATCCTATGCAAGATTATTTTTGGAAAGTTTTTCACAAGTACTATAATTTGATATGCATTTTTATATGCACTCCTATTTGCACAAAAAATTTTATTCTTGTAAAAAGTGGGTGTTACAGACCCTCCCTTGTTGGGGAAAGCTTATGCCAGTCTTTAGTCGTTTGGATCTTTCATAGTACAAAATCTCCCACTTGAAAACTGCGTGAAATAACGCTCCACACGTGCTAACGCCTCATGGTTTGTTGGTGTTTTGCTGACTGGATGACCGCTTGAAGGACTAGAGAAGGCGACTAGAGGATGGTGAATGGGAGCCAATTAAAATTCTACACTGAAACTCAGTCTATATCCTAAAATCGACCCGACGCACCTCTCTTCTAGCTCAGTCAAGACCGCCTAGCTATAGGCTAGCTATCGGCCCTCAAAACCGTGCTAGGAACCGTAGCGGAAACACGGAATATTGCTAGCAAGACGACGAGTGAGATCGATGATGAAAATCGGATTGAAAAATAGTTTATGTCCTCACAGTCATTTCACCAAACACCTGTTGGTCGCGTTCGAAAAATCACTGCGAAAGAGTGATTTGAACCAAGAAATCTCGAGTCTTTTGCTCAGAT
>JBNKSG010000441.1:0-651 GCA_050297195.1 Opitutaceae bacterium | reverse complement strand
TTTTGAAATAGTTGAGAAGGGTAGAAAGTTGTTCGTGAAGTTTCATCTATTCGGGTAATCATTTGGCTATAATCTCTCCCATTTTAGCGAGCTACAAGACTTCTCTAAATCTTGCTTACCTGAATCAACTGTGATGAGAAATTTTAATAAGGTTGAGTTTGGCGATGCTATTTCTAGAAAATTTGCTAGGCTTAGGTTCAGTGATATTCACAACCCTAGTCTAAGGTTCTTGCATAGGTGGATGTCATTCACGCTCTTTCCCATGGTGGAATTGCGGTTTGTTACTACTCCTGAGGTTAAATGTTAGTTTGCTATAGTAAATAGGATCAAGTACACCCCAGTAGCTGATATTGTCGACTACTTTAAAAATGTGCACAAAATGTCAGGATCCATCGAGTGTACCTCCATGCTCACTCGGATTGCCATGAATCTTGGGTGTATGGAAATGGCTAACCTGGCCTACATTGAGGGGGATGTACCTATTCTTGGTCTTGACCATTTTGTTCACACGCACCTCTTGCACGAGGAACCCGATTATTCTATATCCATGTTGTATGGTTGTAAGGTGATCTGGTTATCTAACCTGGCCCTTTGACTATATTCTTGTGAAAGTCTTACACAGTAGTTTGACCGGATGGGAGAGGCATGCCA
>JBNKSG010000440.1:0-652 GCA_050297195.1 Opitutaceae bacterium | reverse complement strand
TGCTGCGAAATCTCCAGGCGACTACAAGTCAGAGCAAAACTACATCGGCGACGAGCGCACAGGAAAAATCAGCTACATACCAATCAGTCCTGAGAAACTGCCCGAAGGCTTGGATCGACTTTTTGAATACATCGGAAGCAAAGCGCATGTTCCCCTAATTCGCACCGCCTTCTCACACATCGAGTTCGAGGCCCTCCACCCTTTCAAAGACGGCAACGGGCGAATCGGCCGCATGCTCATAACGCTCATGCTTTGGTCCTCTGGCACCATCTCCTCTCCTCACTTCTACATCAGTCGCTACATGGAAGAGAACAAGAACGCCTACATCGCCAACATGAAGGCTGTCTCAGCCGAAAATGACTGGATGGGCTGGCTACTGTTCTTCCTCGAAGCAGTAAAAGCACAAGCTGACTACAATCTAGGAGCGATCAACCGCATAGGCGCACTCTACGAAGAGATGAAAACAGTGTTTTCAGAATGCACAGGCTCGAAACACGCCATTGCTCTGCTAGACGCCGTATTCACGACTCCCGTCTACCGAAACCAGCAGATCTGCAAACGCTCAGGAATCCCCCCCGCAACTGTCAACCGCTTCACCAAAGCGCTGCTAGCAGACGAACGGAACCTTCTCAAAGTAGCCCGAGAAGGCGCT
>JBNKSG010000439.1:0-617 GCA_050297195.1 Opitutaceae bacterium | reverse complement strand
GTGAGCCCTTTGATCTTTGTGAAGCAATCTTTGTGGCATTTGTTACTCTTGGAGGTGAAGCCTCCTAGATGGCTAGGCGTCGCCCTAGAGCTCCCAAGCGTGTGGTGAGTCTTAGGAAAGTTTGTGAAGGTCCGCTTCACATCCGAAAGGAAAAGAAGCAAGAGCTAGTGAAGTGAGGAAAGCGGTTGAAAGAGACCCAGCTTGGAGTTGGCCTTGTGAGCAACTCAAGCTTCCTTAACGGAGACGTAGGGATCACGAGTGGTGATTCCAAACGTCAGCAAACAAATCATCATGTCAATTGTTTGGTTTGCCTTCTTGTGTTCTTGCTATCCAAATTGCTTGAGTGATTAATTGTCTCCATTGATTCTATAGGTTGCATGCATAGATTGTTGTATCTCTGGTCAATTCCTTGTAATTAATCCTATATGCAATCTTGAGTAGCTCTAAGTTAGTGTCGAACTCATCGGGAACTCATCGGAGTTTTCCACAAGTTTCTGTCTCAAGAAAATCGGAGTGTCTAGTTTTATAGTTTGAGTTCTTGAGTAGATTCTTTATAAATCTACTTCTAGAGGTTCTCCAGGTTATAGTTATAGCTTTCTTTTATTTATAAAGTGTCT
>JBNKSG010000438.1:0-658 GCA_050297195.1 Opitutaceae bacterium | reverse complement strand
AATGAATTTAAGGATCAACTGCTAGTCGCTGAGTCCTTAGTCCTGTCAAACCCTTAGTGCCTTGCATGTCTAGGAGTCGGCTATTTATGGCCACGTTGATGGGTCAGTCTTGCTGAGCTTTAGTTGTTCAGGCTTTGCCTTGTTGATTTAATTTGTGCAGGTGTAGTTCTTCTCTCCCTTCCGGTGATGCCGAGGGCGGTTACCAGTGAGTGGTCCAGACTCGACGGTTGGACCCATGCTGGGAGACCCGTAGGCGTTGACCACTTCTGAGGGTGGCACCGTAGGGCAAGGTGTTGCCCTTGTATCGTCGAGTGATTCGCTTCCACATCCACGTATACTTTTTCCACTGCAAAAACTCTGTTGTATCAAATCTTGAATCAGAAATTATAATATTTTATATTAAGAACATTTAATTTATGGTTTGTATGTGTGTACTTGTGTATTCTTGCTTCGTCAAGAATCCTTCATACCGACGAAAAACCTATCTTAGATGGGGGTATCACAACTAGGGGAAAAACTGGCGGGCCAAAAAAAACGGACACTAGCGAATGCGTCAGTTTTTGTTGAGAAAACCGGTCAAAATAAATCAAACTCGGTCAAAATGGTCAAATCCAGCTGGTTTAATAAAATCAGAACTGGCCGGTTCCGTTGGGTATTC
>JBNKSG010000437.1:0-659 GCA_050297195.1 Opitutaceae bacterium | reverse complement strand
TTCAGGTGCAGCTCTCCGCCCGATAACATCGGCTTCACAGGCGTTCCTTGAGGCACATAGTCCGACTGCGCCTTCAACGGGTAAACCCAGGCCCACAGTTCGCGACCGGCGGAATCTATGGCCGCCACCGAAAGGGCATCGGCCTGTCCGTTCCGCCATTGGGCGGGCAGATCCAGCTTCAGCGTACCGGTTTTCCCCGGCGCAACCGCAGGACCGGCTTGCACTCCCTCCTCCACCGTCTCGGTCGTCTTTGAAAACCGTTGGAGCTTCCAGCGGAAGCTGCACTGGGAGAGATCTGTAAAGTCATAGCGGTTTTCCACGGACAGCGTACCGCTGAAATTCGTCGGCAATACGCGGGGCAATTGCACCGGCGACCAGATTTCTTTGATGGTGTAGAAGCTGCCTTCCTTTTCGCGGAACGGCCCGAGTATGCCGTCCGGCGCGGAATTTCCTGCAACATCGATCTTCCCGTCCAAGTCGTCGCGCTGCACCCCTTCGTCGGCAAAGACCCAAAGGAAGCCGCCGGCGGAACTCCTGGCATTGCGCATCGCCTGCCAGAAATCCTCCAGCCCCGCGCCATGGCCGCCATCGTAGAGTCCGTGCAGAAACTCGGTCGGCATCACGACGGCACCGCTGTTCAGCATGTCGGTGAGCGTCTT
>JBNKSG010000436.1:0-664 GCA_050297195.1 Opitutaceae bacterium | reverse complement strand
CACGTCAAGATCACGCGACCGAATCTGAAGAAGCTTGACGACAGGAGTCGGAAGGCGATCTTCGTCGGGTATGAGGTCGGGTCCAAGGCATATCGGTGCTACGACCCGGTCGACCAGCGCGTCATCATCTCCCGCGACGTCGTCTTCAACGAAGCCGGGCAGTGGCGCTGGGAGAACGCCGACAACGAGCAGGCCGACAACTCCGAGCCGTTCATCATGGAGTACAGCACCGAGATCGTCCGCGACGTCCTGCCGGCCACACCCTCACCAACTCCAACCCCGGCTTCATCGCCTGCGGGGGAGCATGAACCAGAGGTGGACGAAGAGAATCTTGACGCGGACCACGATGATGCCCCGCTTCGGGTCCGCGCCATCGACGAGTTGATCGGGGATGCAGAGCCACCTGGTCTCGCGCGTCGCGTGCTGAACGCGGAGCTCAACTTCACCTCCGCAGAAGAACCGATGTCGTTCAAGGAAGCCGAGCAGGACGCTGCCTGGCGGGCGGCAATGCGCGAGGAGATGAAGGTGATCGAGGACAACGACACCTGGGAGCTCACTTCACTCCCCGCCGGCCATCATGCGATAGGCCTGAAGTGGGTGTACAAGGTGAAGCACAATGAAGCCGGCGACGTCGTGCGACACAAGGCGCGACTGGTGGCGAAGG
>JBNKSG010000435.1:0-672 GCA_050297195.1 Opitutaceae bacterium | reverse complement strand
CCTATCTGCATTTTCAAAAGTTGACTCCGAAATCAACTCTTGAGGAGATTTGGTATGGGAGTCGGGGGCTACACCTAATAGGTGCACCTATCTACATTTTCAAAAACATGGTGAGACTCGATCAGAGTTATTTAGCACTCGACCAGAGCCAAATAGAACTCACAAGTTATTCCAAGTCGGACAGAGCACTCGGCAACTTCGCCACGAGCAAGAAGATCTGGTTGACTAGGATTAAAGCTCACTTGTCAAACACTCGGGGGTTGCTGACGAGGTTTGGTACCATGGGTACCACGTCTCCTGGACTCGGCAAAAAGGAACAGGGGTCTGCCATGAGTCAGCCCACTCGGCCTAAGGACGTGGGCCGGGAGGCCCATAACAGAGGCGGCTTAGAAGATAGATTTAGAATCAAATCTTGTAAATAGGGCAAGTAGAGATTGAGTCCGAGTCGTGTACAATCGTACCAACTCGATCTTCCATGTAAACCATACCCCCTTAGACTATAAAAGGAGAGGGAGAGGGGGTCTCCACCCAGGAAATCGGAATACATTGATGCGCACATGATATAGGGTTTTATCCACAAGAAGGCCTGAACCTGTCTAAACCCTCGTATCCTACACGTACCATTGTTCTTCGCATCCGTGAGCACCCCTACTCTCGAATCTAGTCGTAAAA
>JBNKSG010000434.1:0-684 GCA_050297195.1 Opitutaceae bacterium | reverse complement strand
CGGCAAAGCCGCTAGATCCGCTACGCGGCAAGGATCCGACTACGTCGGCGAGGATCGAATGTATTCGAAAGGATATTAGGGTAGACGAACACGTCCCAAACCTTTTCCATATAGCATGGAAACCAACACCCTTACCGAAACGATTATCAAAGCAGCCTATCAAGTGCACAATGAGCTAAGCACTGGCTACATCGAAAAAATCTACGAGAATGCGATGATGATCGCACTGAGAGACCTAGGGATAGATGCAAAGCAACAGTATCCATTGAAAGTACACTTTCGGGACCAAGTCGTGGGAGATTACTATGCGGATATCGTAGTTTTGGATACAGTTATACTAGAGCTTAAAGCGGTTAAAACATTACTCCCCGAACATCAGGCACAGCTACTGAACTACTTGAAATCCACTCACATGAAAACGGGATTGCTCATCAACTTCGCAAAAAAAGGCCTAGAGATAAAACGAATGTACAATTGATCCTCGCCGGCCGCAGGACGGATCATCCCCTGCGCAGCAGGGATCAAGCGAGGCACGAGCGTTGTTAAAAACAACTCCTCCACTGCAACACATCCAACATCGCGGCGAAGCCGCTAGATCCGCTACACGGCAAGGATCCGACTATGTCGGTGAGGATACGAATCGAACAAGCCAGAACTAAACTTAGTTCCCCAAAGATCCTCGCC
>JBNKSG010000433.1:0-685 GCA_050297195.1 Opitutaceae bacterium | reverse complement strand
AACAAGCAGCGTGAAAACAGCTCGGGCAGTGCTGGCAGACGGCAAAAACCAAATCTTTCAGTCAAAACATGCGAGCAATGGATCCAATGGCAGCAAAAATGGAGACCAGACTACTCCATCGAACCAGGCTTTGCCCATGCAGGAACTGAGCGCCTAGATCCAACCAAGAGAGAAGAACAAGTGACACAACAAAAGGTCAACAATTTCTCCATTGAAAACTAACAATTTTACAACCGATCCACGGAGGTCACCGTCCTCTCTCACTCATTTGATTGAAAATTAAAAATTAAATTCTTGTCTCACTTCTACTCTAGAAAATACAAAATGAAAGTGGGAAGTGGCAAAGAGCCCCAACCCTCTAGGGTCCTATATATAGGCCCAAGCAAAAGGCTAAATGACTACTACGCCCCTGGGGCCTAATAGAAGAAAAACGGCAAAGCAAGGGTAGCAGGGTCCGACGCAGCCCGTCGCATCGACCCGTCCAGCTTCAGCTTGCCTCCGACGCAACCTCCGCGATGGTGCCACGTGCACCACCCGCAGTCGCGCCTCCACCAGTCTTCAGGCCAGACTGGGAAACCCTAGCCAGACTTGCTTCGACGCCAAGCAAGCTGCTAGATCTCGACGCGTGTCCCGCGCCGACCTCCCTCCGTCGGTTTTGTGGCGCAACCGACAAACCGAAGCCCAC
>JBNKSG010000432.1:0-656 GCA_050297195.1 Opitutaceae bacterium | reverse complement strand
GTCGACACCACCGAGCCTTCCCCGTCGTCGCCCGTCCTCCTCGACGCCGCTCGAGCCCCGGTGAGGCCCTAGACGAGCTCCCCGTGCTCCCCTCTCCGTTTTGTGCCCCCGCCGGCGAGCTTTGGCACACCGGAGCGGCTGGAGGCCGAGCTCCGGTGAGCACGCTGCCGTGCCCACTGTCCGCACCGGCGTCGGTCCACGGTGGACCAAGCGCGCCCAGCCGGTCCACGGATTTATCCGTTGGAAATTAATTCATTATTCGGATTATTCAGAAATTTTGCAAAGAGGTCCCTGGACTTTTGTGAAATCAACCCGCGGTCCAGATTTTGCCGATTTTGCACTCAGACCCCTCGGGTTTTCCGAAATTAACCCGCGGTCCGCGATTTTTGCAGTTAGGTCCGAAATTTGAAAAATATTTACAAAAAGGTCCCTAGCCTCAGAAAAATCCACAAAAATAGCCCCAAAACTTCAAAAATTCATATCTTTCCAACCACAACTCCAAATCCAGTGATTCTTGTGCCAAAATTCTTAGAATCACTTTCTCTTTCTTTCTATGCATTCATATAACACATGTTTGTTGCATTTTATTGATTGATTGCATGTGTTTACTTCACGGTAGGTAACGTTGTGCCGGAACCGTTGTTTGAGGACCTTCA
>JBNKSG010000431.1:0-661 GCA_050297195.1 Opitutaceae bacterium | reverse complement strand
CTCCCCACTGTATCGAGGGTGCTTGGCTACTCTAAGAAGCATGTAACACAAAAAACATCGAGTCATGTTTAATAATCGAGATTCTGGCTTGAATACAAAATATTAGTTTACCTGTGAACTATCGACGTGTGGGGTCAATGGATTGCCCAGTGTGGTGGGACAAGGAAACGGTGGTGGTGGACTGTATAGAGTGTTCCCTTGCTACAGGAAGTCATTAGTTACGCAATTAAGCAATATTGTTTGAAAATTGGAAAATTGCATACTTGAAGATATTTACTTGAGGTACCGCAACGTTTCATCGGTTTGGTCGTCCTGGCTTTGGCGGGGCCGACTGGATGAGGAACTGGAGGTAGAAAGCCGCTGCCAGGCATGGCTTCCATGGTCCACCACCCCGTCGCCCAAAGCAAGCCTGCAATAAAAGTTAGTGTTATAAACTGATAATACTTAACTTAATTCAACAATTGATATTTTACTTACCTTCCATGTGGGGTACCTCCACTCGTAGCATACGCAGTGGGGACGTCGAAGGGGACCGACCTCGGGTCTTGTACATCTGGCCCATGGATATTCTTCAACTCCTTCGTATAACGGTCCTACAAATATTGAGTTAAGTATGAAGATAACAAATATTGTGTAAAAATAAAACCTAATAGTTACCAGC
>JBNKSG010000430.1:0-707 GCA_050297195.1 Opitutaceae bacterium | reverse complement strand
ACTTAGTAATCCTTGCATCCAAAGTAACTGTATTTCATATGATATATTTCTGATTGCTGCCTTTTTTGGTTTACTGGGATTGATAATAGTTTGATGCATTCTACACCTCAACAACAACAACAACAATAATAACAACCAAGTCTTTAATTCTCAAGCAAGTTGGGGTAGGCTAGAGATGAAACCACATGAGCCAAAAAAACAAGTACAAAACAAAGTGAAAAAGAAGGGGAAAACAAAGTGCGATAAAAAACCAAATCAAAAAAAGGAGAAAAAACAATAAAACGCTAAATCAAAAAAGCAAAAAAGGGGCAGGGAAAAAAACTTGACAAAAGACAATAAAAGGAAGGAACCGAAGATCAAGGTTCTAACACATGAATTGCTAGCTTCCACTCTCTCCTATCTAATGCTAGCTCCTTGGTGATACACCAATCCTTTAAATCTCTCTTCACGGACTCCTCCCATGTCAAGTTTGGTCGTCCTCTGTCTCTCTTCTCATTACCGGATCGTCTTATTACCCCACTACGAACTGGTGTCTCCGCCAGCCTCCGTTGGATATGTCCACACCATCTCAAACGATGTTGCACGAGCTTCTCCTCGACTGGTGTCACCCCCGTCTCTCGCATATGCCATCGTTCCAGACCCGATCTCTTCTTGTGTTGCCACAAATCCATCGTAGTATGCGCATCTCAGCTACGCTTAGTTGTTGG
>JBNKSG010000429.1:0-743 GCA_050297195.1 Opitutaceae bacterium | reverse complement strand
CAAAGTCTTCTTCCTGAAGGTCTTGAAGATTTCCGAAGTTCACGGCTTCTAAATAATAACGACAACCGGAAACAAGCGATATAAAGAATAAATAAAATAGTACACAAACAGTAACTAAATACTAAACCAACAGTGCTAAAATATTCTACTCATCGCTATAAACTCATGAGTGCAAGAATCACCTAAATTGGAGTTACAGTTTGAAAGTTATGAATGTTTTAAGTACTAAGGACTAATCTGTGGTTAAATAAAAACCGTACAGGGACCTATTTATAAAATTTGGATGGAGCTCAAGGTAGAAGACAATAATGGAGTTTGCTCGCCGGAACTTCACCGGAAGTTCACCGGAATTTGCTATAACTTGAGCTATAGACCTCCGATTTCGGATCCGTAAAGTCCGGGAGCGAGGGTACGGCAAGGGGAACTCACCGGTAACGTCGGATTGACTTCAAGTTCGCCGGAAAAGTCGCAGCCCGATGAGAAACAACGGCAAGACTTCGGCGATAGATTGCGGAGGCTACAGATCGAGTTTCAACGTGATTCTTTTTCCTATGGTTGAGTTTTTGGCTTTTCATGACCGGCACGGGGTTTAATTTGAAGGGATGACTTTTGAATAGAGGTTGCAGCGATGAGGGCAGCGGCGACGGTGGTGGAACTCAGTTTGCGGCTAGGGTTCGATTTTGAGACAAAATTGGCGTGGGAGACATGGGGGAGGTGCACCCATGCTTATATAGCGGTGTGAG
>JBNKSG010000428.1:0-750 GCA_050297195.1 Opitutaceae bacterium | reverse complement strand
AATTAGAGCCATCGATTTTTCTTCGCTTCCGCACATCTCTGACCTAACCCTAGGGTTCGCCGCCACCCACCACCACCCCTAACCACCACCGTCTTGCCGATCATGTCGGGCAGCACCTCCAACCTCTCCGTCGACGAGCAACAGGCCGCCGCCGCCGCCAAGAGGAAGGAGGACGACGCCGCGGCCGCGGCTCAGGCCGCCGCCGCTACCGCGCACCGAGAGCAGGAGGCTCTCGTCGCCGCCGTGGCTGCCGCACGCAAGACCCTGGACGAGGCACGGGCGCGTGAGCGTGCCGCCGCCCTCGCTTGGGAAAAGGAGAAGACCATCGCCCGTCACCTGGAACAGCAGCTCGCCGCTGCCCAAGGGATCACGATTCCCCAGGACGACGACGATGATTGCTCCGTTGACGTCTGCTCCAATCCCGCCGCCGCCCTCACCGCGCACCTGCACGCGCAGGCTGCCGGTCTCCAGAATATACGATCGAGGCGGTGGCGCGACCTCGTGCTTCTCACGCTTCGTTGCTACGCCCTCGACGACCACGTCCTCTCCAACACCGCTGATTCGTCTGTCTATTGGGCTAGACTGGACAGCATCGTGGTGACCTGGATCCTCGGCACCCTCTCCCCCGAGCTCCACGAGATCGTTCGGGAGCCGACAGAGACCGCACGCCAGGCGTGGCTCGCGATCAAGGCTCAGTTCCTCGGCAACAGCGAGTCGCGTGTTCTACAACTCAACGCCAGGTTTCACGCC
>JBNKSG010000427.1:0-757 GCA_050297195.1 Opitutaceae bacterium | reverse complement strand
ACTCACTTCGATACTAGCCGAATCCACCACATGGTTTTTTATCCCTTCGGCCTCTAGCGCACGGTGTATCCAGAAGCCATCCCGACCGGCTTCATAGCAACTCACCACCTTGCAATCTCTAGCGCAGGAGAGCTTGGTTTTTGCCTGTTCGATCTTGTCCACCAGGCTTTCCCAGTCTCTGGCTGCGACGCTTATAATCCGTTGCTTTTCGCCATTGCTAAACCCCAGCTTCCATTTGCTGTTACTGAGCTCGAAAGCTATGTACAAAATGGGCTGAGTTGCGTTATCTTTGTTTTGAAGGGCTGTTTTCATGTTATTCACCTTATTGTGTTTGAGACTTTAAGGGTAGTTGATTTCAGTCCTTCATAGTTTCTACGCGGCAAGAACACTGAAAAATGAGAAGATAATTGGTGGGCCCGGGAGGACTCGAACCTCCGACCAATGGATTATGAGTCCACTGCTCTAACCAACTGAGCTACAGGCCCTTATAAGGGGTAGTCAAAAGAATAATAAGGGTCGTTGATCAGGCCGTTTAGGCTTTTTACAGCGACTATTTGTTTCTTTCTAATTTCGTGCTAATCCTTCGTCCATGAAGTTGCGATCCTGCCGGCTTCCTTCCCCGGCGTTCGTACCGTTGCGATATGCTATATCAGTCGGCACTCACCCTGCGTCAACCTAATAAATGAGCAGGATGAAATTGTTGAATTCATGAGTAGCTCAAAGGAGCTACTCAGAATTAAGGATGCGAATTGTAACC
>JBNKSG010000426.1:0-760 GCA_050297195.1 Opitutaceae bacterium | reverse complement strand
GTAGGCGCCATTATTGGCATGGTAGCCTAAGGCGAGCCGGCTTCGTCTCCGTTGCTGCTACTATCACCTATCTCCTGATCGACGGCAAGACCATCACTATTATCGTTTTGCGCCCCCTTGGGATCTTCATCGGCGTCGGCAACGGAGGCGGTTGGAGCCAGGGACTTCACAGTAGCAGAAGGCATGGCATCGGTGTCGACGGCAGTCTCCTCACGCGCCTCCTCTTCTTCATCAGAGTCACTGATGATGATGACCTTGCCATCGCCGGGTGGCCCCAGGAGATCGCGGTTGAGCTCGCCGAAGAGATGTTGGGCGAACTCAAAGTCACGAGCGATGTCATGGATGGGTTCTTCCTCATCCTGAGGTGAAGATAGATCTACCACTGGAGCCATCTCGGAGGGGCCACACTGTTCAAGTACTGGCGAGTGAGGGTGGCGGGAGGACACCTCTGCTGGGGATTCTGGTGGTGATGTAGGTCCAGATGGTGCCGGCAGAGGGGTCTTGGCGTCGCTGGCCGTAGGACTTCCCTCCGCGGAGGGGGAGCGTTCTCGCTTGATGCCTCTCTTGCCCTCCATTGTTGGGAAGCAGAGAACAAGAGAAGGAAACCCTATGCGAGGAAGAGACGAAGAAAAGGAATGTGAGATGGTTCCTAGCGGGGAACGAAGGAGATATTTATAGTCTGGAGAGCGTCGTGTCGCTACAGTAATGGGTACCATTTCATTTCTCATGCTAGCAATCAATAGCAACGCTTTGAGAACCG
>JBNKSG010000425.1:0-763 GCA_050297195.1 Opitutaceae bacterium | reverse complement strand
TGAGGAGTTGAAGCTATGATGTTGCCCGTGGAAGGTCACGATCGCACTGGATGCTTTGCCAACCAAGTGAAGCTGACCCATGCTTTGGTCCAAGATATCGACGAGGCCATCAAGGAGATCAAGCTACTGGGTGAGCATGGAGAGGAAGCTAGCCGGAAGATCGTGGAGCTGGAGGCCCTGTGCAAGAGGATAAGGGAAGATGCTCAGAAGCTAAGGGAGGAGAAGACCACTCTGGAAGGAATGATCCAGTCCCGTGATGAGCTGATCCTGGAGATGGCCGAAGAGTATGGACTCAACCGCATGGGAGAGAACGATGACGACGAGGATGAGGATGACGATGATGAAGGGAACACTATCACACCCCCTGCACCTGCGCCTGCTGCCGTGCCTGAGGAGATCATCGAAGAAGAAGCCCCCGTGGAGAATGGTCCACAGGAGCTGGATGATTTGGATGACTTGGGTGATCTGGATGACGATCCAAATGAAGGCCGCTCTGACGTGGAAGAATGGTTTCCCCAAGATGGGAGTAATGATCGAGATTGAGTCGTCAAGTCTAAGTGTTTAAGTTTAGGGTTAAGAATAAGTTTCTAGGGTCCATTTTGTTAATCGAGTTGTAATTCATAATATTCATGCGCGAGGATTCGTTGCTTTGTTTTAGTGGTGTTCATGATTGATTTGGAACTTTGCTTGAGTGTCGGTGTGTTGTGAGGCCTGTCTCGCAACTACGCCTTAATTATCTATTTTCTATAAATAAAGTTAGAAT
>JBNKSG010000424.1:0-781 GCA_050297195.1 Opitutaceae bacterium | reverse complement strand
GCCTAGAAGAATTTAGGAAAATCCTCATGTCAAAATTCCTCCTAAATCTCCTTGTGCAAATTTCCAAAGCCTTGGTATATTCAAAAATCAAATTTTATTCGGAAAAGAATTTCCCCGTCACTTTCAGCCCATCCGACCTTTCGGCCCAGTTTTCTTTTTTTTTTACCGGCTGATTTTCCCTCCCCTTCCCACTGGGCCTCGGCCTTTCGGCCGGCCCAGCCCACCCGCACGGCCCAACCGGCCGGCCTCGCGCCGCCTCCACGGTCGCCCCGACGCCTCCACCGGAAGAAAAGAAAATGACCGCATCAATCCCCATCATTTCCCCCATTACTCGACGCCATTTCCCCTCTTCAATAACCGGTAACCGGCGCCTTCAACGCCGGCCATTGAAGCTCCTTCAACGCCGGTCATTGAAGACGCTCGGCCTCGCCTCCGCCCTATAAAAGCCAACCCCGCCCTCGGTGAAGCATCCCACACCTCCAACGCCCTCTCTCCTAGCCCTCACCGCGCCCTCACCGTCGTCCTTCCGAGCCGAGCTTTCCGTCGCCGGTGAGCCGCCCTTCCACCGCCTCCCGAGCTGCGGTGACCCCGCCATTGAGTTCGCCGGCCCGCCCTCCCCCTCGCCCGCCCTTCGGTCGGAGCTCTCGGACACCGGAGCGGCTGGAGGCCGAGCTCCGGCGAGCTCCCGAGAGCGGCAATGGCCGCCGGTCCACGGTGGACCGGAGTCCCGGTGGTCCACGGCCCGTGGACCCGGCTCACGGGTTTTTCAGTTCAGAAATAA
>JBNKSG010000423.1:0-830 GCA_050297195.1 Opitutaceae bacterium | reverse complement strand
GGACTCAAGCCTACTAGCAACAATTACTAATCACTTTTAAGCATGATTATTAGCCAAATTAAATTAATTAACAAGAATAGATTAGCAACCTATGCTAAGCATGCAAGGTATCTCAATCAATAAATTTTATTATCATCATCCTCGACTACCAAGTAGTCATAATTAACATAACCATAAACTCATATGACATAATGGTGTAACACTTCTACGAGTGTACTCAGCGAACAAGCCTCACCCATAGCCGAGGGTGTCGCGGAGATTCGAATCAATAGTCACCTTGCAAGGGAAATAACCTGACAACACGACACACGTGAATCACAAAGGTATCACGAGTGGCCACCTTTCGCATTGACTATCAAAGAGTCGAGCCGGACCCACCGTACCCTAGTGCCGTCTTCCACGCGAAAACCTCGATGGGTAGTCCGTGGGTGGCCCGAACACTATCCCAATGTCATCCGTGAAGTACAGTGGGGTGTCGTCCAACTCAGCGACTGTCGACGCTGGTAAGTTTCCGGGACCCCATAAATCACGTATGCGTCAGTACACAACTCAATGCTTGTTGCAACAGGGCACAACCGACGCGGTCCTTAATCGACACAGGCGGGGGCTACCACCTTGAAGCTCCAAATATCAGATCAGACCACTCCCCCTTTTTCCCATCCAGTATTCTCCATTATCCCCTAATTGCCCCACCCGATATCCAATTATGTCAACCATTCGATCATCTTGCTAAACCACATAGGACCTCCATCGATAGAAAGGGCCCTATCGTGAGCGGATTCCAACCACTCGTCTTATACCGAGAGCCTACACAACTAAGCATAGTATAC
>JBNKSG010000422.1:0-837 GCA_050297195.1 Opitutaceae bacterium | reverse complement strand
AGTGCGTGTGATTTGTAAAGATCCACGTCATAAGCAGCGTCAAGGCTAGTCTTGCTGGTTAATTATTGAATTGATATTGATGTGTAGGTTGCTTTTATTGGGTTTGTCAGATATTATCTGCGCCCTTTTTTATCGGCCTTAATCCTTCAGGAGATTTTAGTTATATGGCTCGTATTGCAGGTGTAAATATACCGGACAATAAGCATACAGTGATTGCACTCCAATCCATTTATGGTATTGGACCCACTCGTTCGTCGACTATCTGTGAGGCTACAGGTATTAATCCTGCGACCAAAATTCGCGAACTGTCAGAAGAACAGCTCGACGCTATTCGTGATCAGGTTAATGGTTTCACAACAGAGGGTGACCTACGTCGTGAAGTTTCAATGAATATTAAACGTTTGATGGATCTAGGTACTAACCGTGGTATCCGTCATCGTCGAGGCCTGCCCGTTCGCGGTCAGCGCACGAAGACCAATGCGCGTACGCGTAAAGGTCCAAGACGTCCTATTAAGAGATAACGAGTTTTATTATGGCTGATAAACCATCACGTTCTAAAAAGAAAGTTAAACGTAATGTATCGGATGGAGTTGCTCACATCCACGCTACGTTTAATAACACGATTATTACTATCACCGATCGCCAGGGTAATGCTCTGAGCTGGGCAACTGCAGGTGGATCAGGATTTCGTGGTTCTAGAAAATCTACACCGTTTGCTGCTCAGGTAGCAGCTGAACGTGCTGGGCAGGTAGCTCAGGAAATGGGTATGAAGAACCTTGAAGTAATGGTTAAAGGACCTGGCCCTGGTCGCGATTCAGCCGTACGCGCTTTAAACGC
>JBNKSG010000421.1:0-874 GCA_050297195.1 Opitutaceae bacterium | reverse complement strand
GAAACATTGAAACAATGAGGTGCACCGAATCTGTCACGGTGTTGTATTACCATATCTTGGCCCCGTGGGCTATGTATCAAGTTGAGCCCAATAGGGGCATGTCCTAGGGTTAGAGCATGACCCTCATCACGTCCTGTTTGTCCTCTCCCCCTCTCATATACCCCCTTAGCCACCAAGAACAGATCAGGTTTTGTTGATTAGATTTAGCTCTTGCTACTTCGGCTGAGGACACGCTGTTGGCTAAACTGCCCATCCCTAGTTTTCAGAACCCCAAATTATGTGTATTCAGATTGGTTTGAGTTTTCCCATCTGCAATTTAGTTGCTTGTTATCTACAATCGGTGATCAATGACGGGCGATTGACTCTAGGTGATGGAGGCAAGATGAAGCTCAACTTGGACCCGTTCCACATCGGCATGGTCATGCTCATGGACAAGAAGGTTTTAGTTTTAGTGCGCACGGATCAAGCCGAGACGACCAAGGGCAAGAATGTGGTCGTTTCAAATGAACTGCGCAACCAGATGATCAAGCCCCACAACTCAGAGATTGGCGTGTGGAAGGAGAATGTGCTACAGAAGCCGGCTAAGAGGGTAAAACCCACGTTGCCTATGTTGATTGAAAAATATCAACGGCAGCTGGAGGAAGAACGAAAGTAACGGGTTATCTGAGGGATCAAATGGGACAGATTCTTTGAAGCCCATAAACAGCCGCATCAGCAGGGAACACGGCATACAGGGGAGCCTTGGAGGAGGATGGTGTAGGACTCTACAGATCGGGAACCCGGGATAAGGCAAAATCCCCGGTTTGCTGATTGGTCGGGTTCAAGTAACCCGGATCACAGTGTTAACCGTCCCGATGTGCTGCGCGACAGAGAA
>JBNKSG010000420.1:0-921 GCA_050297195.1 Opitutaceae bacterium | reverse complement strand
TTTGCTGGACGGGAGGACGAGCTTGCCTGCGGACTTGTTTTTGCGGCTACGGTCGACGAGGAGAGCGAGCAGGAGGGGGCGTTTCAATTGGCCAAGAAGAAGGACGAGTTGGGGCTCACTTTGGCGATTACGGGCGAACCTACGGGAAGCGACGTGATCGCTCGGCACAAGGGGGTGGGCCGCTATCTCCTCAGTGCCACTGGGAAAGCTGCCCACGCTTCGACGCCAGAGCTGGGAGACAATGCGATCTACAAGGCGGCCCGGATTTGCCGGCGCCTGGAGGAGCTGGAGTCGCGCTTGAAGGAACGTCCGCGAAACCGAGAAATCGAACGGGGCACCTTGAGCGTAGGGGTCGTGCGTGGGGGAATTGGGTTCAACGTCGTCCCCGATGCCTGCCAGCTGGACGTGGATCGTCGCCTTGGCACCCTTGAGGATGCGGCAAGCGCCCGCGTGGAACTGGAGGAAATCTGCGCTTCGGAAGACGGGGCGCGGCTTGAGGTCTTCCTCGAGCGTCCGCCTCTGCGCGGCGAGCATTCGGGAGCTTTCGTGGCGAGCTTGCTCGCGGCAGCGGAATCCGTTGGGGCAAGGGTGGCAGAGAGGGAAGTTCCCTACATGACGAACGCGGTTTCGTACGAGGCGGCAGGAATTCCAGCGGTCGTGTTTGGTCCGGGCGACATTGCCCAGGCCCATAAGAACGACGAGTACATCGAGAGCGGGGAGATCTTGCGCAGTCTCAGGATTTTGGAGGCGTTTTTGACGCGAAAATAGGGCGCTTGCCAGCCAGCCTGCATTATTCATGAGACTTCTACTACGCGCCGACGAATCCCGCACGGAAGCGGGGGGGCCTTGGTTCGCGACCGAAGTGGGGGGGTAACCCTGCCTCTCCCGCGAACCGGCGTCAAAACCGCTTCAGCACTGGGC
>JBNKSG010000419.1:0-986 GCA_050297195.1 Opitutaceae bacterium | reverse complement strand
TGTGACTCTGGTCGCTCTGGGTGAATTTATGAAACAGGCGCTGTTGTTGCTCGGGCGTCATGCCGATACCAGTGTCACGCACCGAGATGCGCAGTGTCACCGAGTCGGCATCGCTTTCCTGTAGTGCCAGGGCAAGTTCCACCTCACCCTCTGCGGTGAACTTGATCGCGTTGCTGCACAGATTGAGCAGTATCTGTCCAATCCGCAGGGGATCACCGATCAGCTGCACCGGAAGGCTGACATCGTGGCGCACCAGAAATTCCAGTCCTTTCTGATCGGCCAACAGAGCGATAGTGTCGACCGTCTGCTGCACTACCTTACCCAGATCGAATTCGATAGCCTCGACCTCCAGTTTGCCTGCCTCAATCTTGGAAAAGTCGAGGATGTCGTTGATGATACCGAGCAGGGATTGAGCGGCGCTCTGGGCCTTGATCAGGTGATTGCGTTGACTCGGTGACAGATCGGATCTAAGCGCCAGATACAGCATGCCAAGGATGGCATTCATCGGCGTGCGAATCTCGTGACTCATGCTGGCGAGAAAATCGGACTTGGCCCGAGTGGCGGTCTCGGCCATCTCCTTTGCCTTTGCATGCTCGACGGTTTGCCAGTGCAGCTCACTGGTACGCTGCCTCACCCGCTCTTCCAGCTCTTTGTTCAGTTTTCGGAGTGCGTCCTGACTGTCGTGCAATTGCCGGCGCATGGTATGAAATGCATTGCCCAGCACATCAAACTCTGTTTTAGGGGTCAGGGTATAAGTGAAGTTGCCCTTGGCGATCTGCTCTGAGGCAGTTGCCAATTCTGTCAGGTAGGCGGTCATCTGGTTAAAAGCATGGCCCAGGGCATCCTTTTCCGAAAGCGGCTGAAATGTCTGGCGCAGGTCGCCATGAGCAATCAGGGTCGCCACACCAGCCATCTTGTCGAGATTGGCCACCATTTTCTGAAATGCCTGTAATAATAGCCCGATCTCATCCTGGGATTTCAGTGCC
>JBNKSG010000418.1:0-990 GCA_050297195.1 Opitutaceae bacterium | reverse complement strand
GCTGGTCGTTTGTGGCTTCGGTCAGTGGTCGGGTTAGTCGGGCTCGATCAACCTTGCCTGATGCGAGCAGCGGTAATGTTTTGCGGAGGATTATTTTGCCAGGGACGGCTGCGGGATGCAGTTGACCGCGCAGCCAGTGGCGCAATGCGTCCACGTCAAAAGTCGTATCCATCTCGGCGGGCACGACGTGAGCCAGCAAACTGAGATGCCCCATGGCGTTGTCGGTCGTGGTGACGCAGGCTTGAGCAACGCCGGGATAGCGCTGCAGCATCGTTTCGACATCAGTGGGCGCCACCCATGTCCCCCTAATCTTCACGTTGGACTCGCAGCGTCCCAAGACTTCGAGCGTCCCGTCCGGCATCAGAATGCCTCGGTCGCCCGTATCATAGGCGTCCACCCAATGTGATTCCTTGGTGAGCAGCCTAAAAAAGCCGCCGGAATCTGCCTGCTCGGAGGGTCCGGGTCTTGCGAGTCCTGGGCCACCGACGATGATGCGTCCCGCAGCGCCTTCGGGGACGAGTTGCTCACGGTTCTGCTCCTGCGCGATGTTGACCTGGGCGAAGGGCGCAAGGGTCAGGCGCATGGCCTGTTCCGGTGGCGGGAGGTCGCCCGCAGCCACGTCATGACACTCGGAAAGAGAGTAAAGGTTGACGATGCGGACGCAGGGGAGCAGCTCCGCCATACGGAGGCGTAACGACCGGGAGACGCCCTCGCCGCATAGGATGAGTAGCCGTAGTCGCGATAGGGCCGTGACTGCTTCAGGGCAACGCAAACAGGTATCCAGAAGCGTCGGTGTCAGCATCATTCGCGTGATGCCGTAGCGGGTGACGGCAGCGGCCAAGCGCAAAGGATCGCGGATCGTGCAGTCGTTTAAAAGCACGGCAGGAACGCCTGCGAGAAGAGCGGGCACTACGTCCCACATGCCGAAAATATTGCAGCCCACGACATCGTGAGGTTCGTAGGGCCAAAGCGATGTTCGCCACTCGTGCG
>JBNKSG010000416.1:0-1252 GCA_050297195.1 Opitutaceae bacterium | reverse complement strand
GCACGAGGTACATAGTGAGTGCGGAAACGAGCCTTGAACTCGTTCCAGGTGATGGTGTCGACGTTCGCATGGGTATTGCAGTACGTCTCCCACCAGTTGGCTGCTGTCCCATAGAGTTGGTGTGCAGCGAAAAGGACCTTCTCGCGATCAGTGCATTGGGCGATCACGAGTTTCTTCTCGACCCCCTTGAGCCAATCTTCTGCATCCATGGGGTCTTTGGCTTGTGAGAAGGTGGTGGGGCGAGTTCGCAGGAACTCCGCCAAACGAGATTGGTGGGGTGGTGGAGGTGGGGGTGCTTGCTGCTGGTTGGGCTGCATGTTGTTGAGGGTCTATAGCATGGCTTGCATCAGCTGGTTTTGGGTGGTGAGCAGTTGCTCCAGGTTAGCATTGTTATTGTTGCTGTTGTTGTTGTTGCTGGGTTGGCCATTGCACTGGCTGTTCCTTGTGTTCACCATCTGACGGTTTGGTAAAAAGGGAGAGTGAGATCCCATGTAACCCAACTATATGCACAAGGGATATAGGGAAAAATGCTGCCATTTTATTTATCTTAATATAGATGAGGTCGCGGACAAGGTGCCGAAGCAACCCACGACTCCCAATAACACTCACAAACACAAACATCAATCATCAAACAAGCGATGACTAACGCCACATTATTACAGACTCAGGTGACTCCTAACGACTGCAGGATCCGGAGGGGGGGTGGCTGCTCACTGCGGGCTCCTTGCTTGAACTCTGGACTGAGGAGGTGGCTGTCCAGGTGTCTGTGTCTGACGCGTAGAGGTCACTGGCCTGACCCTCTACCATCCTCATGTAGCCTCGGATGGTGGCGTCTGCGTTTCACAGCTGGGCGCGAAGAGTCTCAATCTCGTGCTGAGCGGTCAGCAGACGAGTGCTCAGCTCCACCGCCACATCCTGGTGGTGTACCATCTCTATTCGGGGAATATCCTTTTTCACCCCGTTGGCCTTGAATTGATCCTTCTTCCTGTAGGGCAGGAGGTAGTAGACCGAGTTCTGTAGTCGGCTCTTGTTGCTACGGACCCATGAGGTGATAGCCTGCCAGGCAGCATCGGCAACAGCATCGCTGCGAGAGGTCCTGAAAGCTGGTCCCTTGTGTCGGCAGAGGACTCTGGATTCGAAGAAAATCTCTGCGATGGCTTTGAACTCCACCAGCCTTAGGCGTGGGACTTCCATGATCCTGTACCTAGGAGCGGTGGTGATGCCCAGGTGTTCCAGCAGAGCTCGAAGCCTT
>JBNKSG010000415.1:0-1318 GCA_050297195.1 Opitutaceae bacterium | reverse complement strand
TGCGAACGTCCGCCTGACTGTTTTCAAAGGCTTCGTTCGCGCTGAAGAAACAGGCATTGAGATGCGCCCCCACTCCAGAACGGCCATTGTAGTTGTTCTCCAACTGTTGAGAATAAACGACCAATACATCCACGACCTCCTGCCCGCGAACAACGTGCATTCCCCAAGAAAGCCCCAGAATAATCAATGCAAGTAGCTTCATCGGTCGCGAACCCCGCACAAAGAACAATCCCGCAACTTCTCGAGATCCACTTTCTCGAATTCCACGAAGCCCCCTCGTTCATTTCTAAGCTCCCAAGAAACGCCTTCCGACGGAAGACGGATCACGCCGGAAACGGCATCTTCGTAGCATGACACGATGACTTGCGAGAAACTCGATCCCTCCACCTTGCCGGAATAGATCACCTGGTTCTCTCCCGGCATCTGCGCCCGATCAAACCGCAAATGCAGGTCTTCGCCATCAGGCGTTTTCAATGCAAAGTTCAAGCGCCGAGTGTCCTCTCCCCATTCGAGTGGAGACGGGGCCATCCGAGCTTTCCAGCGGCCCAAGCTGTGACTATGCGACTCGTCCGTCGTCGGCCCCTCGAGCCCAGCCAAGGAGAGAATCCGCGAATCGGAGTGGCCAGCGGTCTGCTGCGGAGCCGGCTGGCGACCAGCAAAGTCTTCGTGAGCAACCGATGTAGAGGAATCATCGGAATGCGTTGAACGAATATCCCTTTCCTCCCAAACATCCTTTTGCGGATCCAGGCTACGCTGCCAAAGAACCAAAGAAACCAATATCGCTGCGAACGACAGGAAACATAAGAGCTTTTTCACAAAACGGGGGGGGGAATACGCACCAAATGCAACGACAACTATGGGGATTCGTCAAGGTAGTACCCACAGTACAACTTACTTATTTTCTCTTTAAATCCACCGCATCCAAGTGGCAATGTGGAGACAAACCGGAATTCCGACGACCTAGCGTTGAGAGGGTGCAGATGAGCTGAACGACAGCGTGAGCCTTCGACGGCAGCTAAGGCTCCGGAACGCTCCAGAAACGGCCCGCCCCGACAGCTTCCCTGTATTTAAGCCACATACCCACTATCTGAATACACGTGAAGCCGCACTCCCAATTCAGGCGTTTTCTTAGAACGGTTGGCCCCTGCGCGATCTACTTGCTTTGCCGCTTCCTCGGTCCTCATCTTTGAGCTAGCCTGCATTATTCATGAGACTTCAACTACGCGCCCACGAATCCCGCACGGAAGCGGCCTTGCCTTGGTTCGCGACCGAAGCGGGGTTTCAACCCAGCCTCTCCCGTGAACCGGCGTCAAAACCG
>JBNKSG010000413.1:0-1362 GCA_050297195.1 Opitutaceae bacterium | reverse complement strand
GATGTATTCGAATTTGAATTTAGCCATAGATACTTGTTTTCCTAATTAGGGTTTGAGAAGTCCCTATTGAGTCTGGCATTTCCGAAGGAGTGGTTGCCGGAAGGGACGGGTTCCGAAATCAGCAAAAGGTATGCCTAGTTTCAACTAATTTTACTTTTACCTTTCAAATAATCATGGAACTTCTCACTTTTAATAGGAAAGCTCAATTTCGATCATGCAAGAGATCAAAGATACGCAGAGGGCGGAAGTGCGGATAGGTTTCGACGGTCGAGTCCACAAGAAGTATAAAGGCCAGCTCTCCAAGGAACGCTACGAGAACGAGGTGCGCGTGCTAAAGTACTTGGAAGAGAAGGGCTGCGAGTTCGTGCCTAGGCTCTTGGAGGAGCACCCGGACCAGCTGTACATCGTGACTACCAACTGCGGGAACATCGTGCAAAAGATGAGCCCGGAGAAGGAGAAGTCGGTTTTCGCCGCCTTGGAATCCTTCGGGGTGCGGCATGACGACGCCTTTGTTCGGAATATTACGTACAGCCCGCATCTGGGGCGGTTTTGCGTCATCGATTTCGAGTTTGCGGAGATTTTGGAGACAGGCGAAGGCCTGACGATCAAGGATGCCGAAGAGGCAAGGGGCGGCGATTATGAGCGAAAAGCTTAGTGCGGAAGAAACGGAAGAAACGAGCGGAGAGGTTTCGCTCTCGTGGACAGGGCTGACCCATCCGGGCCGATATCGTAAGAATAACGAAGATGCGTTTCTGGCGCTCACCTTCAACGCGGAAGGATTGCAGTATCTCGGAAAGACGGGGACCTCTTCTTTGGACCGTGGAGATTTCGTTTTTGCGGTGAGCGACGGGATGGGGGGCGCCAATGCGGGGGAATTCGCCAGCCGTATCGCTGTCCAGAAGATTGCGGAACTGCTCCCTAAAACTTTCAAGCTCGGGGCCTACGGAATGCAGCGGGGGTTCACGGAAATTCTGAGGGAGCTCTTTCAGCGTATCCATAAAGAGATGACAGAGATGTCTGGCTACTACGAGGAATGTCATGGCATGGGCACGACCTTGAGCTTGGGCTGGATGTCGCCGGGCTGGATGCACTTTTGCCATATCGGGGACAGTCGTATCTACTATTTCCCGAAGGATGGTGGTAGTCGGCAGTTGACTGAAGACCATACCCATGCCGGCTGGCTATTTCGCACTGGCAAGATCAATGAACGGCAAGCAAGAACTCACGTCGAGCGCAACTTGCTGCAGCAAGTCCTCGGAGGAAAGTGCCTCAAGATCGATCCGCAGGTGGGCTCCATAAATATAGAACCGGGGGATCGCTTTGCCTTCTGTACGGATGGGGTTACGGATGGCTTGTGGGATC
>JBNKSG010000412.1:0-1545 GCA_050297195.1 Opitutaceae bacterium | reverse complement strand
AAGCGGTGGGTGAAATGCTTTTGAGGGCAATGGACCCCAGCCCGATGAAGCCGGCAAAGAGAAGTTGTCCGGAGACGATGGCGAATGAGATCAAGGCGGCGCACAGGGCGAGCCAGTAGCTCAAGGCGATATCGGGGCGGATGACGGTAGGAGAGGCGGGCGACTTCATTTGCTCACCTCCCTGTCGAACTTGGGTGCCGCTTGCGAGGCGAGGAGGATTTCGGTGTTGGGGGCGGGGAGAATCCAGAGGTGGTGGCGTCTGGCGAGCGAGGGACCGTTGGAAGTGTTGGGGCTGGGGCTTGCGGTGGCGAGGGTGTCGTAGAAGCGGATAAGCTCGCGGTTGCTGGTGAGCGGGAAGTGTAGCTGGTCGATGGTGATGCCTTGGACTATCTTGCGTCGTGAGAGTTCGGATACGAGCGAGGTAACGAGGCGGAGCATGCGTTCGAACGCGAGTTCGGTGGGCCAGTGTTCCTTAGAAGTTTCGAGATGGAGTTCGTAGCGTTCTTTTCGCTCGTCCTTCGGTTCGATGATTGTGAGCTTGTCGAGCTTGGCGGAGAGCTTCCAGTTGATGCGCGATTTGGGGTCGCCCGCTTGGTAGTCGCGGATGCGGGAGGCTTCGAGGTTCTGGGAGTGGAGCGTTTGGTCGCCGGAGGTTTCGAAGCGGAAGCGGGGTGGATCGTTGAGGAGGGAGTCGATGTCGAGCGTTGCGGGACTGGGCCAAACGATAATGTCCTCGGATTTGGCGCGGGCCTTGGATTCGGCGAGGTGGAGAGCGAAGGGAAAGAGGGATCGTGGCGCGACGGCCTCGAGTTGGCGCAGGCCGCGGCTGCTTAGGGTGGGATCGATGCTGAGGGAGGTTTCCTGCTTTGGGTAGACGATTCCTTGGTATTGGAATGCTTGGATGCGGCGCGTGTCTTTTTCGCGTACGGTGACCGTCGGGTAGTAGATAGGGAGAAGTCGGTTTTCGTTTTTGATGGTGAGCCGCGCGTCGACGGCTTCGTTGGCGCGGGCGCGTATTTGTTTGGTGGATATGGAAACTCTGAGACCGGAGAGTGAGGCTTTGGCGAGCAGGGAGGAGGACCAATAGACTGCGATGAGGCCGCTGGCGACGATGGCGAGGAAGTCGATTTGGAAAACCAAGTAGATGACGAGAGCGACTAGGCCCAAGCGGAGCACGACCCGCCCGGATTCCTGCGGAGTGGCCCTGATGCTGGGTGGCTTGGCTCGTGTCATGGGTATCGGATATGGACTTGCGGCGTGTCGCGAGCGACAGCCCTACATTCGAAGCGTATCAATCAGTCTTTTTGGTGGGGTTCTGGGATCTCGGTCAGTATTTCGCCGATGAGGTCGGCGGCGGCGTTCCAATCGAGGTCGAAGCCGTGGCGTTCGTGCAGGCGCAGTCGGTGGGCGAGGCAAGGTTTGGCGAGGCGGCGAATGTCCTCTGGCGTGACGAAGTCGCGTCCATCGACGAGAGCGGCGGCTTGGATGGCGGTTTTGAAGGCGAGGGCTCCACGAGGGCTGACCCCCACTTCCACGGCGTGGTGG
>JBNKSG010000411.1:0-1629 GCA_050297195.1 Opitutaceae bacterium | reverse complement strand
CTCGCTTCCATCTGTCGAACCATCGATCACCAGCCATACCGGAACCTGCGTCTGCTCCAGAGCCTCCGTCACCGTCGGTAGAAGCACCTCCCCTGAATTATAGGACGGGATGAGAACCAATGGCTTCACGATCATAGCACCACCGTCACATTTCCAGAGCAGCACAAGGCCCCATCCGCAATCACGCGGATTGCGTAACGGTCGCCCGCTCGTTCCAAGGTTATCTCAACCAGTACCTCGGGCCGCAATGGCGACACGAACTTAAAGCGGGAGAGCCGATAGCCCTCAAGCGGAGCTCCCCGCCACCCTTCGATCGCCGACACGATCCACCCGACCTGCGTCACCGCCGGCACTATGGGGTTACCCGGGAAATGGCCTTCGAAATAAGGGAACGCGCCATCTATCCGAAACGCGACGCTGGCCACGTCTCCATCGATTTCTAGCGTACAATTTTCTGGATACGGCGTTTCTAGGATCATTGCATCGCCCTTTCTTCATAGCAGGCCTTCACCCGCTCAAGAATGCGCGGAACCGAGGAACACTCCGCTCCTTCCAAGCGAGCAATGCGCACGATATCCACCGCTGCCGGCAAGCGCGGCACTTTCCAACAAGGAGTCTCTCGGGTCATGAAGTCATCCGGCGACGTTACCCACATCACGTTGATCGCCGTCTTGGCGCGTTTGGCAATCAAGGCGAAGCCCGACTTAAACTTCGTCACATCGACATGCGTGGTTCGCGTTCCCTCCGGAAAAATCAGCACGTCCTCTCCTCTCCCCAACGCCTCGCAAGCCATGCGCACCATATCCGCGCCTCCCACATTAGGAATGTGTCGAGCGAGTTTTGCAGTGGAACCGTAGAGCGGATTCGAGCCAATCTCATGCTTGTAGATGCAGGTTCCGTTGCTGATGAACCTGAGCAAGTACGAGCCGTCCAAAATCGACGGGTGATTCATGATCCAAATCTCGCCGCCCTCAGACTTTCGAGCCGTCTTTTCAGGCGTCGTTAAACGAAGCACCCCGATAAATCCCATAAACCATGCCCACCTGCGAAAGAGGAACTGCAGCAGGCTCCGTAGCGGTTGCTTCAATACGCTGGATCCAGGAACCCATCGAATAAAAAAGCAGACCACGTTCAGCATGAAGCTGACCACCAGAAAAACGGCCAAAGCGAAGTAGTACGCGAGGCACAGGTATCCTCTACTCAGCATCCTCACAAATCTGCCTCACTTTCTTCCGCTATCGGAACGGCATCCAAGAAATTAAACCATTGGTAGGGATTCTCCCTCACGAGACGCTCCAACAACATGATTGTCTCCCTAAAATGAATACGGGCCGCTGCAAGCTTCTCGGCCTTAGTCCCCGTTCCCGGACGGAAAACTGTCGAGGTATAAACCTGCGTCCCGTGGCGTCCCACCGGTAAGCCAAATGAGAACATTACTGGCACTTCGAACAAGATCGAGAGGTGATAGATCGTAAACGGAAACCAACGACGATCGCCGAGGAATTCGAACACTTCCAACTTCGAACTATGCTCAACCCGGTCGCACTTCATCGCGATACTGTGCCCCTCCTCCACCGCGCCCTTGAGGGCGAATAGCAAATTCGAAGGATCGTTGACCCATAAAAAGCC
>JBNKSG010000410.1:0-1686 GCA_050297195.1 Opitutaceae bacterium | reverse complement strand
GGCGGAAAGCGATGGGCTGGTCGAAGCGGTGGAGGGCAATTCGGAAAGCGCGTGACAAGCGAGCTCCCGCATTAGGGCGTGAACATGAGCAAGGAGGAGCGGTGGCGCGGGCTTTGGGTGGATCCTTTCGTGAGGCATCTCACGAGGGAACGTCGCCTGTCTGCCTACACCGCTCGGAATTACCAGACGGCGCTGGAAGCCTTTTTCCAGTACCTCGATGCGGAGTCCTCCTGGGGCGGAAACATCAAGAAGCTCAGCCTTCGCGATGCTCGTGATTTCGTGATCGAGCAGCAGCGGCGGGTTTCGCGTCGCACGGTGCACAACTACGTATCGGGGCTGCGAACCTTCTTCAAGTATTGGATACGTCAAGGAAAGTTGGATACGAACCCATTGGTGGGGATCGTGCTGCCGAAGCTGCCAAAGAAATTGCCCGCTTTCATGACCCAAAAGCAAGTGAAGCTGCTCATCGACGGGCCGATGCGCCTGCTCGAGAACGAGGCGATTACGCCCTTTCAGGCGTGGCGCGACCGGCTCGTCTTGGAGTTGCTTTATGGTGCAGGCTTTCGCGTGAGCGAATTGTGTGACTTGACCTATGGCCAGGTCAGTTTCGACGAGGGCGTGGCACGAATCGTGGGCAAGGGACGAAAGTCTCGAATCTGTCCTCTGGGACGAGTCGCGATGGCTGTATTGGACAAATGGAGACGCGAGTTTGCTGTGGGTACCGCGTTCAGCGATCCGGTGGTACTCAGTAACCAACGCAAGAAATGGTCTCCGCGAGGGATTCAGCTTTTGTTGAAGAAATACTTGTCGCTAGCGGACCTTCCCATGGACCTGACGCCCCACAAGATCCGGCATTCCTACGCGACTCACCTGCTGGACAACGGAGCGGACTTGCGCCTTGTGCAGGAGCTGTTGGGGCATTCTAAGCTCTCGACGACGCAAATCTACACCCATGTCAATATCGGGCGCTTGAAGGAAGCCTTCGACCAGGCTCATCCACGGGCCTGAGCGCGCAATCCGAGCCCCGGCTCGATGGGAAGGTGGCCCTGTCCGGTTCCAATGGCCTCGCGAGAAACAGGTTGCAAGAGTGACCCGCTTCATTGTTGATACTTCTCGATCATGCCTCAATTCTCCAGAAAAAAGGGCAAGCGCCCCCCCACGCTTGCTGATGTCGGCCGTGCCGCAGGCGTATCGGCGATGGCGGTCTCCGCTGTACTCAATGGCTCGAATTCTTCTGTTCGTATCTCCGAGGAAACCCAGGTGCGGATTCGCAAGGCGGCCGCAGACCTAAAGTACCGGCCGAACATCGCGGCTCGCGCTTTGGTCAACCGCAGGATGAATACGATTGGGACGTTTATGTTGGTCGAGGGCATGGAGCTGAACCACTATTTCCTGGAAGTCTTCAATGGTATCATAGCAGGCGCATCGAAGCATAACCAGAACGTAACGGTTTTCACTTTGGATACATGGGCGGATGCGAAGGCGCAGTTGGAACGGGCCTTCGACGGACGAATCGACGGGATGATCTTGATCGCTCCTACTGTCGGCGAAGAGTTCGCTAAGGGAATGAACGCGGATATGCCTTGTGTCTCGTTGCACGCAAACGTGGATATCGATGGCGTCGTAAATCTCGAGTCGGACGAAGAGAAGGGCGCTTACGATATGGTGACCTTCCTGATCGAAAAG
>JBNKSG010000409.1:0-1756 GCA_050297195.1 Opitutaceae bacterium | reverse complement strand
GATCGTTAGCGGCTCGGGGAGCGGTCCCGATATGCTAGTAAGCGGCACGCAGTCGCTGCAGAGCTTGTTGGCTTTGGCTCAGGGCAGCTAGCGCTGCGCTGGTACGTGCGTTTGGGGCGCCGGCCTTGCTAGGGAATAGTTCTTATATTGGGTGATTGGGATTCAGGATTAGGTATCTAATGCCGTTATAGGGGTGAATCACCTATTTTTCGGACAAATCCCTTGTTTTGCAGATCTTATGGCACATGCAGTCGAACCTACCCTAACCGTTATTGGACAACTCGAAATACGAGTTGGAAACATCGACGAAGCCCGCGCTTTTTATGGCGATGTCTTGGGGGTTGAGGTTGAGTCCGTTTTTGGGCAAACGATGATGCTGAAGTGTGGGGAGCTGACGATCATGGTGCAGGAATCCGCAAACCGCCCGATCGGTTGCCCGATCTATTTCAGGGTGGACGGGCGCGTGCACGAGGTCGCGGACCAGCTCAAGGCGAATGGGATCCGGTTCAAGAGCGGTCCCAGCTGCATCGTGGAGAACTTCTTGGACAAGTCCTCGTGGTTGGCGTTTTTCGAGGATCCTTGGGGCAATCCTCTGGGACTGATGGGCGACATGCCTGTCGCTTAGGCGAGCTTCTGGCTAGCGTGCGGGAGGGGGACGAATTTGCTTCTCTATACAGAGAACTTGTTCTAGCTCACTGCACTTGATGCCAGAGAAGAAAATCCCCAACGGCCTGCCGGACTCTCTTAGGGAGGGTCACAAGCGTTTTTTACAAAACGACTACGCTAGCAACAAGGAGCTGTATGCCCACCTCGCGGACGGCCAGTCTCCCAAGGTGATGTGGATCGGCTGCGCGGACTCGCGCGTGCCAGCGGAACGCATCCTTGGGGCCGAGCTCGGGGATTTGTTTCTGCTTCGCAACGTTGCGAATATCGTACCTCCGCTGGCGGCAGACGAAGCCTCGGTGGGCTCTGCCCTTCATTTCGCGGTGGACCAGTTGAAGGTTTCCCACTTGGTGGTTTGTGGTCACTCCGACTGCGGCGGAATCAAGGCGCTGTCTCAGCTAGGCAAGGTGCCGATGGATCCGATGCTATCCTCATGGGTGGAGTACGCGGTTCCAGCCTTGGAAGACTGCGAGGGTGGCTCGATCGAATCGATTGCCAAGTCGAACGTCATTTCGCAGGCAGAGCATCTGCTCGAATACCCGTGCGTGGCCGATGCGGTGGCTGAAGGCCGATTGGCGATCCACGCCTGCTACTACGAGATCGGGATCGGCCGCCTCGAGCAGTATGACCCGAGCAAGGAGTCTTGGGAGTATATGGTTTGATTTGCTTGCTGCGGCTGGAGGGTCAGCCGTTGGCGCTGAGGCGATAGCTGCTGGGCGATTCGCCGGATACCTTTTTGAAGGCCCGGTTGAACTGGGCAATCGAGTCGAATCCGCTGGCGAAGGCGATATCGCTGATACGGTCGCTGGTTTCGCTGATGCGTTTTTTCGCTCGCTCCACACGCTCTCGGGTCAGGTAGTCGACGAAGGTGAGGCCGGTCTCTTCCTTGAAGACCTTGCTGAAGTGGCGGACGCTGGCTCCGGAGACTTTTGCGATCTCGGTGAGCGCGATTGGGCGGTCGAAGTGCTGGCGGATGAAGCGAACCGCTTTCTGGGCGGCTTGGTTGCCGGACTTTTCCGCCTTGCCGATGTGTAGGGCATTGGCGGCGGCTCCGAGGCTGTCGGCGAAAATCTCGAGCATCTTCACGAAGCCT
>JBNKSG010000408.1:0-1803 GCA_050297195.1 Opitutaceae bacterium | reverse complement strand
TCCGTCTTGGCCCAAACGTGGTAGCTCTTGTTGGGAGCTTCGCGCGGGAGGTTTTCCACCGCAATGAAGCCGATATTGTAACGCCGGTCGTAGATGGTGAACCCTCCCGAAATCTCGGCGACTTCCGTATCCTTCTCTCCTTCGAGGAGCTGTCCCGACGGGATCCCTTCGCGCGAGAACCAGTACGCCTCCGCCAAACCGGCGAGCTCCAGCATCCGGTCTTCGACTGCGAGATCTTCCGACGGGGTCTGCACCGCTACGATCCGCGGATTCGCTAGGTTGTTGAGCACGATATCGGAGTGGGCCTCCGAACGTCCTTTGCCTCCGAAGAAGCTCATGCCAAAGACAAGAGCCGCACAGGCGGCCGCCGCCCAGCCTCCCCAAGCCATGAAGGAGACCAGCTTGGAGTTGCCCGCCTTGCCGAGGCGATTCCCTCTGGCCTGGCTCGGTCCATCGATCTCTTCCATGATCCGCGAGTAAGCCTGGAACGAGGGTGCTGCAGAAGCGGGCGACGCATGGAGCTCGCCCAGTCGCTGGTACTCGTGCACGAGGGTTTGCAGTTCTCGATCCTCGCGGACTTGGTTTTCGAATTCCTTCCTTTCGGACTCGGGCAAAATGCCGAGGGCGTAGAGTTGGGCTTTTTCTTCTATGAGTTCGTTATTCATAGCTTGATGCCATCATGGTTTTGAGTCGTTGCATGCCGCGGCGCATGGCGGTTTTCACCGTGCCGAGCGGCATGTTTAGCTGAGCTGAAATTTCTTGCTGGGTAAGTCCCTTGTTCATGGCCAACTGGAGGCTGAGGCGCTGGGATTCGGGCAGCCGTTCCACCATTTCCTCCAAAAGGCTGATCTGGTCTTCCGTCTCCACGCGTTGCGATGGGTCCTTCTCGGACTGGCGTTGCTCGTCGACGGGCTTGAGCGCCATCGGATTATCCGTAACGGTGACCGGCTTCATGGCCCGCATGCGGTCGATGCACAGACGCTTGGTTATCAAAACGCACCAGCTGAATGGCCGCGATAGTCTGCGATCGTAGCGCGGGGCCGAGCGCCAGATCTTCACGAACGCGTCCTGCAGCACCTCCTCGGCGAGGCCGCGATCTCGCAGGAACTTGGCGATGTAGGAAAACAGCGGACGCGAGTAGCGGGCGTACAATTCGTCGAAGGCAGCTCGCTCCTGTCGGGCGATCCGCCGTATCAATTCAGCCTCGATACTGGCGTCATCCATCGAATGCGTAGTGTCTCCCTCCATCGGAACCGAGATCTCCCTACTCGCTTTCTGGGACGTCATTCTCGCCTTTCGCTTCGCCCTTTCCCTCCTCAAGCAGACCGACGGAGAGTCGCGTGTTGAGCTCCATCACCATCTCCTCAATGGCTTCTTCCATCACCTCGTTGTGGGCTCGGATCACGCGCTCGTAGCCACCGAAGGGCGAAGGGGTCCGCGTAAAATAGGTGCCCAGCTTGTTCATCGTGAAGTCGCGCTTGATGCTGGCGCTGAAACGGGCTTCCACCTCGCTCAAGCCATTGTCCCCCCACTTGAATATCGTTAGGTCCAATCGGGGTTGGTCAGGTGGCGTGCGATTCGCCCCGAAACGCTCGATCTTGTAGGCAAGCGGAAAATTGATGTCTTCGAAGACATCCTCCAAGGTCTTCTCGATCCGGTGGAAGCGATCCGTTTCCCCCATGGTACTGCCGTTCATGTACACGCTATCTATCACTTGGATGTAGAGCGTATCGGTCGCACGCAGGTAGATGAACGGAACGTCCTTCTTTGGCCGAGCAGTGCCGAGACAGACCAGCGTCAAGA
>JBNKSG010000407.1:0-1872 GCA_050297195.1 Opitutaceae bacterium | reverse complement strand
TCGCCTCGACGAATCCCCGATCACCCCCGCCGCGATCACCGCTTCCAGCCAGTTAAGCGACCACCACGCGGCCGACCGCGTCAGCGACGACAACTACGCCACACGTTGGGCAGCCAGCAAGGACGTCCAAGGCGCTTGGATCCAGCTCGACTTCGGCAAAGCACAAACTATCACCCGCCAAGAGATACGTCCCGAATACGCTTGGAAGCCCTCAGTGTTCACGATAGAGAGTTCCTCCGACGCTCAAAATGGGGAAACCATCGCCCGCTACCGCGACGCTCCCATTCATGGGTCGCCCATAACAAATACATCCAAGATCACCGCACGCTACTTGCGACTAGCGTTCCCGGACACAGTGCCAGCCGAAGACATCTCCCTCTTCGAATGGCACGCCTTCCAGCACTAATCTTTCGAGCCCCAATCAACAAGCCATGCAAGCCAAAGCTACCCTCTCGCTCCTCTGCATACTCGCCCTTGTTTCGTTCGCAAGCAACGGCCACGCTCAAACTCCCCTTGTCTCCAATATCCAAGCACGCCAACAAAGCTCCCTCAACGGGAAATGGCGCTATCACACGGATTGGTACCAAACGGGCAGCGCGGGCTTCGTCGCCTACACCAAGGATATCAAACCCGAAAACAAGAGCGACCGCGTAGAGTACAGCTTTGACCAAGCCGATTCCCTTTGGGTGCCCGGCGATTGGAATTCCCAAGACCCAAAACTCTATTACTACGAAGGGTCGATCTGGTATCGCCAAGTCTTCGACCACGATCCCTCCTCCGCCCTCGATCGCCAATTCCTCTACTTTGACGCTGTATCCCAAGATGCCCAAGTCTACCTCAACGGCGGAAAGCTCGGCCAACACGAAGGAGGATTCACCCCTTTCAATTTCGAAGTCACTGGCAAGCTCAAGCCCACCGGCAACACCCTCATCGTAGGCGTGAGCAACCGACGTTCTCCCGAAAAAATCCCCGGCATGGTCACCGACTGGTGGAACTACGGCGGCATCACCCGAGACGTCCGGCTCGTCGAGCTGCCCCAGACCTTCGTCTCCGACTATTCGATACAACTCGCCCCAGAACGCTACGATGCCCTAAAAGCGACCATCTCCCTCGACGGCCCGTCCGCTGCAAATCAAACCATCACCCTCGAAATCGCAGACTTCGGAATCTCCGCCCAAGCCAAGACCGATGCCACAGGCACCGCCACCTTCACCATCGAAGCGCCAAAACTCGAGCTCTGGTCGCCAGAGCGCCCCAACCGCTATTCGATCGCCATCCAATCCGCAAGCGACAGTTTGACTGAATCCATCGGATTTCGCCGTATCCAAACCGTCGGCACAGAAATCCATCTAAACGGCAAACCGATCTACCTACGCGGAGCCAGCCTCCACGAAGAGAACCCGATCCGTGGCGGTCGCGCCTATTCGGAAGACGATGCCCGCCTGCTGCTGGGATGGGCCAAGGAGATGAACTGCAATTTCATCCGCCTCGCCCACTACCCCCACAACGAAAACATGGCCCGCGTCGCCGAAGAATTGGGCATCCTCCTCTGGGAAGAGCTACCGCTCTACTGGGGCATCGACTGGGGCAACGAAACCACCCTCGCCAGCGCCAAACAACAATTCGGCGAACTCATCAGCCGCGATAAGAACCGGGCCAGCGTAATCATCTGGTCCATCGCCAACGAGACCGGAAACTTCCCCGACCGCAACCACTTCCTGCGCGAGGTCGCCGCCCATGTCCGCTCCCTCGACGATACCCGACTGCTCAGCGCCGCCCTCAAAAAGCACAATGACCACGTCGGCGAACGCTACGACCACTACATCGTAAACGATCCAATCGCCGAAATCCTCGATATCGTCAGCCTCAACG
>JBNKSG010000406.1:0-1880 GCA_050297195.1 Opitutaceae bacterium | reverse complement strand
CGGGCGCCGACGTCGAGATTGCTGCCGCGCACTGCATCGAAAACCTCGCTTAGGCTGATGTCGTAGACGCGTAGGGCATCGGGATCGACGTCGACTTGATACTCCTTCACGTAACCGCCGATGGAGGCGACTTCCGCAACGCCGTCTACACCCTGTAGCGCGTAGCGAACGTACCAGTCCTGGGCGCTGCGCAATTCGTCGAGGTCCCAACCGCCGGTTGGATTTCCTTCGGAGTCCATGCCCTCCAAGGTGTACCAAAAGACTTGGCCGAGGGCAGTGGCGTCGGGGCCGAGCTGCGGCGAAACGCCTTGGGACAAGGTGTCGGAGGGAAGGCTGTTCAGCTTTTCCAGAATGCGGCTGCGGGTCCAATAGAACTCTGCGTCTTCCTTAAAGAGGACGTAGATGGACGAGAACCCGAACATGGAATAGCTTCGGATGGTTTTGACCTCAGGAAGTCCGAGCAGGGTGGTGGTGAGTGGGTAGGTGATCTGGTCCTCGATGTCTTGAGGCGAACGTCCCATCCATTCCGTGAATACGATTTGCTGGTTTTCGCCGATGTCAGGAATGGCGTCCACGGGAACGGGGTCGCGAGGGAGGCGTCCGCTTTCCCAATCGAAAGGCGCGACCATGACGCCCCAGAGTATCATGCCGGCGGTGAACAGCACGACAACTAGCTTGTTCTCCAAGCAGAAGCGAATGAGGTGGTTGGTCATGGAGTAAATGGAGTCTGTTTTTTTGCCACAAAGAGGCACAAAGAAGCGCAAAGAGATCGGCTAGTTGAGTATGTAGCGTTTGATGGAGTAGATTGGGGCTCCGAAGTTGACTAGCAGTCCGTACTCGATGCCTGTTGCTCGAAGATAGCCAAGGATTTGTGCGACGTGATCGTCCGAGGTTGCTTTGACAGCTTTGAGTTCAACGATGAGTCGATCTTCGATGAAAAGGTCCGCGTAGAATTCGCCGAGGACAAATCCATCCTCATCTTTTACTTCGATTGGGTGCTGTTGTAGGACTTTTAATCCCTGTTTCTCTAAACGGTGCTTTAAGCCGTTTTCGTAAACTTTTTCGGCGTGCCCATGCTTCAGGTAACTATGAAGTGCAAGCCCGGTCGTTCTTATCGTGTCACAGAGTTGGTTTATATTATCCATAGGATTATTTTTGTGGTTCTTCGTGCCTCTTTGTGGCTACTAAAATTTTTCAAGTACCTCTCCGCAGGTGAGCATTGTCGCTCCGAAGTAGGGGTTCTTGAGGTCGTCGTTTGCTTGGAGCCAATCGGCTCCGTGATCTGGATACACCATGGGGCAGTGCATTTGGTAGAGTTCGCCCGAGTAGGTGTCTGGATTGTTGGATACGGCGTCGATAATGGCTTGGGAGAGTTGGTCGAAATGGGGGCGGCGTAGGGCGTCGAGCGAGTCGGCGGCCAACATCTTGTGGATGAGATCGGGCAACGCTCCGTTGTGGCCAGTAATTTTCATCATTGCTTGCAGGGCGGTTTTCGCGTCTTGGAGATTGTCAGCGGCGAGGGCGGACTGAAGTTCGAGGTAACTGGGCAGGATTTCTTTAATCTGGCTTGGCTCGATCTCGAGGGTCGCGGACGTTTCGGTAAGCGTGCGCTCGTGCATGCTCTCCTCCTGGGACGGATTCATCATGCTGGGCTTGGCTTGGATTTGCAGGGAACTGTCGATCTTGAAGGCTCCTTGGGTTACGATGCGGTCGCCTTCGGAGAGGCCGGAGGAGACGATAAATACGTCACCGGCACGCGGGCCGAGTTCGATCTCGCGGCCTTCGTACGTGGGGCGATCTGTATCAGGAATCTCGATATAGACTACGGCTCGTTTTCCGGTGCGAAGCACGGAGGAAGCTGGGATGACGAGAGGCGCCTG
>JBNKSG010000405.1:0-1913 GCA_050297195.1 Opitutaceae bacterium | reverse complement strand
GGGGGATCGCTCAAGATCGTTTCCCGTTCGGACGAGGAGCGGATTTACCTGCGTTTTGGGGATTCCGGAGAGGGAATTCGCCAGTCGGACTTGTCTCGCGTTTTCCAGCCTTACCACACCACCAAGAAGTCGGGTTCGGGCCTAGGCTTGATGATCGTGCAACGCATCATTCGCGGTCATGGCGGCCAAGTGGGGATCGACAGCCAGGAAGGGGTCGGAACTGTGGTCACGCTCGAGCTTCCGAAACGGAACCGGAAGCTGGTCATGCTCGAAGGCTGATCGTTTCTAAGGCAGATTAGCAGTTCGAAAAATCAAGCTGTGCCAAAACTGCACACTTGACCTCGGGCGTCTTGCTGGGGATTTTAAGCGGATGGTGCCAACAATTCTCATTGTAGACGACGAGCGGCATACCCGTGAAGGCTTGATGCAGGTGCTCGAAGATTCCTACGACATTTATTTGGCTGAAAACGCTGACGAGGCTTTCAACTTGATGGAGTCGGAATCCTTCGAGGTGATTTTGACGGATCTGCGCATGCCTGGAAAGTCGGGCATGAAGGTGATCGACAAGGCGCTCGGTCTCGCGAACCGGCCGCCGGTGATCATGATGACGGCTTACGGGGACGTCGATTCGGCGGTTGAGGCGATGAAGCGCGGCGCCTACGATTTCCTGACCAAGCCGGTTAACCTCGAGAAGCTGGAGATCCTGATCAAGCGGGCCCTCAAGTCCAAGAATCTCGAAACGGAGGTGGCTCAACTACATGAGCGACTGGACGTGAAGTTCAATTTCGACGGGATCGTCGGAAACTCGACGGAGCTCACGAAGGTGATCGACCGGGTCAAGCTGGTCGCGCCCTCGCGAGCGAGCGTCTTGATAGAAGGGGAAACCGGAACCGGCAAGGAGTTGATCGCCCAGGCTATTCATCAGAACTCCAACCGATCGAAGGGGCCCTTCGTGGCGGTGCACTGCGCGGCCTTGCCTGCGGCCCTCTTGGAGAGCGAGTTGTTTGGTCATGAAAAGGGAGCGTTTACCGGAGCCACGGAGCGACGCATCGGTCGCTTCGAGATGGCGGAAGGCGGCACCCTGTTCCTCGATGAAATTGGGGAGATCGACCTGTCGACCCAAGTGAAGCTCCTGCGCTTCCTCGAGCAGCGAACCTTCGAGCGATTGGGCAGCAGCAAGTCGATCAAAGTGGATACGCGGCTCGTCGCGGCGACCAACAAGGATCTTTTGGACATGGTCGCCAAGGGCGATTTTCGCGAGGACCTGTACTACCGCTTGAATGTCGTGCAGATCAAGATGCCCTCGCTGGCGGACCGCGCCGAGGACCTGCCTTTGCTCTTGAACTACTTCCTCAAGGAATTCGCGGCGGAGAACGAAATGGATCCGCCGACCTTCGAGCCAGGGGCGATCCAAGCCTTGCGGCGCTACGGTTGGCCGGGAAATATTCGCGAGCTGCGCAACTTCGCGGAAAACTCGGTGGTGATGCACCGTGGCGGAGTGATTCACGACTACGATCTCGATTCCAAGTTTCGCGGGGAAGGGCCTTCGGTGGATGGCTCCGGGAAGATCGTTTCGCCCTTGGACAAGGAAGAGAACGAGAAGCGCTTGCTGCGGGAAGCCTTGGCGGATGCCCGGGGAAATCGTACGCGAGCGGCGGCCTTGCTGGGGATTTCGCGGAGGACCTTGCACCGGAAGCTGCAGCAATGGCCGGAGCTCGACGTAGTCGATCGCTAGGCGCTCGGGGTGGCGCGGCTGGCTTTCGGAAGGGGTTCTAGGGCAGCGATTTTAGGGCTTCGCGGGAGGGTGAAATTTTTGCGGAATTTTCTATTGACTTGAGGTCTTCGAAATGGATTCTGACGCACCTCTTTAATGAGGCGGGCGTAGCTCAGTTGGTAGAGCACCACCTTGCCAA
>JBNKSG010000404.1:0-1949 GCA_050297195.1 Opitutaceae bacterium | reverse complement strand
ACAGGGCGTAGCTCGCTTGCCGAGCAAAGACTGTTGTCACGCGATTTCACGCGTCTAATCAAACGAAAATTGCTCTAAGCAGATGTAGGGCTGTCGCTCGCGACACGCCGCAAGTCCCGAAATCCTTTCCCCACAGCAGCACGGAGCTACGTCGTTATCTCTTCGCTCAAATCTCAAAGCCCCAGATACCGCTTAACCGTATCCAAATCCAAATACCGATCCAACGCCCCTGCCATTTCCTCGTATACTTCCGCTCGCTTCAGTTTCCAATCCTTCGAGTAAATCCTAGCCCCGCGAATCCCCGCTTCCTCCACCAGAAGCTGCCTCATCTCCGAAGCGTCAAAGAGGCCATGCTGATAGCTTCCCCAAACCTTCCCTAGCTTCATGCCGTCGGCCTTAAAGTTGCCCTCGCCTGCCTTACGCGCCTCCAGCAAGCTCTCCCCAACAGCAGCCTCCAGCAAACGACTCTCGCCAGTGTGGATCTCGAAGGTTTCCCAAACATGATTCCCAAACTTCGCCTCATTCCGCACCACACGCTTTTCTTCCAAGAACTCGGTCTCGAGCGGCAATAGTCCCAATCCCTGAGCCGTCTCGCCCGACCCGGGATCAAACAAAGTCCGCCCCAGCATCTGTTTCCCCCCGCATATCCCGACCACCGGGCGACCTAATTCAGCCACACCACGAACCGTTTCCGCGAGCCCTCGCTCTTTCAACCATTCCAAGTCCTCGAGCGTGTTCTTACTTCCCGGCAACACAACAGCCACTGCCTGGCTTACCACTTCAGGCGACTCGGTCCAAACGCACTGCACGCCCTCGTCGTTTCTCCAAGGCAACTGGTCCTGGCTGTTCGAAATTCTTGGATACTTGATCCACGCAATGTAGGGCAGCCCCGATCGCGGCGATTCCGAACAAGCGTTCAAGCTATCTTCATCGTCGATCGCCCATCGCGAATCCAATGGCAGAACACCAAGGTACGGCAGCTCTATCCTCGACTCGATCTCCGTCTTCGCCCCTTCGAATAAGCTCAAGTCCCCACGAAATCGGTTCACCACTACGCCTAGGCCTTTCGCTCGCATAGCCTCCGGCAACAAGCTCCATGCCCCCAAAATCTGAGCAAAGACACCACCGTATTCGATATTGGATACAAGCAGCCACCGACCATTGAGATACTCCACCGGGCGCAGATTAACGATGTCCCGATCCATGAGATTCAGCTCCACTGGACTGCCCGCGCCTTCCATCACGAGGACCTCGCATTCCGACTTCCAGCCATCCAGCGTCCCGCGGACCGTGGTCCAATTCTCCTCGATGCTCCGATAGTAGTCCCGTGCCGTCGAGGTTTCGCCAGCAACCCCTAAGCGCACGATCTGAGAGCCGTCCCGTCCATTCGGCTTCAGCAAAATCGGATTCATCTCCACGCGTGGCGTCAAGCCACACGCTTCCGCCTGCACCGCCTGAGCCACTCCAATTTCGCCGCCGCTCAAGGTCGCAAAAGCGTTGTTCGCCATGTTCTGAGCCTTGAAGGGAGCGACCTTCACGCCCCGCTGACGCAGCCAAGCGCACAGCGCCGTCGCCACCCAACTCTTTCCAGCGTTGGATGAAGTTCCCAAAATGGAAATGGCCTTCATCGCTCCGGCCGAAACAAGCGCCAGCGATCTTCGGTCAGTCCTTTGCGATGCGTTTCCTGGCGGGCGAGCTTGAAGGCGAGGTCCGACAGACGATTCACGAACTTGAGGATACTGGGCGACACCGGATCGATTTTGTTGAGCGTGACAAGGCGACGCTCCGCTCTGCGGGCAACGGTGCGGACCATGTGGCACTGAGCCGAAATCGCGTTCCCTCCGGGTAATAGAAAGTACTCGGTCACGTCCGCGAGCGAGTCCTCGATCTCCTTCATCCACGATTCCATCCAGAGAGAAGACTCGTCTGGCAGGGGAACGTTAGGCTGA
>JBNKSG010000403.1:0-1981 GCA_050297195.1 Opitutaceae bacterium | reverse complement strand
TCCCATTTTTCGAGGATCTGCGTGTTGTTCGCTTCGCTGTCGTCGCTGCGCGCCTCGGTACGCCAAATGGGACAGGGTCTCGGCCCAGCCGCCATTTGGCCGCCTTGTTCCTCGAAAAATGGGGTCCTGCCAGCTTTGAGCTTATTTGAAGACACGCCCTAACGCCGCCCCAAGCTCTCGCTAGTTCCAAAGATCAACCTCAGCCCGTTCGGAAGCCGGAGCTGGAGCCGGACGATTTGGGCGGCGAGGCGCCTCGAAGGAAGCGTTGCCATCCGATTCCCGAGCATGGCCACAGAGGGCTTCAAGCTTCTTGGTATTTTCTAAAATCGTGTTGGACGTTTCGCGGACAAGCATAGCCGTACTCGCCATCTCTTCCGAGCTCGAAGCGTTTTCCTGAGTCACGGAATCAATACTAGCGATCGCAATCGAAACCTGTTCGATCGCTAGGCACTGCTGCTGCGACACTCCACTGATACTGTCGATCTCCGCCTTCAGCTCATCGGTATTGCTCAAGATCTCGTCAAGATCCCGGTCCACGCAGCGGCTAATCTCCTCCCCCTTTCCAATTCTCTCAATCGCTTGCTCGATCTGGTCGCGAGTCGAAGTCGCCGATGCCGCGCTCTTTTGGGCCAAGGATCTCACCTCGTCCGCGACCACCGCAAATCCAGCTCCAGCCTCCCCAGCCCGAGCCGCTTCCACTGCCGCGTTCAAAGCAAGGATGTTGGTTTGAAACGCGATCTCCTCGATCGTTTTGGTGATTTCGGAAATCTGCCGACTGGACTCGCCCATCCCGACCATTACCGAGAGCAAATTCTCCATCTCCGCTTTCCCCTTCACAGCCGAACAATTCGCCTTTTCTCCCTTTTGCTGAGCTCGATCCAACGAATCGATATTGTCACGCGAACTCGCTGCCATCTCGGTCATAGAAGCGCTGATTTGTTCGATCGAAGCCGCTTGCTTGGCACCCCCGTCCGCCAACGTCGCGCTGGAGCGCTCGAACAGCGTCGCATGTTCCCAGCCCTTTTGCGCGTCATTGTAGAGCGTTTCCGCCACGGCACGTACCGTTCGACTAATACGTCCCGCGAAAACCAATCCCAAAAACGCGCAGGCGACCAAGCAAAGCAGACCTAAAATCAGCGAGCGAGTTCGAGCCCACGACGCCTTGGAAATCTCATCATGGGTAAAAGCCAGTATCTCCGAACCCGCAAACTCGATACAAGTATCGACCCCTTCATCCAAAGCTTTGATAGCCGCGCTGACCTCTTCGAGATAGGCCGTAGAACCATCAACCTCAATCGGGTCATCATTCTTTCCTGACGCTACGACTTCATCGCACGCGGCGAAGAAAACCGCCAAGTCTTCGTTATCCAGCGACGCCACGATTTCCTCGTGGACCGACTCCGTCGAGAAATGCTGCAAGGTCACCAATTGCTCCCTAGCCAGTTTCAAGAAGGCCGAACTCATGATTCGCGATTCTTGGGTAACCAAATCGTTCTGAAGCCAATAGAGCAACGCGCCCGCCTCGGACGTGTACTCAAGCTTGAAACGAACCAAAGTCCCCGCCACCACCATGCGCCTGAGCAACTCTCCATTCGTAGTCTCTCCGCTCAACAATGGAATCTTCACAACCACCGACTCGATCGCTTTCTTGTACTCTACCACCGTCGGCCAATTGTTTTCCGCCCGCCCCGCGCCGATCACTAAACTCCGATAACCTTCTATCTCGCTCCGCAAAGCTCCAAAGGAGGCAATCATCTCTTGGAATCGAAGACTACACGCGTCCAACTCCAACGAAGCAATGACTCCGTCGATCTGGGCGAAGATCGAGTCCGAACGCGCCACGTTTCCAGTAAAGGTAGACACCCCCGTTCCACTTTTCCCCTGGGAATCTTCCGTCCAAGCGTCCCAAGTGGAATTTGCCTCGTTCGTAAGCGAATCGGACAACTCCGAAAAGCGCACTAAGAGAACGGCCACCTTGTCG
>JBNKSG010000402.1:0-2071 GCA_050297195.1 Opitutaceae bacterium | reverse complement strand
TGAGCTTATTTGCCTGGAATCGATCAATCAAATAATCGAGAACTTCTTTGCTTAGTTGATTGGTTGGAAGTGTAAGTGCTCCGGGTTGCGTAAACTCCAACAGGGTATCCAGTTTGTTGATTTTTAGTTTTTTAAAGGCTGACCACTTTAGCTTTGTAGATCCAATCCTAGATTCAGTTTCGATGTCGTGTTCGCTCAACTTGTAAGTGACGGGATTGTTTCCTTGTTTTTCATCCCAATCGTTGATCATCCTCAATCTCTGCCCCCAAGCGGTCGTGTAGATGACTACGAAGAGCCCAATCGCTGATAGGCCGATAACCGAAATAGTTCCCAGTCCGTTTTCAGTTTCATCGGTAAGTACGGCGACCAATATCATGGAAAATGCGGTGGCAAGCCCCGGCCATCTTTTGAAAAGTCTGCGAAAGTGGGACTTCTTTAGAAATGTTGCTGATAGGGTTGCTTCGAATTCCATTTTCTTTGTCGAACGCTAAGGTGTCACGATGGAGGCGGCGGAGCTGCCGGAATTGTGACCACCGTCTGGTTCTCCCCATATTTCTTTCCATTCTTCCTCTGAAACACGAGTCTTATCCTTTGCTTTGATACATCCAAGTACTTGGTTGCTCTTCGAACCTACGAAGACTGAGTACGAAATTCCAAGTGAAGCTCTGAAACTCCATGTGGTAATCTTTTCTTCTTTCGATTCGTCGATTCCTTCTAGGAGGTTTGAAATGTCATTTCGCAATGATTCCGAATGCTTCGTCGAGTATCTCGATAGATGATCTTTTCTTCTTTTGTAGGTCTCTCGCAGGGAACTCGAATCAATGCCTTTTGAGATCGGCGGACTGTGGCTTTTCGATGTCTCCGCCCCGAATCGCTTTCAACAGTTCGTCCGAATGGTTGAAATTTGAATACGCGTAGGATTTGAGGAATTCGTTCATTCTTATTTGGAGAACGTCAAAGTGATACGCGGAGGCCATGCGCGGAGCGCTTGGCCGGAGTTGTATCGACTGCCTGGTTCTGCTTAGTTTTCATTTGTGTAAACGCTTGATGCGACAAGGTCGGATCTGAACTTCTCTGCTTTGATTTCAGGATCTTTCGGATGAACGTGCCAATGACCTGTAGAAGTGATCAAATCGTCTTCTCGTTCTTCAAATCCATTCTCTTCTAGTACGATTCTGAATTCAGGAATATCCGAGTAGATCCAGAAAATTCCGTGATCGTCGTACGCAAAATAGTCGGAATGCTCGGCGATTCTCGCACAGAACTGAAAGCCTCCATCTCCAAAGAACCATTCTTTGTTTCTTTCGATAACCTGAACCAATTCCGAATGGAGGATTCCTCCCTGGAGACACTTCCACTTGATTTCTTCTTCATCAAAACCGTCACCTTCCTTTAGGAGGTAGTCTATTCGATCACCGATGACTTCGAGGAGATCGAAGAATGCATTTTCTTGGGATCGTTCGTCACCAACCCATGCAACCAGACGGCTAGAACCGCCTTCCTTTTCTTGAAAGTAGAAGGGCGATTTTTCGTATCCATCAACTGCTGATTTCATAGGTTTGTTTTGCAGAACAGTGTTATTGAGCGACGCTTAATTTGTGGGTTAATTAACGGGAAAATTTACGGGGGCGTAAATTTTACGTTTACAAAATGGTGCTTAGGTAGAAGCTGTGGTTGAGGATCCGGAATTGCAAGAGGTTACTTTGCCGTATGGGAGCGAGCTTCGCTATTCGGTCGAGGTGACCGACCACCGTTCGAAGAAGGGCTTTAAGGTGGACTTGTATTCGACCTATTATGCCACGGAACCAAGGCAGTACCTGGTATTGGTGGACGGGAAGCCGTCGGTGAAGCTTCCCACGGCAAGCAAGACGAAGGTTTTGGATCTGATCCGGCGCTGGTTGGTGTCCCATTGAAGGGGTCGGGGGTCTTGCGGCGCGTCGTAGTTTTGCCGGAGGTCCGCGTGAACTGCTGGGGAGCTTGCGGGGTGGTCCCCAGTTTTTTTTAGCCAGAAAGAGGCACGAAGAATCGGGTTGTGCGAGCCAGCCTCATAAGGCTGGTGTTGGTTTCTGAA
>JBNKSG010000401.1:0-2136 GCA_050297195.1 Opitutaceae bacterium | reverse complement strand
CCCATTATGATTCCGACGAGAGGTGTTTTTTCTGACATGGCTTTGTGAAGTGGAATGATGCGGTGGATAGTGAGGCGGCGAGTTGGGGTCGAGTCGATAGTGATTTTTCGGGCCGATGACTCTGAGCTCGCTGCGCGCTTGCATTTGTCGCGTGAGGAATTTGATTGGCCCGTATGCTCCGTTTCGAGCTAGTGAGTAGCGTTTCAAATGCGCATGGGACGGTCGATGTCTATGAGCGTTTCCTGGTTGCTACCATGAACAGCTACGCGAGCATGGGCTTCGATGCTGCAAGTTTCTTAGGCTGGATAGGTGACATCTCGGACGAGGCCTTTGCGGAACCGTGGGGATACATTGGAGCTCTTTTGCAGTGGTAAGCTACACGAACCCCACGAGCAGTTTCTTCGAGCTGGAGAGTCACGCGGTGCGTAACCTCCCTCACCGGCTTTTCGACGAGCTCGAGGAAGCTATGGTCTGGACGGATCAAGTCATTCAAGAGGCTCGGAGCTAGAAGCGAAGAAGGACGCTCGGCAAAAAGGTCTGGCGCAGCGGCCCATTGCTCCTAGAATGCAGTAGCGATGCAAGATTCCAACGCTTCGAGAATCAAGGTCCTCCTGCTGACAGGTCAATCTAACGAGTGGCACAATTGGCAGGTGAGCAGCCAAGCTCTTGCAAGAGCGGTGAGCGAGGATGGTATGTTCGAATTGGATACGTTGGTTTCGCCGGCGGAAGGAGACGACTTTTCGGGGTTCGCTCCCGCTTGGAGCGACTACGATGCGGTTTTGCTCGATTACGAGGGAGACGGCTGGCCCGAAGCGTGCAAGCAGGCTTTCGAGGAATACATGCGAGCGGGGGGAGGCATGGTTTCGTTTCACGCGACCGACAACGCCTTTCCGGACTGGGTCGCCTTCAACGAAATGATTGGCGTGGGTGGCTGGGCTGGCCGCGACGACGAATCGGGGGTCAGGGTACGCTGGCGGAAAGGTGCGATGGTGTTGGACGATGGGCCGGGTGAAGCGTTGCATCCCGAGCCTTTCGAGTACCTGGTGGAGACGCGTAGCCCTGAGCATCCGATCATGCGCGGATTGCCAGAGGCTTGGTTGCACGCCATCGACGAGCAGTACAGCCAGCTTCGCGGGCCTGCCAAGAACCTGACGGTGTTGGCTACAGCGATCGCCACCCCGGAAATCGAGAATGGCACGGGCGAGAACGAGCCGATGTTGATGAGCATCGAGTATGGCAAGGGCCGCATTTTCCATACGACGCTTGGTCACGTCGGCGCTCAAGACGCGGAGCCGCCGCCGGCGGTGAAGTGCGTGGGCTTCCTGGAAACGCTCTTGCGCGGCCTGGAATGGACGGCCACGGGAGAGGTGACCCGCGAAGTGCCAGACGATTTCCCCGGAGCGGACATGCCATCGCTGCGGGAATAGCCCTCGGCTTCCCATTGCTCGGGCGAGCTAAGATTCCATTATTGCCTTGAGCATCGCCGGAGGGCTTGATGGCGCTCGTGAGTGCAATTGAAGAATTGGTAGAAACGATGGCCCGTTTGCGGGGACCGGGAGGTTGCCCGTGGGACATCGAACAGGATCATCAGTCGATCGCCCAGTGCTTGGTCGACGAGTGTAGCGAATTGTTGGAGACAATCGACAAGCTCGATATGGCGCACATGCGCGAGGAGTTGGGTGATGTTTTGCTGCAAGTGGTTTTCCATGCTCAGCTCGCCAAAGAGGCGGGGCATTTCGATTTCGAGGCGGTCGCGGCGGAGATTAACGAGAAGCTCGTGCGTCGCCACCCGCATGTTTTCGGGGATGTCGATCTCAACAATTCGGAAGCGGTTCTCAAGCAGTGGGACGAGATCAAGGCCACGGAAAAGGCGAACAAGCCTGTCAGCGCTTCGCAGTTCAAGGATCTGCCGCCAGCGTTGCCAGCCCTGCTTTTTGCCTACGATGTCTTCAAGCAAATCAAGAAAAAGGCGCTGCCGGTGGGCGAATCCGTAGACATGGAAGCGATCGAGGCGATGGCTGAGGAGTTGGACGAGGAAGCGGCGGGACATATCCTTTTTGAGATCGCCGCAGCTTGCCGCTTGAAGGGAATCGACCCGGAAAGCGCCGTGCGGAAATTTGCCCGCCGGGTGATGGC
>JBNKSG010000400.1:0-2158 GCA_050297195.1 Opitutaceae bacterium | reverse complement strand
GCCCGGCAAAGTTGCGAGGGGTTACTGCGAGGCGAAGTAGCGTTGAAGTCGACTCCAGTGTTGGGCAAGGATGGTGGAGATCTCGTGCCCTTAGCGTATTCGAATGGGTATGACGAAACCGTTCCACCTCGCTGGAGCGGGATGCTGGACGAGCTCGCCGCAGGGATCCCCAACTGCAATTGGGGCTCCGCGAAGTATCCAGTTTTTGTAACCAGCAGCAATTTCGATGTCGGAAGCCTATACGGTTATCGAAGGAGTGGGGACGATCGCTTTCTCACTATTGGCACCCCTGCTAAAAGCCTCGGGTATTTGAAAAACAGGTACGGCTGGGGTGAGAATGTTATCGCCTTGTCTCACGCCTGCGTGACCGCCCACCTTGGCATTGAGATGGCTTCGCGTTATTTGCAGAACGGGGTGGCCGAGAAGGCGTTGGTATTCAGTTTCGACTACATCAGCCCCTTTGTGGCAGGTGGCTTTCATTCGCTGAAGATTCTGAACGAACAGTTTCCGGCTCCGTATCAGGATCGCGAGACGGGATCGATTGCCCTTGGGGACGGGGCAGGATTTGTCGTGCTTTCGAGATCCGAGGCTCCTGCTCGGATAGAGTCGAACTTTCTCTACAACGAAATGTACCACTTTACCGCGAACGACCCGGAAGGCAGCGGTTTCAAGGCGCTAGCCAATTGGGCGAAGCAGGTTGCGGGCGGGCGAAAAGTTTGGGTCAAGGGGCACGGGACCGGCACCTTGGAAGCAGGACGGCTGGAAGCCGAATCGTTTTGCGAGGTACTGCCCGAGAGTCCGCTGGTGGCTTGGAAGGGCAGCATCGGCCATACTTTAGGAAGCTGTGGCGTGGTGGAGCTTGCGATCGCGCTCGAGGCGGTGAAGCTCGGGAGCGCGGCCGGTACTGTGGGAACCTCCGCTCCGACTATGACTCCTACGGTCGCTGTAGATAATCTAAAGACGGGCGATTTCGATGCGATGGTCCTTTTCAGCAACGCGTTTGGAGGCGCCCATGCGGGGTGTTTTGTGAGCTATGAATGAAGAGGCTTTTACGATTGACGCCGCCGTTTTCCTCGACGGTGAGGACGATCAGGCGACGGAGGCGCGTAGCCGTTACAAGGATTTTTATCCTGGTCGATCGGCTCGTCGTATGACTCATCTAGGCATGATGGTCGGCGTGTGTATCCAGAAACTGGGTTCGAATCGGAACGTGCCGGTCGTGTACGCCTCGGCTTTTGGGGAATCGGAGTCGCTGGAGCGATTTATCGACAGTTTTCCGCAGGCGAGTCCGGCTTTGTTCCAGAGCTCGATTCATCCGAGCGCGGTGGAGCAGGCCTTGATCCCGGGCAAGCAGGCGGTGGATCGCTTCTATCCGATCACGAGCGAGCGATTCCTGTTGGGGAAGGCCTTGGAGAACTGCTTCCTGCTTGGAGAGGAGGAGGTGGTACTGCTGGGCGGCGAGGAACGCGGCGATTGGTTGGTGCCGTTTGGCTTGGCCAGCGGCGAGTCCTTTGCTTTTGGCTTGCGACTTAGCCGTGGCGGGGAAGGTCTGGGGACTGTGTCCATCGAACGTGGCAAGTCTTTAGCTGCGGCGGAGGATGTGCCGTTTTCTGAACTCGGCCGGGGGATAGGAGAGCGCCGATCGATTCGCGTGCCGTCGTTCGCCATGGACGCGTGGATACATATCGACTGGAAATGAGTTCTCCCGAAACGCAGGTGAGGCGCAACCCAGGGCCGACTTGGGGCTACGCATTGATTTACTTGGTCAGTCGGATTTTGCCCTGGCCGGTGATGCGTTTCGTGCTGAGAGTCAGCTCCTTGGTGGCGATGGCGTTGATGACGAAGGAACGCCGCAGCTCGAGGGCGTTTTTGACGCATGCGCTGGGGCGCCCATCGACATGGCGGGATAGTTGGAGGCACTTCGCGGAGTTTTCTGAGTTTTTGGTGCGTCGCTTCGATGCGGCCGGCGGGAGCCAGCCTGAGTTTCATTCGGACGACGGCTCGAAGGAGCGCTTGGCGGGATTGACCAAGGCGAAGGAGCAGGCGTTGCACGGGACCTTCCATTTTGGGAACTCGGACCTGATGGGGTTTTGGCTTTCGCACTTTGACCTTTCCATTCGCATGGTGCGCTACCAAGTCGGTAACTCGAACGACCTCA
>JBNKSG010000399.1:0-2213 GCA_050297195.1 Opitutaceae bacterium | reverse complement strand
CGCCCTGCACTTCAATCAAAATCGCAGAGCAATTGTCGTTGCTCTCCGCCTCAAGCGCCTTTTGGCAAAGCGCCTCGCATGCTCCATCGAAACCGCCGTTGGCCGCAGCCACCACCGACTCCTTCAGAACCGAGTCCGTAAGAAATCCGTGGATACCATCCGTCGTCAGCAAATAACGGTCCCCCACTTCCACAGTGAAGTTGGACGTTTCGACATCCAAGCCGGTATCCATTCCCATCGCCCGAGCCAACCCCGATCCTCCCTTTCCGTAGCTGAAGGAATGGTCGCGGGTGACCTGTACGAAATCACTGCCCCTCAGCCGATAGATACGCGTATCCCCAACGTGGAAGATATGGGCGCTCTCGCCTTTGAAGACCAGCGAAGTCATAGTCGTGACATAGCCGCGACCATCTCGCGAATTGCTCTGCCCCAGGCCGTAAAGCCAGCGGTTCAAGGATTGAAGCACCTTGTTGCCACAGGTCGCGACGGTCCAAGCCTCCGGGGCGTCGTAGTAGTCGTTCAAGAAGCCTTGCACGCAAATCTCCGCCGCCTGCTTCCCATGCTCAGCCGCGCTCACGCCGTCGGCGATCACGGCCGACACTCCCTTAGTGCCCAGCTCCACGCCTTCGGGAACCCGCACTCCTAAGCAATCGTCGTTTTGCTCGTTCGGCCCAGCATCGCTGGACATGCCCGCTTCGATCTTAAGCGCAGACTGGATTTGGATATTGGAATGGGGCATGGGGAAAGAAGCGTTTTCGCTTTGAGACCTATTGTTACCTGCCTCTTTGGGAAATCGAAACTGAAAAAACAACAGCAACGGGCGCCCCCTTTCGGGAGCGCCCGCCGCAATTTCAATAAACTAAACTACATACCTAAAAGTAAACAGTCGCCTAAGCGACCTCGATCTTCTGCACCGTGCCGTCCTCGAGCACCTCGACCGTGTGGCCCTGCGGCTCTTCGAGGAAGAAGGAGGCAGCAAATGCGAGGGCGGACGAACATCCGATCACCATGAAGAACGTCGATGCGTCCACGAAACTGTAGATGGTCAGGAAGGTCACCGCGCCAACGTTTCCGTAAGCGCCCACCATTCCGGCGATCTGGCCGGAGAGGCGGCGCTTGACCAGTGGCACGATGGCGAAAACAGCGCCCTCGCCGGACTGCACGAAAAAGGAGCACAACATGGTAGCTGCCACCGCCAGCAACAGCGGCCACGTCCCATCGACCATGCCCATCACGAAGTAACCGACCGCCAAGCCGCAGATCAGGATCAGCATCGTCGCGCGGCGTCCAAACTTATCGGATACCAGTCCACCGATCGGACGAGCGAGAAGATTCATCAAAGCGAATCCGCCACCAAAAAGCCCAGCCATCTGAGGCGTCAGACCAAACGTATCCATGAAGAATCCTGGCAACATGGATACAACCGCGAGCTCCGATCCAAAGGTCACGAAGTAGTTGATATCGAGAATCGCGACTTGCTTGAACTTGTAGCGCTGATGATCGTCCACTCCATTCTGCAGCATTTCCTTGTTCACCTTATAAATGGATGTGACCTGCACAATGAAGAGCGCCGCAAGCGCCGCGTAGATCCCGTAGGTCGCGCCTTGGCTGAGCAAGGCCACTCCCGACGGGGAAAGCTTCCAAGCGAGCACCGCCAAGCAGGCGTACATCGGGACTGTCATGCCAATCAGGAAATAGAAATCGCGCTTGGAAGTGACCTCCAGCCCACCGGACTTCTTCGGCTTAAAGTAGGTCGATCCCTTGGGAGTGTTGCGGGCCTTCCAAAAGAAGAAGATCCCGTAAACCGCCGAGATCGCGCCGGTCGTCAGTACCGCATAACGCCATCCATCTGGGCCGCCGAAAAAGAGCATCAGCGTGGGAAGCGTCCAGGCCGCGGCGGCGGAACCGAAATTGCCCCAGCCTCCGTATATGCCTTCCGCCAGACCAACCGTCTTGGCCGGAAACCATTCGCCAATCATACGGATGCCAATCACGAAACCAGCACCGATGAATCCCATCATGAGACGGGCCAAGGCCAGCATCTCGTAACTGCTCGCCATGGAGAAAAAGAAACACAGCCCGCCCGCGGCCACCAGAAGGCCACTGTACACGTGACGTGGACCAAACTTGTCCACCAGCATCCCGATCACGATACGGGATGGAATGGTCAGGGCCACGTTCAGGATCAAAAGCGCTTTCCATTGCGCCTTCGA
>JBNKSG010000398.1:0-2263 GCA_050297195.1 Opitutaceae bacterium | reverse complement strand
TGGAGCGTCAATAAGCGTGCCTTCTTGCTTGAAAGTGGGGGGGCGGCCGCTCACTCATTGTTGCTCCCTCCGTATCCCACGCATTAATGAAGTTTCAAGGTATTGCAGCAGACAACCTAGCGGAAATGTACCGCCTAGCGGCGGAGCGTTATGGCGATAGGCCGGCCTTTGCATCTCGGATTCGCAAAGGTGTTTACAAGCCGGTCAGCTACCGGGATCTCTACGATTTCGGCCTCTACTTAGGAACGGCCTTGATCGAGCTCGGGGTGGACGCGCGCGACCACGTTGGGCTGTTGGCGGACAACCGGGTGGAGTGGAACATCGCGGACTACGCTATCCTGATGTGCGGGGCCGCGGATGTGCCGCGTGGCACGGATGTGACGAATCAGGAAATTGAATACATCCTGGAGCATTCGGATGCGAAGGTCGTTTTCGTGGAAAACGCGCGTTTGCTGCAGCGTGTGATCCGCATCATGCCGAAGCTCGACAAGGTGACTCACCTCATCCTGATGGATCCGAACGGGGAAGCGCCCAAAGGAGTTTTGAGACTCTACGATCTGGTCGCTCGGGGCAAGGCCTTGAGGGAGGAGGGCGATCGCCAGATCGAGGAGCGCATGGCCCAGATCAGGCCAGAGGATTTATTTACGGTAATCTACACTTCCGGGACTACGGGAACGCCCAAGGGTGTGCAGCTGACCCATGCCAACATGGCCTCCCAGGTTCGCAATCTTCCGTTTCCGCTCGAGCCGGACGATCGCTTGCTTTCGATCCTCCCGATCTGGCACAGCTATGAGCGGATCTTTCACATGATTGCGGTGAGCAACGGTTGCTGCACCTACTTCACGAGCTTAAGGACTTTGGGCGACGACCTGAGGGCCGTGAAGCCGACCATTATGGCGTCGGCTCCCCGCCTTTGGGAAAACCTGTACCTGAAGATCAAGAAGAACGTGAGCCAGTCGCACTGGATTCGTCGGGCGCTTTTCCGCGCGGCCTACTTCAGCTCGCGCATGGTTAAGGGATCGCTTTTTTTCTTCCAGGGAAAGGAGCTTGACCTCGAGGGGCGTGGCTGGGGCGAGACGGGCGTGAAGGCGTTGGCTGGCGCTTTGAAAATTTTGGTGTTCCTGCCGCTTTACGTGGCCTTGAATGCAGTCGTATTGGAAAAGCTGAGACAAGTTGTGGGTGGTAGCTTTAAGGGAACCGTATCCGGTGGTGGAGCCTTGCAGCCTCATGTCGACGAGTTTTTCAACTACATCGGTATCCCAGTCCGGGAAGGCTACGGCCTGACTGAGACCTCTCCCGTCGCTGCGGTGCGTACCTTGGAGCGTCTGGTGATCGGTACGGTTGGACCTCTCTATCCGGAAACCGAACTTCGTATCATAGACCTCAATACCGAAGAGATTCTTTATCCAGATCCGTCCAGGAAAGGGGAGGGTCGCGGGCTCAAAGGTGAGATCCATCTCAAGGGGCCCCAAGTAATGAAGGGGTACTACAAGAATCCGGAGGCGACTTCGCGCGTATTGAAGGATGGTTGGTTCAACACCGGCGACATCGGCATGTATACCTTCAACAATTGCCTCAAGATTGTGGGGCGCTCTAAGGATACGATCGTGTTGCTCAACGGCGAAAACCTTGAGCCGATCCCCATCGAAGCGAAGCTTTGCGAGTCGAGCTTGGTGGACCAATGCATGGTGGTTGGCCAGGACCGGAAGCACCTCGGAGCTTTGGTCGTGCCCTCGTTCGAAGGCTTCGAGGCGGAGGGGATCAAGGCGGGTTCACTTGCGGAACTGGTGGCGAACAAGGACGTAGCAAGCATGATCAGAGCAGAAGCGAAGCGTTTGATATCGCCTGACAATGGCTTCAAGAAGTACGAGCACTTGCACGACCTGCGACTGCTGGACAAGGCTTTCGAGGTCGGTGACGAGATGACCAATACCTTCAAGATCAAGCGGCATATCGTGGACGAAAAATACCGTCACCTCATCGCTGAAATCTTCGAGGGGTAGGTCTCTGGGATGACCCTCTAATTTAGGCAATGAATTCGACTTATAGTGGACTACATTTCTACCATCTGTTGCAATTCCTGTTGGACCTCATTCTCTGCTCTGCCTATCTGACTTAAGCATTGCTAATCATGGTATGAAAATCTCCATCCCCCCAATCTTAGACAAAATACGATGACCAAAGAAAAATCCCTAGGATCTCCCTTCCAACTCGACGCTCTCGGCGCGTCCTTCGCGTTCCTGGTGCTTCGCCTCTGGCTGGG
>JBNKSG010000397.1:0-2268 GCA_050297195.1 Opitutaceae bacterium | reverse complement strand
ATGCGTCTGGGCGAAGGTCCCGCTCCGGCGGCTCCCGGGCCGATTCGTGCTTACAATGTTCGCACGGGCGAACTCGTTTGGCGGTTCAATACGATTCCGCAACCGGGCGAGGTCGGTTACGAGACTTGGCCGCCGGAAGCGTACAAGAGCGTGGGCGGTGCCAATGTCTGGGCGGGTATGAGCGTGGATGTGGAGCGGGGGATCGTATACTGTCCGACAGGTTCGGCGGCTTTCGATTTCTGGGGTGGCGAGCGGATCGGACAAAACCTGTTTGCGAATTGCCTGATTGCTCTGAACGCGTCTACTGGCGAGCGGATTTGGCACTACCAGTTCGTGCACCACGACTTGTGGGACCGGGACCTGCCGGCTCCTCCGAACCTGCTGACGGTACGTCGAGACGGGGAGGCGATTCCCGCAGTAGCGCAGATTACGAAGTCGGGACATCTCTTTCTCTTCAATCGCGTCACGGGCGAGCCGCTGTTCCCGATCGAGAAAGTGCCGGTGCCGTGGTCGGATCTGAGAGGCGAGCAAGCGTGGCCGACGCAGCCGCTTCCAACCAAGCCGGCTCCCTTTGCCCGGCAGCTCTTTTCGGCGGACCAGATTACGGATATTTCTCCCGAGTCGCATCGGGAGGTGATGGATCGCTTCGTGACGGTGCGTCCGCACATGCCCTTCATGCCGCCGAGCAAGGAGGGAACGATCATCTTCCCCGGCTTTGATGGAGGGGGAGAGTGGGGCGGAGCCGCAGTGGACCCGAACGGGATCTTGTATGTGAACGGGAACGAGATGCCGTGGATCCTGACGATGGTGGACGCGACGGCGGCGGAGAGCGAAGGCCAGCGGATCTTTATGCAAAACTGCGCGGGCTGCCACGGGGCGGATCGCGAAGGAAGCTTGGCCCAGAACGTTCCTGCTCTTGTCGGTATCCAGGATCGTATGACACGCTCGGAGGTTTCGGACCGGATCGCTCAAGGGAAAGGGGTGATGCCTCCGTTTGGATTTTTCGAGGAAAGGGATCTCGATGCCTTGGTCGACTATTTGGTGAGTCGCGATGGTGGGGATCGCCATGCGGAGAAGCCAGCTAAGGAGGAAGAGCCGAAGGCGGATGCTCGCCCGTGGACGCATACGGGCTATCGTCGTTGGCTCGATTCGAAGGGCTACCCTGCGGTGAAGCCGCCTTGGGGCACGCTCAACGCGATCGATATGAATACCGGCGAGTACGTTTGGAAGACGACGCTCGGCGAGTTCGAGGAACTCTCTGAGTTGGGTATCCAGCCCACGGGTACGGAGAATTATGGCGGGCCGGTTGTTACGGCGGGAGGGCTGCTCTTTATCGGAGCGAGCAAGGATGGCTATTTTCGAGCCTTTGACGCTTCGAGCGGGGAGGAGCTTTGGAAGTACAAGTTGCCGGTTGGCGCCTATGCGACGCCAGCCGTTTACGAAGTCGACGGCCGCCAGTATGTGGCAGTGGCTTGCGGTGGTGGCAAGATGGGAACGAAACGGGGTAACTATTACATTGCCTTCGCTTTAGGGGAGTGAGGTGCCGAGCCGCTTAGGTGGCTGCTGCGGGAAAGGCTGGCATCGGGAGCTTCACGGAGAAGCCGCGCCAGCTTTTTTTGGGGGGGGCTTTCCGGTAGGGATGCCGACTCGCTCGAGTTTCTACTGTTCGAGGCAGTCGCAGACGCTTTCGCAGAGGCCGATGAAGGTCTCTTCCATGAGGGAGAGGCGGCGGCCCTTGAGGTAGCAGACGCCCCAGGTGCGCTTGAGCTGTTTGCGGCTTGGAGAGAGGAGGTGGATGCTGCCTTCGGCAATTTCCTTTTGGGCGACCCATGGGGCGATGATCCCGACGCCGATCCCTATTTTGACTAGCTCTTTGATCGCTTCCATGGAGCCGAGTTCGATGACCTTGTTGAAGGAATGTCCCTCTGCCCGAAAGTGGCGGCGGATGGATTCGAAGGTCAGGCTGCCCTTGCTGTAGGTTACGAAGCTTTGCTCGTCGATCTCGGAGCCGGGCGCGACTTTGCGGTTGGCCCATGGATGGGAGGGCGCTACCGCGAACTGGAGGTTGTCCTCGAAGACGGATTGGCTGTCGATGTCGTCGCTGCCTTGCGGCGAGAGGGTGAGCGCGAGGTCGATCTCGTTTCCGCGAAGCTCCTCCATGAGCTCCTTGGCGTTGTTGGGCGAGATGGAAAGCTGGCAGTCGGGGAAGGTCTGGCGGAATTCGCGGATGACGGTGGGGAGGATGTATTGGCAAGCGGTCGTGCCGGC
>JBNKSG010000396.1:0-2385 GCA_050297195.1 Opitutaceae bacterium | reverse complement strand
CCCCACGCTACCGCCACCAACTCTCCGCCACCTACCTCAACCTCGGCAACGCCTATGCCCGCCAAAGCAATCCGCAAAAGCCTGAGCAACGCACCATCGACGCCTATGAAAAGGCCCTCGAATTCGTAGACGGACTCCCCCTCGAAGAAGCCCCCATCGGAGCCCTCGTCGCTAGCGTCCGCGCCAGCCTCGGCCGTGCCCTCATGTGGAGCGCCGACGCCTCCAACCTCAAGCTCGCCATCTCCTCCTTCGACGAAACCATTAGGGTCCTCGCCGGCATCAAGGACAAGTCCGACCCCCGCCTCGTCATCGAGATGGGATCCGCCCACGCCAACCGAGCCAACCTCTTCAGCCGCGCCCAACCCACCAACGAGACCGTTCAAGAGACCATCAAGTCCTCCGAATTCGCCCTCAAGATCGCAGAGCCCAACGAAGAAACCCACCTCGTCGCCGCCGAAATCTCCCTCAGCGCCCGACGCTCCTACTGCCACGCCTTCGGCATGCTCATCGGCAACCAGCCCCCCGAAGCCCAAGCAGAGATCCACGACAAAGCCTCCGACCTGCTCGAAGACGGACTCAAGCTCGTCAGGTTTTGGGAAGAGAAAGGAGCCCAAGGCCTCCGCCAGGCAGCCCAACACCTCTTCCACCTCGGTTGCGCCTTCTACTGCACCCAGCAGCCACACTTCCTACCCGAGTTCATCAAGGAAAACATCGATTCCGAGAAGCCCGACCCCGTCATGCGCCAGTCAGCCGAAAAGACCGTCGCCGAAGCCATCGAACGTATCCAAAAGTCCGATGCGAAAGACAGCGAAGTTGCCGGAGCCCTCAAAAGCACCCTCAACATCCTGAAGGCCCAAGCCTCCTAGAATCAGGAGGGACCGGCTCCCCCCGGTCCGAAAAGCTCAACCAAGCCGCGCTCCCCGAACCGGACCGCGGCTTTTTCGTATCCATCTCGCCCCCCTCCAATCATCCCTCCTCGCCACTCAAAAACCCCTTCCACAGCAAAGCAAAGGCCACCGCCGCCAACCCAGTGCACAGGAGATAGACCGAACGCTGATCGAATGCCGCGACGTGCCCGGAAAGTGCCGTACCCACAAAACGACTACTGCCGATTACCAGCATCGTATAAACCCCTTGGATCGAGTTCCGATTCGACTCGCTCGCCAGTCCATTCACGAAATTTGGCGGAATCACCATCATCGAGCAAATCATCGCTCCGTGAAAAACCTGAGCCCCCACCGCAACCCACAGGACAGGAAAAGCATACATCAGCCCAAAGCGCAGCACCGTCAGGGCCACGCCCGCCAGCATCACCGAGCGCAAGCCCCAGCGCTTCTCCAGCCGAGTCAGTCCTAGAATACAAAACACCTCGATCAGAGCCCCAGACATGATCACGATCCCCAGCCAATGCCGGGCCAATCCCAAATCCTCCACGAGGTAGACAGGATACATCGTATGGTACGCGGCCGAGGCGCACAGCAACAAAAACATCGAAAAGGAAAACAGGAAGGTGCGCCGCCCAAACAACGCCTTCACCGCATCCCCTGTCGGCAAGCCCTTGGAACGCTTCACCAACTCGCGCTTCCCACGCTGCGGGAGAATCCACGTATTCACAAACAAAATACAGTAACATGCAACGCCCGCCCAAATCGACAAACTCACGTCGCCCGTCATACGAATAGGAAAAAACAACAAAGCCAAGATTCCGACGTATCCAAACGTTCCCCAGACCCGCACCTTACTGTACTCCAACGGCGTCTCGCCCCGCTCCTTCTGCAACTTCTGGATACCAAAGGTCACCCCATCCAGCAAAGGCATCATCGCCGTCACGCAAAGCGTCAGGGCGAAGTAGCACCCCGTCAACATCCAATAGCCAGAGGACATCAACATCGCCACCACCGAACTCGCCGTCAAAACGCTCAGTCCCGCCAAGAGGCGGCTCGGCAACACCCGCGTATCCGCAATCAAAGTTACCACCGCAGGACTAAGCATAATCGCCCAGCCCGAAATCCCGATAGCATACCCGATCTGCTCCTCGTTCAACCCCCGCTCCTTGAACAGCAAGGCGATATACGGCTGCACTGCCGCAAAGGAGCCGAACAAGAGAAAAAACTGGGCATTGAGGGAGCGCATCCTAGCGCTTAAAACGCCCAATCCCTCGCAAACGCAATCCCAGATCCCGCCGCTCCCCTCACACAAAAGAACACCGAAATGCAGCGCTGTCCTCGGTGCGACGCCCCCCCGCGAATGCCTCGACTGCTTTCCCAAATCCCATTTTTGGGATATCTTGCGTTCCGATTTAGGAACAATCGCCCCTCCCGCACCTTACGCCCTTTACTTGCAAAAACCCAACTTGCTCCCATTCATAAACTTACTAAAGAGAAC
>JBNKSG010000395.1:0-2386 GCA_050297195.1 Opitutaceae bacterium | reverse complement strand
AATGCCAACCGTCACTTCCTTTCCGAAAATGCGAGGCTCAACCAGCCAGCGGCCCGTAGAGCACTTCTCCAAGCAATCCGCCACCTCCTCCTCGCCCTCCGCAAACTGCAGCCCCACGCTGCTGCCTTCCGCGACCGGCTTCAGCACGACCGACGGACCGAGCACCGAAACAACAGTGGACGCGAGCGGGACCTCGCCGCCTTCAAATACGATTTCCATCGGTACCGGAACTCCCGCAGCTGCCAGCTTCGCCTTCGTAGCCACCTTGTCGAAGGTCAAAGCGCTCGAGGCCGCATCGCATCCGGCGTAGTAGACGCCCGCTTCATCCAACAATCTCTGCGCCGCGCCATCCTCGCCAAACGAGCCATGCAAGGTAGAAAACACGACATGCCGCTCTGGATCCAAGCCATCCGGCAATTCCGAGTACGACTGCACATCGAAAACGTCGACCTCGTACTGCTTTGACAAGGCCGCCGCAGCCGCCTTCCCAGAGCCAAGCGAAACCTCCCGCTCCGCCGAAATTCCTCCCATTAATACTGCGATTCTCGGTGTATTCATTTTAACGCTTCCTCCCAACTAGATCCAAAGAGCAACACCTCCGGATGCAGCTCCACTCCCTTGCGTTCGCGAGCAACCTTGCGAGCGAACTTCACGAGCTCGATGACGTCGGCGCTACTCGCCCCGCCTCGATTGATGATAAAGTTTCCGTGCACGTGGCTGATCTCCGCCCCTCCGACGACCGCCCCTTTCAAGCCGAGCTCGTCGATCAAACGCCCTGCGGAATCGCCTTCAGGGTTCTTGAAGATGCACCCCGCGCTCGGCTCCCGCGGCTGCGACTCCTTGCGCTTGTTTTGATAAGTGTCGATCGTCCGGCGAATATCCGTCTGCCGAGCATCGCTCTTCTTGGAAACGAAAACCGCGTCGATCGCGATCGCCGACTCCAGCTCGCGGCAATACCGGTATCCAAAATCCAAATCGCCCTTCTTCGCCTCCAGCAGTTCCCCACTCAAAGTTACGTAACGAACAGACTCCACGACATCGAAAACCCAACCTCCCATCGCCCCCGCGTTCATGCGAAGCACGCCACCTAAGCTCCCAGGGATGCCTTCCAAAAACTCGAAACCTTCCAGCCCTTCCTTGGCTGTCTGACCGCAGAGAGCCTTGATCCGCATCCCTGCTCCTAAACGAGCGCGGCCTTCGCCCAGCAACTCGAAGCGACTCCAGTACGGATGGCTCAGGCGTATCACCAAGCCCGATACACCCTCATCCGAAACGACAAGATTCGATCCACGTCCCAGCGGACGAACCGTAATCCCTTCCTTTCGACACGCCTTCAACACGGCTACCAATTGAGCCAGCGACTCTGGCTCGAAATAGCGTTCCGCAGCGCCGCCCACCCGCATCGTGGTCTTGTTCGCCATCGGCTCGTCCGCGCGAATCGATGTCGAAAAACTGGATACCGCCGCCAGAGCGCGATTGAGAGCTCCCCAACGCTTGTCCTCGCCGGCAAGCGCATCGCTCAATCGCTTGGCGACCTGATCGCCTAGGCCGGCGCCTAGAAAAACGATCCGTACCGGCCCTTGGTGAGCCCTCGCCTTCAAGGTTAAAACGGGATCCACTACGCTCGAAATAAAAATCACGCGATCCATGAGCTTACGGCATTCCTCGTAGAGATCCTGTCCGCTCCCGCCTTCGATCGGCTCTTCGCTTGCGGCATAGACATCGAGCAAAACCAGCTCCTCACAACCGGATAAGCTCCTCGCGAATTCAGCCTTCAGCTCGCGAGTGCGCGAATAACGGTGCGCCTGAAAAACGACAACCGTCTGCCAACCGGGCTTTTCGCCAAGGCTGTCCAGCAAAGCATCGATCTCTCTCGGATGGTGAGCGTAGTCCTCGAAAACCTGTATTGCCGGACTGTTGTACCAGCAGCGTTGGCGACGCTTGATCGGAGTAAATTCGATCACCTTCCCAATCCGATCCTCAAGCCCCATCGCTTCCGCAGCCAGCAAGGCGAAGGCCGCATCGACAGCATTCATGTGCCCCTTACGATTGACTACCGCCTCCTTCAACTGGGTCGCTCCCGATAAGCTCAGTTCCGTCCAAGAGGAACCAGACGGCTTCGCAGTCAACTCCACGTCACCACCTTCCCCGAGGCTCACTACAGGTGCCGGCGCCGATTCTCGCAGTCGCTCCTTCAAGGTCGCATCCACGATAGCCGTTCCGCTGGTTCGTTCCACCAACCTCGCAAAGGCTGCGAAGTATTCCGACTCCGACTTATAGCGAGCGTGGTGATCGTGATCGACGTTCAGGACCACAGTCACTTCCGGATAAAAACCTTCGATGGTCCCATCACTCTCGTCGATCTCCGCAACCAGCCACTCGCTCT
>JBNKSG010000394.1:0-2409 GCA_050297195.1 Opitutaceae bacterium | reverse complement strand
CCTTTCTATAGAGCATTGCGTTTAAGCCAGATTGGACCGCTTCGGAAACGGGCCGAAATCGATGGTTTACGGAGCCACCGGAAACGCGCCGGGATGCCAAGCCTCCCGCTTCGACCAAGAGAGCGCCTCCAAGGCTTCTGCCGGCAAGTTGGCACGGGCCTCGGCTGCGGGGAATTCGGGTAGGAGCTCGAAGCGTTTCGTCTCTTTGCCTGTAAAGATCGGGCCATTGTAGCCAACAAACCACTGGGAATTTCGTGAAAACGCGGGGTGCAACGAGCGCAAGTCCGCAGGCGTATCGAGAAGCGCGGAGTTCTCTTCGGTACCAGTCGGGCTCCACTCGATAAGCGGTCCGTCGTTCACGTATCCGTCCTGCACGTACACGTTGCCATCGATGAGCGACACCTGGGGCTCCGTCAGAAGCTCGCGCAGCACTTCTCGCTGGCGAAATTTCAGCAGGGGCCCGCGGTGGTTGTCGTCCGCGTATAGCAAGTTGCCCATGAAGACGTGGCTGTGGCGTTCCTCGACCTTGGGACCGCTCGCCGGGTGCCAATCGAAATGGTCTCCCACCGCGCTGCGTTCCGTACGCTCGAAAGTTACGGTGCTGTTGACCATCGTATTTTGGTAAGCCCGCACCCGCTCGCTGTTGAGAACGTACATAGCCTGCGGGCAATCGACGAAAACGTTGCCCGCGCAAATTGCCCCCTTGGATATTTCGAAGAAGAAGCCGTTATCCGTATTTTGTATCCAATTATTGACGAACAATCCGTCGACGTTGCCCACGTCGTACCAGATGCCGCTCGAGTCTTCGTTATCGATGATCAAGTTTTCGCGGCAGGTAACGCGGTAGCATTGGTTGAAGATCTTTATCGCGGTCACATAATAACCGGTGATCTTCTCCATGTTGTTGCGCGTAACGATGTTTCGCTCGATAAGCACGTCATCGGAACTGAGGATGAACAGCCCCTCCGTGCTGGTATGGCTCACCAAACAATTGCGGATAACCAAACCGTCTCCTCGAAAATAGCCGCCTACCCGCGAGCAGTAGCTAAAGGTGCAATGCTCGAAAACGGAGCCAATCACGTCGTTGCCGTGCTTGGATTCTGGAGACACTTCTTCTGGGTCATACCCTTCGACCTCGATCGCTCGGTAGGCGTACTGGGTGAAGATGATCCCTCTCACCTGCGGGCCAACCGTGCTCGGCTTCATGCCATGCACCGACTCGACCGTTCGCGTCAGGGCGTTGTCGAACGCGGTTATTTCAAGGGTCTTACCTGCGGGATCCGTGGCCGTGTAAACATAGCCTTCCTCGTAGTCGATGTAGAAGGTGTTCGCGTCGAGCTCGCCCGGCCAACCGACTTGCTGCAGCATGCGACCATCCACAAATACCATGTCGTTATTGAACCGATACATGGGAGTGCGAGCCGCTTCGCGGTGGCGACGCCACCAAGACTCAGGCTTCATGGGAAAAAGCGTTTCCCACTTGGTTCGCCACAATCCGTCGCTTAGCGCTTCCCAATCTGGTGCAATCTTCGTTCCCTTCAAGATGGGAACCTCGTTCGCGTAGGGCTGGATCACCAGGCCTTGGTTGAAGACGAGGTCTCCCGTCCGATAGGTCCCGCCTCTTAGAATGATCGCATCTCCCGTCACCGCCTTTTGGAACGCCGCTTCGATGGAAGTTGGATGCTCGATAGTCGTCCCCGCTTCTTGGGCGTTTCCATCGGGAGCGACGAAGAAAGTGGTGCCGTCCACTTGCGGAAGCTCGTAGTCCAAGCGCATCGGCCCATAAGGACCTCCTGAAGGCTGCGAAAACGCCCAGAGCAAGAAACCGAAGGAAATGGCGACAACAAGAAAACTGCGAAGCGAACGCGCTGAGGTAGTAGACATAGCGATCAAAGTAACAAAAAAGGCCTCTCGCGCGAAACGAAAAGCAGCGAGGCGCCACCCCAGCTCATTCGATCTATAGAGCGCAAGCTGCGGCTAATTGAAATCGAACTGAACCTTGTCGCCCTGGATTTTCAGCTTCGCGCTGAAGTCCTTGCCCGCCTTGGACTTAAACCCATCCAGCGGCTCGGTAACTCCCTTTTCCAGGAGCGTTCGGGCCTCGTCCGCCGAAATGGGCCGCTGGGCCACTTGCTTCCAAATAATGAAACGGCAGCCATTCCTCCAATTGCAGCAGCCGTACCCCTTATTGCCTTCGACGATCGGACTTTTGCAAACCGGACAATCTCCAAACTTTTCCTGCCCGCCGGTATCTTGGCTGGTCTCCACTTTTTCGAGCTTGAGCTTGCCGCCTCGCCCCAGAACGAGAACCGCCAAGAGCTGCTTGCCTTTGTCCTCGACCGCATGCGGTTCCAAGGTACGCCCGTTGTAAAGCAGTTCCCGCATCAAGGCTGGCTGGAACGTCATCCC
>JBNKSG010000393.1:0-2415 GCA_050297195.1 Opitutaceae bacterium | reverse complement strand
AAGCCATCCGACACTTGTGTCGAAAGGCTTTGGCAGCCTTGCGCTGCTTCGATTTGGGCGCGAACAAGCAAAGAGCTTATTTGAAGACACGCCCTACGGCACCCTCCCCGCCGACCTCCGCAAAGAGTTCGGAGCCCAAACCCTCGACATCAACCTCTCCCGCTGGATCTCCCTCAGCGACGGCGTAGCGCTCGACGATATCAGCTTCGCCATGGAACGCGCCCTCAACGCCCATGCCGACACCCTCGCCAATGGCTTCCACGTCGTCATCCACAGCACGGGAGCTCTCGTAGCGAGAAACTGGATAAAGCTCTTCAGCCCCAAACCCTGCCCCATCCAAAACCTCGTCCACCTCGCCGGGGCAAACTTCGGCAGCGGCCTCGCCCATATCGGCCGCGGCCAGATGGCGCGCTGGGCCCGCTTCTTCAAAGGGACCGGCCGCGGGGTCAAAGTGCTCGACGAGCTCGAGTTCGGCTCCACCAAAACCATCGACCTGCACAGCCACTTCACCGAAGCCGGCAACGACATGTACCACGACTACGAAGTCCAGGAGTTCTGCATCATCGGCTCGCAGACCCTGGCCGCCCTGCGACACATCCCCATCCGCTACATCAAGGAGGACTCCTCCGACAACACGGTGCGAACCTCCGCCGGAAACTTGAACTACAACTTCCTGCGCGTCGCCCCCACCGACCACGCCTTCTCCCTCAGCGTCGACCAACTGCAATCCCTCATCGAGCAACGCCACCAAGACGAGATCCTCGACACCAGCGACATCTACCAGTTCGACCTCAGCGACGTCGCCTCCGAACGCCAAGCCGTTCCCTACGCCATCGCCTACGAAACCGCCCACTTCGGCGACAAGATCGGCATCGTCACCGGCTCCCAGAACCGCGACCAAATCGTCCCGCTCGTCAAACGCGCCATCGCTACGCCGTATTCCGAAACCAACTACGGAGCTGCCGCCATCGCCTTCGAAGGCCAACGCCAAAAGACCTTCGCCCGCGCCGCAAAGCTCCGCTCCAGCGCCCTCGAGTGGAACAAGCAAAGCCAGTACGAAGGACACGCCCAGCTCATCTTCCGCCTCCGCGACCAATTCGGCGCCCCAGTCGAAGACTTCGATATCACCATAAAGTCCACTCCGGAAAACACCTCCAAAAACAAGCTGGAACGCATGATCGAAGACAAGCACCTCAACAAGAAGACCCGAGGCATCATCACTTTCTACCTTCGTACCCAAAGCTTCAACAAGCGCTCCAAAAAGTGGACCGAGCTCCTCGAAAACGTCACTACCGCGCACCTCGAAATCACAGCCCACGAGGACAAGTCCGACGACATCGTCTTCGCGCCCCTCAGCATCAAGCTCACCCCCCAGTAAGATCCAAGCCCTCATCCAAAGCTTCCGCACCACCATAGTAGACGTCACCCTACTACGCCTCCCCACCACCAAGGTCTTCGAGCTCAGTCGATAACTGCGTCTCCATAATTAGGATACACGCCCGCTCCGTATCCAACCGCTTCCAACCCCAAGCTGCCGTCGGAACGCTGACGAAACAATTCCCCCGAATACGCCGCCAAAAAGCGTACGCCCACCGAGGCCATTCCCACGTCCACTCCGTTCAAACCTCCTGCACCGGCACCACTTCAAAAGGGAACCGATTCAAGTCATTGCTTTCTCGATACAGCGAACTCGCGTTTTCTTGAAACCGCATTTCGAGCAGGGACAAGCGCTGCGCCGCTCGAGCAACGCTCACTCCTTCCTTCAATCGAGCCCAGACAACACCCACGTTCTCCCCCCCGAGCCGCCTCGTCGCTCGGACTGGCCAACAGTTCGGACCTGCCAATTCGCGCAAAAACAGCCACATCCTCCACCGCTTCTTCAGCAGCTCGCGAAGCGATTCCAGCGATCCGATACGCACTGCCATCCAGCTGGATCATCTGCCCCAAAACCGAAGCGTCGCTCCCAAATGCCGATTCCCAAAGGGAACGAGCCAACCACACGGCCCCATCCGGCGTATCGCCATCCATCGTTTCCCCGCGAACCGAAGACAAGCCTAGCAGCTCAAAAAAGTCAGGCCGAAACCCAAATCCCGGACGAAGTCCCCCAGCCACGCCCAACCGAGCTCGTCGCGAACCTCCTCCCTTAACGCGTTCTGGCCCCCAAACGCCAAACACGCTTTCTTCCGCGCCGCCACCCGATCCATCCCCTCCGAGACATATTTTTCCGTCTCCATCTCGATGTGAAAACGGATTTCCCCTTCCAACCCGTCCCTCGTCTGCTTGCTCAAAAACAAGCCACGCAACCGCCGCCCCCACTGCCTCATTCCGATCATCCCCGCCCTAGCCTGCATTATTCATGAAATTCGTAGCGAGAGTCCGCGAGCCCAGTGCGGAAGCGGTTTTGACGCCGGTTCG
>JBNKSG010000392.1:0-2472 GCA_050297195.1 Opitutaceae bacterium | reverse complement strand
TCCTCTGCCCCGCTACACGCAGCACCTTAAATTAGCACAGACAGACCTTTGATCTAATGAGCGGAGCCCCTACCCTCCCATCCCTTTTTCAGCAGCGCGTCGTAGTCGGCGTTGGCGATCTGGCAGTTTCAAACAACGCCAATGTCAATCTTAGCACTTTCGCGCTGGGCTCTTGCGTCGGAATCATCGTCTATGACAAGGACGCCAAAGTAGGCGGCCTGATCCATATAATGCTGCCGGACTCCACCCTGTCCCCCGAAAAAGCCCAGAAACAACCCGCCATGTTCGCCGATACCGGCATGCCCATCATGTTCCGCAACCTCTGCGGACTCCGGGCAGAACGCCGTCGTATGCGAGCATTCGTAGCCGGAGGCGCCTCCGTCATTTCCGGCTCAGACATGTTCAAGATCGGCGAGCGCAACATCCTCGCGGTCAAGAAACTGATCAACGCGCTCGGAATCCAAGTCGTGAAAGCCGACGTCGGCGGCGTCAACAACCGCACCATCCACCTCAACGTCGGCACCGGAGAAGTCACTCTAAAAACGCCTCTCGGGACCTCAAAATTCAGCCTAGCCTAGCCATGACCGTAGAAGAACTCATTCAAAAAACGGATACGCTGCCCCCGGCTCCGGAAGTACTCCCCAAGCTCGTCAAGATCATGAAAGATCCTGACACCGATGCCAACGACATCGTCCAACTCATTTCCACCGACGCCGCCATCATGGCCGGCGTACTCAAGCTCAGCAACTCCGGAGCCTACTCTCCCCCCTCCCCCGTCACCGACCTGCAAGACGCCGTAGCCATGCTCGGCATCAAGGAAGTCTACCGCATCGTAAACCTCGTCTCCAGCGGAGACTACCTCGACGGCGCCCTTCCAAGCATGGACATCGGAAAAGGCAGCCTCTGGTCGCACAGCCTCGCGGTCGCCCTCATCATGGACCAGATCGCCAAGGACGCTACCGACATGGAAGGCCTCCCTTACACCCTCGGCCTCCTCCACGACATCGGGAAGCTCGGCATGCACTTAGGCTGCGGCGAGCAATACGTCGACATTTTCAAGAAGGTCGAGACCGAGCGCCTCAGCCTCGACAAGGCCGAAAGCCAAACCCTTGGCTTCGACCACGCCCTCGCAGGTTCCAAGATGCTCGAAGGATGGTCCTTCCCCGAGGAAGTCTACATCCCCATCCGCTACCAGTACACCCCCATGGAAGCGCCCGAGGAGCACCGCAAGCTCGCCGGAGCCCTCCACGTGGCCAACTGGGGAGCAGCCGTCATCGGCTGCAACGACGGACGCGATAGCTGGGCCCTCGACATGATCGAAGGCGCCTTCGAGATCGACCAAAGCCAGCTCGAAATCGCCATCCTCAACGCTCGCGAACTACTCGAAAAAGCCCGCAGGACGCTCAACGTCGGAGCAAACTAGCCCCAACTCCAGGCAGTCCCAGCCATGCCACAAACGGAGCTAGTCAAAAGACCCCAGAAAAAGAACGCTCCCTAGTGAGTAGTTCCCGCTAAAGCTTCGATCGTTTCGGACGATGATACCCATTGAGTATCCAGCCAGATAGAACCTGCGTTCGAACATGCAAAATCACGACAAGCTCCTCCAAGCAAATCTTCCAGACGCCCTGCAAAGCGCCATCGAAGATCTCGACCGAGCTTTCGACGTCCCCAAGCAGCTGCTGCAAGCCGACGTCAGCGCCTTCGAAAACCTCAACTGCTGCGTGTTCGCCTACTTCGCCCGCGACGACGTCTTCTACCTCAACGCCAAAGGTCGCCAGCTCCTCCGCCAAAAGCTTCCCAGCTTCGAAAAGGAGAAAAGCTCCGCACCCCCCATCTTCTGGCTCGAAGATGACGCCAACCTCCAGGCCGCCGACAACTACGTAGCAGGTCGCCAGCGCCCCATCTACGAAACCCGCGAACTCGTCACCCTCTCTTGGGGCAAGACCTGGCTGCACGGATCGAAATTCCCGATCCGCTCCGTTCTCGGACAGCCCCTAGCAATCCTTTTCGCAGGCCACGAGATCGCCCCCTCCCAACAGATCAAGCTCGTGGCAGAACATTACCAAACCGCCCAACAAGGAACCGGAGAGAATTAAAATGAAGAAGAACGTACTACTCGTAGAAGACGATCCCGCACTGCGCATGGTCATGCGCGAGGTCCTGAAGGACGAGTTCGATGTCGACGAAGCCGACAACGGAGACGACGGCATCCACAAAGGACTATCCGACACAAACGACCTCATCATCCTCGACTACCACCTTCCCAAAAAAGACGGCCTGCAAGTCATCGAAGCCGTCAAGGCCGTCCACCCGGACGTGCCCGTCATCGTTCTCACCGGCTTCCTCAACCCCGGTGAGCAGACCCTGTCGATCAACTACAACCAGAACCAGTCGCAGATCGCGATCGGCAGCGGCGGGATGTTCGGCCAGGGGTTGTTCCAGGCACCGCAGACCAACCTCGCCTTCGTGCCG
>JBNKSG010000391.1:0-2545 GCA_050297195.1 Opitutaceae bacterium | reverse complement strand
ATGCGACTTCGGGCCGGATCACCTACGAGTCGGCCCATCGCACCGTGGCGAAGGGGCGTCGATTGGCGGAAAAGGTGCGGCGACTTTTGCGGGAGTTGGGTGAAACGGAGGAAGCGCTTTCCGTGGGGGCTCGGTTTCGGCGCGTGCAGCGACGCGTTTTCGCAGGTGGGCTGGACGAAGATGCGGGCGAGCTCTTTGCCGCGCTAGGCTTGGCCATGCACAAGCTCGATCTGCTGGCTCATCGATCGTTCTATACCGCTGAGGAGCCGTGAGTCTTCTTTGTTTTCCCAGAGGCTGCGGCTTTTCGGGTAGCGGTTTGATGTTTTGCGGGGATTCCGATTTCAGCTGTGGGTGGGGTTGGCTGGGGGAGAGTCCTATCCATCTATAGGGGTGGAGTCTTTTCCCTTATGCCTTGAGAACTGTGGAAGCTGCAATATAGTTACAAACTCGGGATAGTATGTGAGTCTGACTTGGGTGCTCTGCATTGAATGTGCAGTGGCGTAGCTGGGTTTTGCCTTCAGTTAAGGATGCGAAATTGGTCCGCAGGTGTAGCTAGATGTTACTTGATGAAACTCCTTTTTGTGGGGTCTTGTTTTGGTTTTTGGTGCGTAAATGCGTCGTGGAGCGAAACCGATATTGAAGAGTCCGATTGGTTCTCGCTCGATCTCTCCCGTTTGGATGATCCCACCGTCCAGAGCTGGTCGAGTTCGCTCGCAGATCGCGACTTGTTTGGTGGGGTTCTGGCATCGGATGGCGATGCGTTCGAGGTTGAGATCGATTTTTCGCATACGGCTCTAGAAGATGGAGCGGAGTACATCGCTGAATTCAGGATCAACACCGCTAGCACTACGGAATGGCCTGAGCTCAAGGCCGGAGCGGGGATCAATGTCGCATGGAGGATGGAAGTCGATGAGCTTGGCGGGCGACTCTTGTTGAGCGATACGTCTGAAGTGAAGGGGTATACGGTGACCGAAGGGGAGGTCGTTTGGGAGGAAGAGGCGATTTTGTTTCCCTTGGATAGATGGCCAGCGGCTGAATACGAGTACCGCTTGTTTAAAGAAGGAAACGAAGATGGGGAGGGCGTCTCGTCGGGCGTCTTCAGGTTGTCGAAGCTCATTCGGAGAAGCGATAGCGGGTTGGTGGGAAGACCCTTGCTTTTGCTTCATGGGCAAGGCGGCAATTCGAGTTTTTTTGCGGACGCGAATTGGGCGGATTCCGATCTGGACGATGATTTCGACGACTCCGATTATTTGGGGGGGCGCCTCGCCCAGGGACGGCCGACCTACACCTTGGAGGTCCCTAACCTGATCGATTTGCGGTCGATGGCGGACTTGTTCGAACAGGCTGCCAACATTCTGGCGAATGCCCACGACGATACGAAGGTCGATGTGTTGGGGCATGGCATGGGGGGTGTTGCGGTCCGGTACTACCAATACTATAGAACCTCAGCAGTCTACGACTTGGTGGGGCGTTTCGTCTCTTTGGGGGCGCCGATGGAAGGAAGTCTTGCGGATGGGGTTTTTTACGAAGAGCAATGGCCGGTGGATGGCGATTTTGCTCGAAGCAGGGACGTCGGCGAGCGGCTGCGCGCCATTCGAGGATTGGGGATGAGCGAGTATGTTCTGGGGTTTGATCCCCAGGCTGCGCTAGGAGTGATTGACCCTCAGGGTCTTATTGAATCGGAGGGAAGGGTTTCGTGGGAAAACGAGGACGCTCAGGTGGTTCTAAACAAGGACTATCTCGCAGTGTTGGGCTACAGCCCATGGCTGGTGGAATTGGATCTGGCTGGCTTGCAGGATGCGTTGGGAGACGTTTGGAAGAAGCAGTTGCTCTCCGACGCGTTGAGTACTCAGTTAGCCAGTATCGATGCTCTCCACTTCCAAGCGGATTCGGACGGAATTGCGACCTGGGCTTCTGGCGGAAAGAGTCCGATCGATTCCGAGAGAAATCTCTACGTCAGGGCTAACCACGTGAGCTATAATCGGGAGGCCAACTCGGATTTGGATTTGATGGTGGATAGCATCGAGACATTTTTATCGGTAGGATCTTTGTCGGCGAATTCTGGATACCGTTACGCTCCGCAGGAAGGCGATTACGACTTTCGGATCGAAGCTAGGGGGCTTTCGGAGATTCGGATTTTGAACGAGCAAGGAAAGGGGATTGCGGGAGCGTTCGCTGGATTGAGGGATACTGGCGATGGATCGATACGGGTGGTGAGCACGCTGAGCGATCGGTCGGGACGTCTGTACCTGCCGTCCTCGCTGAGCGCGAGTTCTGGAACGCAGGTTTGGGTCTATGCGCTAGGCTACCATGGGATCGGTTTGGAGGATCCGGGCATGGCTGAGGTTGTGCTCTCTCTGGACGAGGAGAGCGTGGGCGCTAGGAACGCGAGCGTTCAGGTCGACGGAGGCGCGGTTATAGACAATCCTCCGGTTGACCGGCCAGGACCAGGCCCACTCATGATAGTTGCCCATCCCGCCTGGGTCCTCAGTGCCGCGACGCTGCATCAGGTTGCCTTCTTCCGGATAAGAACCGCAATAAATCC
>JBNKSG010000390.1:0-2582 GCA_050297195.1 Opitutaceae bacterium | reverse complement strand
GGTGGACCGGAAGAATCCGGTCAACAAGAATATCGACCACTGGTTTACGGTTTGCACGATCGAGGAAAAGCCCGACGAAATCGCCCGTTTCATCAAGGCCCAAAAGGGCCGTCCGGGCGTGGTCTTCTGCCGCTCGAAGGCGGGAGTGCAGAACATCGCTAGGGAATTGGAGGAGCGCAGCTTCGAGGTAGCGACTTTGCAGGGCGACCTTTCGCAAAAGGATCGCGACAAGGTGATGCGGGCATTTCGCAAAGGGCGGGCCGAGGTGCTGGTCTCGACCGACGTGTCCGCTCGCGGCATCGACGTGGAAGGCCTCGCTTATGTGGTACACCACCAGTTGCCGGACCAGATCGAGTACTACACCCACCGCAGCGGCCGCACGGCGCGAGCGGGTCGCAAGGGCGTTTCCATGGCTTTTATCACCAAAGGGGACTTCAAGCGAATCAAGGAATTGGAGGCGGAGCTGCACATCAAATTCCGCCAGATCAAGAACGACTAGGGCACACACTTCGCATTCGCGCGCTTTGGGTTTTTCTCGAGGGAGTGGGGCGGCGCGGTCCTCGCTCCCAAGGAGCCTTCAGGCAGCCGCTACCGAGACTTTCGTTTACCAAGGATTGCGGGCGTTCAGCTCGCTGACGATTTTTAGCTTCAAGGCTGTGGGATCGATGGTGCCTACTTCGCTGTAAACGATCTCGCCCTCGGGATTGATCAACACGGTGTAGGGAGCGACGCCTTGCCACTCGGGGTTGAAGGCGTTGATGAGGGGCTCGCGTTTGGGTGAAGCGAACAGGAAGTTTTGGTTGGCGGCTTGTTTCTTCTTCAGGAAGGCAAGGATGCGCTTTTCTTCGTCGGGCCGGTTCAGGGAGACGGAGATAAACTCGAATTCGCGGTGGCTGTACATGCGGTCGATCGTGACGAATTCGTCGAATTCCGCGATGCAGGGTGCGCACCAAGTTGCCCAGAAATTGATGAGGCGGAACTTTGCGGGTTCCTCCTCGGTGCCTTTGTTGGCCCGAAGCTCGGAGAGTTTTGCTTCGTCGGCTAGCTCGACGGATACCGGGCGGGCGGCGAGCTTCTTCATGTAGTTTTCTACGAGATGGGCCTTGCCGGCCCATTTTACGGAGCAACCGACGACCTTCGTTTTCGTGACCTCAGGTTGCTTGCCTTCCAGCAATGCGTCCAGCGTATCGCGTACGTAGTGGGTGGATACATGCTCGACGCGTTCCGAATCGTCGATTGCCCCGACGTAACGGAGCTTGCGTTCGGAGTCGAAAAGAAAGGCGTGTGGCGTGACAAGCGGCCCGTATTGGCGAGAGACGGATTCCGTCTCTCCATCGTAGAGGTAGGGAAAGTTGAAGCCACGCTCCTCGGCTTGCGCTTTCATCTCCTCGAAGGAATCCCCTCTCACGGCCCAGCCCAGTTCGTCAAGGCGAACGGATTCCGGGTCGTTAGGGTTGATCGCGACCAAGGCGACTCCCTTGTCCTTATAATCTGTCACCAAAGCTTTGATACGCTCTTCGTAGTACTGGGCTGTGGGGCAATGGTTGCAGGTGAAAACCACCAGCAGCAGTTCCGAATCGGAAAAGTCGTCGAGCGACCAGTCCTTTCCGTCGATGCCCGGCAAGGTGAAGTCCGGCGCGGGGCTGCCGAGTTCAAGGGGTTGCGGGTAGTCTGCGGCCTGGGAGATTGCGGTAGCAAAAAGAAGGGCGGAGATGGCGATGAATTTGGCGGGGTACATGGGGTAGTTGGGCTGGGGTTACTCTTTGTGTTTCGAAGCGGTTTCGATCACACGGTAGAATGCGGGCTTGGGTTGGAGCTGGCGGTCGAAGAGTAGGGCGAAATTGGTGCGGCCTCGGACTGGGAAATGGTTCAACCAGCTCGTCTTGTCTCCAATGCCCCAGAAGGTGACGCGTTCGATGTGCTCGGCTTGTTCGACGAGCATTTCGAAGATTTCCTGGTAGCGAAGGGCGAAGCGGTGCTCTTCGGTGGAGGGAAGGACTCCTTTGGGAAAGGGATTGTTCTCGGGCGTGGCCTCGAGCTTTCTGGCGTCAACATTCGCTCCAAAGAACTGGGAGCGCCCGATGAGGTCGACGTCGAGCTCCGTGATGTGTACTTTGGCCCCGGTGGAGCCGAAGGCTTGGATAGCGGTCGCGATGTCCGCTGTATCCGGAAAGTTCATAAGCCAGTGGCCTTGCATGCCGATTCCGTCGATGCGGATTCCTTTGGCCTTGAAATCCTTGACCATGGCTACGACGGCGTCGCGGCGTCCGGGGTCGGTCATGCCATAGTCGTTGTAGAGAAGCTTGGCGTGAGGGGGCAGGACTTCGGAGGCGATACGGAAGGCTTGTTCGGTAAAGTCGTCGCCGATGATTTGCTGGTACTTGGACTGGCGCCAGGAACCGTCGGCTTCGATGGATTCGTTAACGACGTCCCAGTAGACGATTTCGTCACCCCATCTTTCGGCCATAAGCACGGCGCGATCTCTCATGCGTGCCAGCAGGGCCTCGCGGGACAGATCGTTGCCGGAGTCGTCGAGGAAAGCCCAGGCGGGCGTTTGGCTGTGCCAAAACAAGGTATGGCCG
>JBNKSG010000389.1:0-2597 GCA_050297195.1 Opitutaceae bacterium | reverse complement strand
CATTATTCATGAAATTCGTAGCGAGAGTCCGCGAGCCCAGTGCGGAAGCGGTTTTGACGCCGGTTCGCGGGAGAGGCAGGGTTGAACCCCCGCTTCGGTCGCGGACCAAGGCAAGGCCGCTTCCGTGCGGGATTCGTGGGCGCGTAGTAGAAGTCTCATGAATAATGCAGGCTAGAAACAAAATTTCGAGACCGTTTCACCCCAGCGACACGACTCTCGATTCCCACTTCAGTCCCCATCTCAGCAAACCTGCGTCATCTGTTGTCAAAACAAAGCCAGTCCCTTTTCCACCCCTCGATGAAGCCTAAGACAGCCCACCCTATTCGCTCCATTCTCCTGCGTGTTGCGCTGCTGCTTCCACTCCTCGTATCGGTGGTGCTCCTCGGCCAATTCGTGGGCATCGCAAGCGGAGCCACTGCTCTCATCGCATTGCTTGGATGGATCGCCAGCTCGTGGCTTCTCTCCCTGCGAGAAACGCTCTGCCTGACCGCCGGGCTCGCAACCCTCGCCGCCATCGGCTACTTCGCCCAACGCCCCTCCAGCCAGCGTGATTGGAAACCCGAGGTCGCTCAGCTGCCGCGCCTTAACATCGAAGCCGATACACTGCAGATCGAGAACCTGCGCGACTTTCGATGGAGCTCCCAAACTGAATATGCCGAAAACTGGATACAAGCCGCCTACGACTTGAACACACTTGTAAAGCTCGACGCCATCGTGGTTCCCTTCGGCGACTCCGAATTGGCCGCTCACGTGATGCTCAGTTTCGGATTCGAGGACGGTCGGCAGCTCGCCGTATCCATCGAATCAAGGCCCGAACAAGGAGAAAACTACAGCCTGATCGGAGGAGCCGCCCGACAACTCGAGCTGATCTACGTATTCGGAACCGAAGCAGACCTGCTGGGCCTGCGTATCCTTCACCGAGGGGACCGCGTCTACGCCTTTCCCCTCAAGGTGAGCCCCGCCTTCGCCAGGGAGCTCCTACTCGAGCTCTGCGACGCCGCCAACCAGCTGCATGAACGTCCAACGTTTTACGCAACGCTCAGGCACAACTGCACCACCACCCTGCTTCGACACGCCAACCAAATCAGCGACCAACCGATTTCCATTTCCCGCGAAATCCTTTTCCCTGCCCAAATCGGAAAATTACTCCATCGTCTCGATCTTATGGATACCGTTTTGGATTGGCCGGAAGCCAAGGAAACATACCGGGTGGATGAAACCATCCGATCCGCCAAGGACTTAACTCAGTTCTCCCAAGCGCTCCGCAGCGCCAGACCTTGAAAAACAAGCGTCGCTCCCGAAAGCGCCCCTGCCGCCATGCCAATCCAAGTTGCACTTGCATAGCGATCTGCGTACCCACTGGACCAGCGGGCACTAACTTGGAAAGCAGCAAAAGATAGCTCCTTGGGAATTTTTCGCCCCCCTCGGTCCTCTTAGGCATCATGAGAGCTCTACTGTTCGTCGTCTCTTGCCTCGCCTTCGTCTTCTACACTCATGCCGAGAACCCAGTGGAGGTGGGCGACGTCACGTGGGGCAGAAGCTACGAGGAAGCGCTCCAGCGAGCAAAGCAAAGCGGCAAGCCGATCTTCCTGCTCTTCCAGGAAGTTCCGGGTTGCGCCGGATGCAAGCAGTTCGGGCAGGACGTCCTATCGGACCCGAAAGTCGTGGAAACGATCGAAAAACACTTCGTCCCGCTGCTCATCCACAACAACAAGCCCGGCGAGGATGCTCGAATCAGGAAGCGGTTTGGCGAACCCGCCTGGAACTATCAAGTCGTTCGCTTCCTCGACGAAAACGGACGCGATATCATTCCACGAAAGGACCGCGTTTGGACTACGCCCGATCTCATGGAACGTATCCAGGAAGCGCTTACCAAGCACAAACAATCGCGACATAAGACCGCAGGCAGCACCTCCACCGCCCGCGTCGCGTTCTGCCAGTTCTGCTTCTGGACCGGCGAGAGGAAGATCGGAGCCCTTCCCGGCGTCCTCACCACAGAGGCCGGCTTTATCGACGGCCGCGAAGTGACCCTCGCGACCTACGACCCCGCTCGCTTAAGCCTCGAAGCCCTCGCGCAAAAGGCAGGTGAGGCGGGGGTTGCCACTTCAGTCTACCTAGACGACCCCAGCCTGCTTCCCGGTTCGAAGAAACTAGTCGGTTATCGACCTGCCCCTCAGAGCGACCAAAAGCGTCAGATCCAAGGGACACCCTTCGAACAGCTCGAACTATCTCCCAAGCAAGCCACCAAGGTAAACGCTTTCGTTCGCAGCGATCTTCCAGCAGCCTTGCGCCACTTGACTCCGGACCAGCTTTCCCAACTCAAGAGAGCGACACGATAGGCGCCCCGCAAGGCCCACGCGCAAGCGTATCAGCCCCTTCCTAATCCCTCTGTGCATACCCGCGATCTGTGGCTCAAAAAAAGATGCCCAGCGAAACGAATTCCACGGATCGCTCAATTCACTCTCTCTTGCACAAATACGGACGGTCTAGGGCCTAAACGCAGCTTTCCTTGCGATCCCGGCCTGCATTATTCATGAGACTTCTACTACGCGCCCACGAATCCCGCACGGAAGTGGCCTTGCCTTGGTTCGCGACCG
>JBNKSG010000388.1:0-2607 GCA_050297195.1 Opitutaceae bacterium | reverse complement strand
CAGTATAGCCCGTATTCGCGCACGCATTGCACCCGTTCCCTTGGAAAAACTCTTTCTGCTGGAGAATGGCCGCGTCCAAGTTCAGCTGCTGCAGCAAAGCCGCGTCCGGCAGGTAGGAGCGACGGCAATTCGGACAAATCTTCCTCAGCAACCGCTGGGCCAATACCGCTTCGAGCGACGACGAAATCAGAAACGGCTCCACGCCCATATCCATCAAGCGCGTCACCGCCCCAGCCGCATCGTTCGTGTGCAACGTGCTCAACACCAAGTGTCCAGTGAGCGAGGCCTGGATCGCGATCTGAGCCGTATCCAAATCTCGGATTTCCCCAACCATGATTATATCCGGATCCTGACGTAGAAAGGACTTCAAGGTACTTGCGAAAGTCAGTCCGATATGCGGATTCACCCCGACCTGCATGATACCATCGATCTCGTATTCGATCGGATCCTCCGCCGTCATCAATTTCGCTTCGACCTGATTCAGTCGCTTCAAGCAGCTGTACAAGGTCGTCGTCTTTCCCGACCCAGTCGGACCCGTGGAAATAAAAATGCCGTTCGGGCGAGCGATCGCTTTCTCGACCGACTTCAGCACGTCCTCCGGCATTCCCAGCGAGCTCAGCTCCAGCTGCGTCGCACCTTGGTCCAACACACGCAGCACCACACTCTCGCCAAACTGTGTCGGAAGCGTGGATACGCGCAAATCCACGTGGCGCCCCGTAACCACCAGTCGCACCTTACCGTCCTGCGGAACCCGTCGCTCCGCGATATTCAAGTCCCCCAGCACTTTCACGCGCGAGATGATGGGAACCGCCAGCTCACGGGGCGGAGGCGACATTTCGTAAAGCGCCCCGTCGATCCGATAACGGATCTTGAATTCCTTCTCGAAAGGCTCGAAGTGGATGTCCGACGCCTTGTCCTTGATGGCCTGGGCGAGGACCAAATTGACGAAACGGATAATCGGAGTCTCTCCCGCCATCCCCAACAAGTCGTCCGGGCTCAGCTCGTCTTCGCCCCCCACATCCGTCAAATCCAGCTCCTCGAGAATCCCAGTGTAGTCGACATTCTTAGGGCGGTAATAAACATCCAGCAGCTCATCCACCACCTTCGGATCCAACAGGAGCAAGCGCACGTCGCGATTGACGGCAAACGCCACGTCATCCACCACGCTCGTGTTAAACGGATCCGTCGATACGATCGTCAGCTGCCGCTCCGTACTCTCGATCGGCACCACTCCATGCATCCGGGCCAGCGAGGGCTCGATCAAGGAAATCAGCTCCGGAGGCAGATCGTAAGGCGCGTCCTTCAGCCGGGGAATTCCCAGATAGCTGGCAACCGTATCCAAAAACAGAGAACGGCTCAGCTTCGCTTCCTCTACGATCAGAGTGGCGAGCGACCCATGGCCATCCGCCACCTTGGCCTGCAGACCGTCCAGCGTTTGGCGGTCTAGAAGGCTATGAATCTGGCAAAGGTCGTATACCGCCTGATTGTGGGAGTCGTACATAGGTCGCGAGGAAGAAGAAAGCCTATCCTCACCCAAACTCTCTTGTCCAGCGACATTCACTCGCAGCGAGACTTAGCGTTTCTCCCCCAAATCCCCGATCGCTCGCTCGATTTCCTCAGGATCCGACCAGGGAATGAAATGGTTCACGCCCTCCAATATCCGCAATTCAACTACGCCATCCGGCATCTCGCGCTCCACGTAAGCCGCGTTCGCCATAGGAACGAGCTGGTCCCGATCCCCTTGAATAACAATGGTCGGCGCCCGCACCTCCCCCAATTTCGGCCGCAAGCGCTCAAGCTGCCCCTTAAGCGGCCAGATCTCGTCGTTGCTACTGCGCCACTCCCGTGACAAGCCCCAACGCACCAGCGGAAACTTGCCCACCCAGTTAAACCACTTCCGCTTCTCAAGCTCCGGATCCATCGACGGAGCCACCAGTACCATGCCCGAAACGTCCTCCGGAAAATCTACCGCCACGCGGGCCACCACCGGCCCTCCCAACGAATGTCCCACCCAGATAGCAGGCAAGCTCGCCCCCGAGGCCTTCACCGCGTCGCGGATCCTCCGCGCCTGCGTCTCGATCGAGGTTTCCGCCCCGTTCGGACGCGTCTTGCCAAATCCAGGACGGTCCACCGACACGAGCGTGAACTGAGAATTCATCCGCTCGTCCGAGAGCATGTGTATAAAGTTATCCCAACTACCGGGCGAGCCATGCACGAAGACCACCGTCGGCCCCTTGCCCGTACGCGCCAGAAAGACGCTCCCCTGCTGATCCTGATGCTCGAAATAAACCGGCAGCTCCTGGGACCGCTCCTCGAAATGGGCGACCACTTCCGACTCCTTCATCTGCAAGCTCATGCAGCCAGAAAAACTCGCCGATACCACGAAACTCAACAGCAGCAGCCCGAGCGTTCCTGTCGCCGTCTTTCGCCAAGTCAAAAATCGCTTCGCCATCCCTAGCCAAACGAAGCTCGTCACCTCTCGAAGGCCATCAAAAAAAGCGCCCATCCCAAATGCAGTGGAATCCGCCGTTTGCTTGGAATGAAACATCCATCAGTAGGGCTGCCGCTCGCGGCACGCCGCAGTGCAAGAGAAAACGACGATCCGAG
>JBNKSG010000387.1:0-2624 GCA_050297195.1 Opitutaceae bacterium | reverse complement strand
AGGTCGCTTCGAACTTCGAGCGATTCCTGTATTTCTCGCTTGGCGGCAACGCGAACATGACGCGGGAAATCATGGAGAGCTTCAAGAAGGACGGAACCTTTCAGGTCGGAGGCATGGCGATAACCGAGTTTATGACGAGCACGCGCATGGACGATGCGGAAATCGCAAAGACGATTTCGGATGTGTATCGCGAATATAACTACACTGCGGATCCGCACACAGCCTGCGGTTTCAAGGATCTTGACAAGCTCGAAACAGCGATCGTTCTTTCGACCGCCCATCCGGCTAAGTTCCCAGACGTGGTGAAGGAGTGTACTGGGGTCGAACCCACGCACCCCAGCCTCGAAGCCCTGAAGTCAAAGGAGATTCGCAAGTTTTCCGTCGCTCCCGACGAAGCTTCGATCAAGGCGTTCATCCGTTCAAAGCAGTAGCCCCCTCCAGTTTCCCTATTCCAAAAGGTTTATATTATGAGCAAGCCAACGATATTAATGTACGATACCACGTTGCGAGACGGCACCCAAGGCGAGGGCGTCTCCTTTTCTGTGACGGACAAGCTCCGCATTGCGGAGAAGTTCGACCAGTTTGGTATTGATTATATTGAGGGCGGTTGGCCTGGGTCGAACCCGCGCGATATGGCGTTTTTCGAGGAAGCGAAAAAGCTCAAGCTCAAGCAGGCGAAGATCGCGGCTTTTGGCTCGACGCGTCGCGCGAACTTGAAGGCGGAAGAAGATCCCCAGCTGCAAACGCTCATCGATGCTGGTACGCCGGTTGTCACGATTTTCGGCAAGACTTGGCTCCTGCACGTGACGGAGGTTATCCGTGTCGCTCCGGAGGAAAACCTGGCGATGATCGAGGACAGCGTACGTTTCCTCAAGGATCAAGGCCGCGAGGTCATCTACGACGCGGAGCACTTCTACGACGGTTATGTCGATAGCCCGGACTACGCGATGCAGACGCTCGAAGCGGCCGTACGCGGTGGAGCAGATAATTTGACCCTGTGCGACACCAACGGCGGCAAGTTGGTGAGCGAGCTTCAGGAGATCACTAAGACGGTTGTAGAGCGCTTCCCGAATGTAGCGGTGGGCGTGCATTGCCACAACGACTCTGGACTGGGAGTCGCCCTTTCGCTCGGTGGGGTGGATGCGGGAGCAACCTTGGTTCAAGGCACGTTCAATGGATACGGCGAACGCGTGGGTAATGCGAATCTCACTACGATCATACCAAACATTGCCTTGAAGATGGGCTATGCGCTCAATTGCGCGGACAATCTCAAGCGCTTGCGCGAGCTTTCGATGTTCATTGCGGACCTTGCGAACCTAGAGCACGACGGTAAGGCACCATTCGTGGGGCTTTCTGCCTTCACGCACAAGGGCGGAGCTCACGCGGACGCGACCAAGAAGGTTAGTTACAGCTACGAGCACGTCGATCCAACCAAGGTCGGCAACAAGCAACGTGTGCTTGTATCCGATATGGCAGGACGCAGCAGTTTGTTGATGAAGGCCCAGGAGTTGGGATTCGACATAGATCGCGATTCGCCCGAAACGAAGGTGATCATCGAGAAGCTCAAGGAGCTCGAGTACAACGGTTACGAGTTCGAGTCTGCGGATGGGTCGCTTCGCTTGCTGCTCGATAAGCTTACTAACAAGCACAAGTCGCACTTCGAGTTCGAGGGCTATCGTGTCATCGTCGAAAAGCGCTCCAAGGACGAGACGCCTGTTTCGGAAGCGACGATCAAGGTCAAGGTCGATGGCGAACCGCGGTATGTGGTCGCTGAAGATCCGGGCCCGGTGGGCGCGCTCGACAAGGCCTTGCGGGTAGCTCTTAGCGAGGCGTTCCCGAAGCTCCAAAACTTGGTGTTGAAGGACTACAAGGTTCGCATCTTGGACTCGAAGGAAGGGGCGGAGGCGAAGACGCGCGTACTGATCGAGTCTAGCGACGGCGAGGATCTTTGGGGCACGGTTGGAGCTTCGGACAACATCATCGAAGCCAGCTGGCAAGCGATTCGCGACGCGATCGAGTACAAGATCTTGTTGGACGACTCGAAAGCCTGAGCGAGGGCGTACGGTTTTAAATAGGAAGGGCGGCTGATTGGATCAGCCGCCCTTTTTGCGGATAAATGAAAGCTCGCCTTGGGTAACGAGCGAAGGTCGCCCTTCGGTTATTTCTTGCCGATGTTGGCGACGTTGTAGTGCGGATCCTCAAGCAGGTTTACCTCGATCATGTCGGACGCGTTGCTGAGCAGCTGAATGCACTCTGGGCTCAAGTGGCGGAGGTGCAGCTTTTTGCCGGCTTTGCGATAGCGTTCTGTGAGGGTGCTGATCGCTTCTAGACCGCTGTGGTCCCAAACGCGTGAGTGGATGAAGTCTACGATGATGTCATCGGGATCGTCGGCTGGTTTGAAAATGTCTTGGAAGTGTTGTACGGATCCGAAGAAAAGCGGACCGTGCAGGTCGTACTCCTTGCTGCCTTCCCCTGTATTCTTAACCTCGATACGGATGTGGCGGGCATTGTCCCACGCGAAAACGAGGGCAGCAATGATGACGCCGATGAAGACGGCGAGAGCTAGGTTATCGGTGAAGACAGTGATCGCGGAAACGGCGACGAGCACGAAGGCGTCGGTACGG
>JBNKSG010000386.1:0-2645 GCA_050297195.1 Opitutaceae bacterium | reverse complement strand
GTTGATGATGCTTTGGGTGCTGGGGCGGTAGTCGGCTTCCAGCTCGGAGGCGAAGGGGACGGGCATGTCTTGGGAGGTGATGCGCAGGGGCGGCGCTTCGAGGTCGAAGAATTGGCTTTCGGTGATGCGGGCGATGAGCTCGGCGGCGAAGCCTACGTTGCGGCGGCTTTCGGTGATGACGACGAGGCGCCCGGTTTTCTTAACCGATTCTTGGATACGTTCGAGCTTGAGTGGATTGAGGGCTCTTAGGTCCCAGAGGTCGCAGCTGAGGTCGTATTCCTTTTCCAGATACTGCGCAGCTTCGTTGGCCCAGAGGGTCATCTCTCCGTAGGTCACAATGGTTGCGTAGTCGCCTTGGCGGCGAAGGGCGGGTTGCCAGACGTCTTTGTAGTTCGGGTTGAAGGTGACGGGCGCCTTGAGGAGGTTGTAGAGGTTCTTGTGCTCGAAGAAGATGACGGGGTTGTCGTCTTCGTAGGCGGCGAGCATGGCGTCGTGGGCGTCCTGCGGCGTGCTGGGGTAGAGGAACTTGAGGCCGGGAATGTGCAGGTAGAGGGCTTCGAGGTCCTGGGAGTGGAAGGAGCCGAAGGTGAGGCCGCCGCCGCAGGGGAAGCGAAAGACCATGGGGGCCTTGGCTCCGGAGCGAAAGTGGTAGGTGGCGGCGTTGAGGGTGATTTGGGTAGTGGCGTCGGTCGCGAAGTCGGCGAATTGGAATTCGACGATGGGGCGGTGTCCGTTGATGGCTTGGCCGGTGGCGTAGCCTACCATGGCGGATTCGCAGATGGGCGTATTGATGACGCGGGTACGGCCGTACTTCTTGAAGAGATTCTTGGTGACCTTGAAGGGACCGCCGTAGTCGGCGATGTCTTGGCCCATGATGAGCGACTCGGGCGAATCGGCGAGGATACGGTCGAGCGCTTTGTTGATGGCGAGGGCGAAGGTGAGCGGCGGAGCCGCTGGGTCTTGGGTTTCGGGTTTCGGGTTCCAGGTGACTGGGGTGGATGTGGGTGCGTAGACGTCGTCTAGGAGGCCGGTTGGCTCGCACATGGGGAGCTGGAGGGCTTGATTGACGGTCTTGTTGACGAAGGTTTTTAGCTCTGTTTCTTCGGCTTCGATGCGTTCGCCGTGGCCTTTGGCGACGAGGCGGGCACGGAGGTTTTTGAGGCAGTCTTCGTCGAGCCACTTTTGGGTGAGCTCGGGGTCGATGTAGTCGAGGGTATCGTATCCGGCGTGCCCGAGCAGGCGGAGGGTGTGAACCTCGATGAGCATGGGGCGTCCGGTTTCGCGGGTTTCGTCGATGGCGTCTTGGAAGACTTTGAGGTTTTCCTCGATGTTGGCGACGTCGAGCTCGATGCCTTTCATGCCGTAGCCTTTAGCCCGGTCGACGAGCTTGCCTTTGAACTGCTCGTGGAGAGGGGTGGAGTAGGCGTAGTTGTTGTTTTCGATGACGAAGATGACGGGGATGTTGAGCACGGACGCGAGGTTCATGCTTTCGTGGATCTCGCCGGTGGAGGATCCGCCGTCGCCGAAGAAGGTGATGCCGATGGCTTTGTGGCCTTTGCGTCGCTGGGAGTCGGTGCCGCCGAGGACGTTGGAGGACATTTTGCCGAGGTGGCTGATCATGGGGTAGGAGCGGTTGGCGGGGTCGCCGTGGTGGGCATTGCCTTCGCGTCCTTTGGTGGGGGAGCCGGAGTTTCCGAGGAATTGGCAGACGTGGTCGCCGAGGTGGTCGGACCAGACTAGGTGTCCGGGCATGCCGCGATGGGTCCAGGAAACGCAGTCGATTTCCTTGTCCATCATGAGGGCGAGCGGGGCGACGAGGCCTTCGTTTCCGTCGGAGACGGTGACGGTGCCTTTCATCTTGCCTTGGCGGTAGAGCTCGAAGATGCGCTGGTCGGTGAAGCGGCTGTAGGTCATCCAGCGGAAGGCGAGGAGAAGATCCTCGTCGGTCGCGCCGGAGTCGGCGATACGGAGATCGCGCTCGGACAGGATGCTTGGAGTTTCAGGATAGGGGACCTTGCTACGTGCGACAGTCATTGATGGAAGTAGATGGCGGATGGTGAATCGGGTTTTGGTTTGAACCACGGATTACACGGAGTGCGCAGAATAGGTTGTTGTTTGGAAAGTGTTGATGGAGTGAGGCTCGGGGAGCGGATTCCGGTAAATTTAGGGCGTAGTGAAAGGGACGCTTCGGGCGTCGGCAAGGGCATCTTTGATCTCGTCGAGAGAATCGATGAAGGTGAGCTCCGGATTGCCGTTCCAATTCCACGTTTTGCCGAGGATGTAGTGGTGGATGACGGGGGTGTCGGAGCCGCTGTGTTGGAAGGAGATTTGGTTGGAAGTCGTGGACAGCATTTGGGCGACCATGCCGTCGGGCTCGCTAAGGGTGTGGACGCAGAGGTACTCGTTTTCGCTCGTGTGGTAGAGCATCATGGGCACCAGTTTCCAGGCAGGGGTGGGTGTCTGGATAGTGATGGTGTGGGTAACGCTAGTAGGTCGTGGCGCCTCGGTGATGAGATTGGGGGCGGTGACTTCGACTTGGGAAGACTGTGGTGCGGTGCCGCAGGATGCGAGTGCCAAGGTTGCGAGGCTCGCCAAGTAGCGCGGAGCTTTAGACCGCGACCATGGAGGGTGGATCCTGCACTGCG
>JBNKSG010000385.1:0-2647 GCA_050297195.1 Opitutaceae bacterium | reverse complement strand
CAAGATCGACGACGAGGCGATCCACTTCAAAAACTTTGAAGGCAAGCTCTACCGGTATCCGCTCAAAACCTACGGTCCCATCGAGTCGGACGACGATGACGACGACTGCAAGTGTGACGCGGAAGAGATCATGCTGTAGGGGGCGTGGCGTAGCGCGGAGCTTCAGCCCGCGTCCGCGGATTCTTTTTACTCCTGCATTGGGGTCGCGGGCTTCCGTCTTCGCAGAAGCTTCGCCGAGACACGAAAGCTCCGCGCTACGGGGGACCTACAATAGGGATGTCGCTTGCTTAGGCTTGGGTGAGCAGGCAGCGGAATATGGCTTCAATTTGGTATCCGCCGTTTGAGGAGAGGAAAGGTTTGAGGGCCTCAGCGTAGGCGCTATTCACGGCTTCTTCGCTTGAGTGCTCGATGGCTCGAGTCGCAACTCCTGCTGACAAAAGTCCTTTGAACGCTGTATCCTTGTTTGGATACGACCAGTCGGCTTGGACATCGAAAATCTCGATTGGCTCTAGTGCGGCTTTGGTGGCGAATTCACGAATCGCGTTTTCGTCAGATAGGGCGAATGGGCCTGGCGTGCCGGGTGGAGGAGCTGGAAGAAGGGGCTTTATGGCCGAAATGAGGGCGGCGGCTTCCGAATTCGGTTTTTCTCGAGGCGGGACTTTGATCAGTAGCCGCCTAGAGCTCGATTTATCTGTCGGTCGAGGTTTTGCCGATAGGTCTGCATTTGATTGTCGCTGCTGGGAGTCCAAGTATTGTCCGGGGCTGACCAACCGCTGGTATTAGGGGTAAAGCTTGGCCAAGTCGGCTCCCTATTCATATAACGGTCCCAATTAGGGTTGGTGTTGGTGGCTTGGTTGGGGTTCCAATAGTTGTTTGCCGTTACAATGTTCGGTTTCCCTGTAACGACGTGCGAGGATTCAGATGCCCTTTGTTGAGCAGCTTCATAATCTCGGAAACGCATCCCGCTATTGTAGATCGTCAGCCATTCGCTTAGGCTTTTTTTGTAAGCTCCGTCCAATACTATCGTCGCAAATCGCTTCACTTCGTCTTTTGTCCGACTGGTCAACTTGGTATTGATCAGAGTCATATCGAAGGCTCCCGTGTTTATCTGCGTGAGTACCGCTCCGGCTTTCTTGGGATTTTCATTAATGAAACCGAGGATAAGATTCATGAAATGCTCTTTCGTCTCCGACTCTCGCGTTCCTGCGAGCTGGGCGATTTTTACGAACTCCTCCGACACTGCCTTCGTCAGCTCCGCGCACTCGAGCGCAGAGAGGGATTCCATCTTTTCTAGATACTCTTTCGTGAGAGTTTTCCATTGGGAATCTCGGTACTCTTGAGCGATTACATAGCGAATCGCGCTGGGGCTGTCGTCTGTTCCGGTTCCAAGATTGTAGCTTTTTAAACGTTCGTCTCCGATGAGCGAAGTGCCTTTAGTCCGGGCCACTAATTTCGAATTTCGAGCACCTGCGAAAAACAGTTTTCCGGGGCCATGTAGGCTGAGGGTAGAGTTGTTGCCCAACGAGTAGAATTGAGTATCCGATTGAACCTTTAACCCGATTATAAATCCCTTGCTGAAGGTACTGGTCGCTAGGGCTCGGCCGCCATTTTCCAAGACAAATTCGTTGTAGTTCCCTGAACCGTTTCCTAAGTAGCAATTTCTGGTGATGATCAAACTTCCGTTCGCTGTTAGTACGTCGCGCTCGCTAGTATCTTGAACATTGAAGGCGGTGCCGCCCATCATGTATTTGCGCTCGAACTGTACATCGATATCCAAATCGGTTAACGCAATCGCTCCGCCTCCACTCGCTATGATACCCTTTTTCGAATACTCTTGAAGGCGGATCCTGGGCTTGATGATCGTTCTATTCTCCTTTGTGACCTCTCCTACGAGATGTACTCCGTTCGGAACAAGCAGAGCGGGGTTATCGAGTTTGTATTCGCCTGCTTTTATATAAATGACATCCCCGGGCTTTGCTTTTGCCACGGCCTGTCGCAGCTCATCGATGGTCGAAACAATCACCTTCGAGTCTGTGTCGTATAGGGTTAGGGCTTCCTGCCGAATGCCTTGTCCCGTCCATGATTTCGATATGGAGTCCGTCGAACCGTACACGACTGAACGGGTGCCGCGCAGTTGAGCGCTTCCGTCACGCAAGTCTATGTCTCCGGACTGCAGGCCGACCAATGTGGAATTCCGAAGGTCAAGCAGACTGTTAGCCGCGAGACTGATCGCCTTCTTCTTTTCGAATCGTCTCTCCGTACCTTGGAACATAAGGTCTTCGCATATCAGGACGGCTCCGTCTCCAACCGATAATGAGGGATCCTGAAAGGAGGAAACGAATACACCCTCGAGGGCAGCCTTGCCGTTTGCTTTGAAACTCCGGCTTGTTTCTTTTTCGTTTTTGGCCGACAAGGCACAGTCTTTCACGGAGATACTCGAATTGCGGTCCGAGTCCACCGAGCTCTTCATATCCATCGAAGAAAGCGCTAGGGAACCCTTAACCATAAGGTCTGCGAAATTTGTTTCCACTCCTTTCAATCGAAGAACGCTTCCCGCCTGGACGGTCAGAGCAAAGGATTCACCCACTCCTCCGATCCTCATGCCCTCGATCTCGACGAGACTTTTTCTGAATTTGAATCCTCGGTC
>JBNKSG010000384.1:0-2732 GCA_050297195.1 Opitutaceae bacterium | reverse complement strand
CGATAGCGGGACTACCCCTAATCCCTAGCCTGCATTATTCATGAATTTCGTAGCGAGAGTCCGCGAGCCCAGTGCGGAAGCGGGTTTGACGCCGGTTCGCGAGAGAGGCTGGGTTGAAACCCCGCTTCGGTCGCGAACCAAGGCAAGGACGCTTCCGGGCGGGATTCGTGGGCGCGTAGTAGAAGTCTCATGAATAATGCAGGCTATCTGCTATCTCTTTTGTATGTTACCCCAAAAAATCGTAAGTCAGGTGGCGCGGCTCGTCCCGAGACGCTCTTCCCGACCGGCGGCCTAGTAAGCGCGCTTCTTCGTTTCCAGTGCGGCCATGACGACCAACCCGCCGGCTACCAAACCGACTGCCGCCAAGACTCCAGCGGCTGGGATGATCACTGCGGCGCCAGCGATGATCGCGGCGGTGGCAGCTGTGGCTTCGATGTGCTTGATAGTGATTCCTGTCTTCATCTTCGTTTTCTTTCTGTTGCTGAAAACACTATACGGCATTCCGCCCGATAACGGAAATACTTGTTAACTCTGAATTCCATAGGCTTATCCTATACAGACCGAGCCCAATACCCTCCGCCTCACCCTCAAAACGGGGCCTCCGAGTCCGCTCCACCGAGCCAGTAACCAGCCCCTTCCTCCTCCAATCTCAGTCCATCCATGGGACTCATCACGTTCATCCCAGGTCGATTCATTACATGCAAGTAGATCATCGTCGTCTCCACCGACGCATGCCCAAGCAGTTCCTGCACCGTACGGATATCGTAGCCATCCTCCAGCAAGTGCGTCGCGAACGAGTGCCGCATCACATGAGGAGTCACCCTCTTATGTATGCCAGCCGCCACCGCAGCGATCTTGACCGCACGCTGCACCAACCGCTCATGCCAGTGGTGACGCCGGTACGCATCGCTCCTCGGATCCTTCTGCAACTTGCTCGTAGGAAAAACATATTGCCAAAGCCATTCCTTCGACGCGTTCGGATACTTACGGTCCAAGCGGTTCGGCATGTAGACCCCGTCTCGCCCCTCAGCCCTGTCCTTCTCGAACAGCACCTTCACCTTCGCTAAATGGCCCTTGAGCGGCTCAACCAACCCGGAGGGCAACGTCGTGCGCCTGTCCTTGCCCCCCTTGCCATCTCGTACCACCACGCACCCATGGGCGAAGTCTAAATCCTTCACGCGCAGCCGCAAGCCCTCCGACAGCCTTAGACCGCTCCCATAGAGCAACTTCACCAACAGTTGCATTTTCGGCTCCACGCACGCCATAAACCGCCCCAACTCCTCTTTCGAGAGCACCACCGGCAACGCCCGCCCGCGCGCCGCCCCCGTGTACTCTGGCAACACCCCCGGCTCCGCCCCCAAGCAAGCCCGATACATGAAAACCAAGGCGTTCAAAGCCTGACGCTGAGTCGCGTTCGCGACATCCTCCACCACCGCCAAATATTCCAAGAAGCCCGCAATCCCTCGCTCAAACTCCTCGCCCGCTTGCCCCGAGCTCTCCACCTTCACCTCCCCCAACGCCTGCGAACCCCACCACCGACGAAAGCGCCCCGCCCAAACGAGATAGCTCTTTTCGGTCTTCAAGGCCCTCCCTTTCTTCCGAGCCACGATTCGCGTCGCATCCTCCAGTCCTCCCTCCAACACAAAATGGCTCTCCACCTCCGAAAACGGAGCCAACTCCAAAGGTCGAAGATCCACTCGCACCCTGGCCGGAATCTCGGCTGTTTCACCTTCACCCCCATGCGAGCCCGCAGCATCAAGAAGCCAATCGACCGCCCTCCTAGCCCGCTCCACCTTCCAGTCCTCCACCTCCCACTTCTCGCGAAGCATCCGCTCAAACGCCGCCGCCGCATCATATCGCGGTAACTCCGACGGCAACTCCCCTCCATTCCTGAGCTCAAGAAAACGCAAGAAACGCTTTATCCAATCCGGGCTCCATTTCGCATCCAGTCCAGCAGGCACGCCTGCCGACGTCCAAAGCCTCCGAGCACGGCGAAGCCACTCCGGAGCAAACGACTCCTTTTTCGTCATAAATCTACGTGGTTGAGTTAGTTTCCAGACGGATAACCAGACAGTAACAACTTTGGTTATCCGACAAAAGAAATACCTAGGACATTGACATACGCAAGATTCCTAAGTACTTCTCCCTAAAAAAATGTCGGATAACCAAAGTTTGTTATACCGACAAACTTGACGGTTAATATTACTGATATGTGAAGAAAGATGATCGGGTTGAACTAATTAATCCCCATCCACATCCCAGAATTTCACGACGAAGACATGAGACCGACTGCCGTTCCGTCAGCCCGTCTCAGAAACGCTGATACAATCCAAAGAAAGAAAATCCATGAAGCATTCGAACGAACGAGTTCGATCGAAATCTTCAACTACCGAAATACAAATCCCCTGCTAGAAATAGAAGAGCACCCGCTACCGGATCCTGCATCCTAACTAAAAACGAAACGAATCTAACCGACGGAAAAAGAAGATCCTCCAAGCATTCAAAAGATCGATTCTTCGACAAGACTACCCCAAGATGAAACCCAAAACATTAACACATATCAAGGCGGTGCTCACAACTCCGGAAGCTGCGCTTCCTACGTCGTGAGACCTTGTCGTTCGGTACACATGAAGATTTCCCTAAAGCACGAGCATGCGGCCGTAGTAATATCACTGTTGGCACTAGCAGTCCCATGTGCTACGTTCTGGAAAAACCATTCCAAATCATACGAT
>JBNKSG010000383.1:0-2739 GCA_050297195.1 Opitutaceae bacterium | reverse complement strand
CACCCTATTCGCCGCCCTCAACCTGATCGCATTCCTCCTCTACGGGATCGACAAGCTTTTCGCTAAAGCGAACCGAAGCCGCATCTCCGAAAAAGCCTTGCTGATCGCCTCGGCCCTCGCCGCCTCCCCTGGAGCCTTGCTCGGCATGGTCGTCTTCAACCACAAGACTTCGAAACCGAAATTCCGCTACGGCGTTCCAGCCTTGCTAGCGCTACACGCAGGCCTCTCCTATTGGCTGTCCTACGCTTAGAAGAGCGATCCGGACACGGGGAGAGTTTTCACCCTTCCGCCGCTGCCTTCAGCCTCGCGAGGCCATCGTCGAACATCGGCGAAACCATGTCCGGCATCATCCAAGCCAGATAGCCCCCAACGACCGGGGCCGGCACATGGCCTGACATTTTCCAGGTCACGACCAATCCCTCCGGTCCCACTTCGTAAGTGATCGACGAAGTGTTCGCAAACGCGTCTTCGTTGAACATCAGGTCGAAAGCGATTCCGCGCTGAGGATCCGCTTCCGTGAAAACCAGGCGCCCATCTCCATCTTTGCCCACCCAGCGTTGGGAAGCGCCCACTCCGGTCGTTTTCTCCCCCAAGGTCACTTGCAAGGCCTCGTCGTTATCCTTCCACGGCCCCCAAACCGGCCACTGCTCCAAGTCTCCAATCAGCGCATACACCTTTTCCGGCGACGCCTGCACCACCACGGAACGCGAAACGGAAAACTCGTTGGACAAGAAGAACCCTAGCACGATAGCAGCGATAAAAAGCAGGGAAAAAACCGAAAAGACAGCGAGGAAGAATTTTCTCATGCACCCGTTTTGCTCGAATGCGGCCCCCTAGCAACGCGAAACCGCCACAAAGAAAGCTAAAGCTCAGCCAAGGCAACGCTGACGATTCGGTCGATCGGTAGTCGAATATCCACTACCACCGCATCCTGCGGCTCCTCCAACGCTTCCAGCTGGGAGTCCACCAAGGTCGTCGGCATGAAATGGTCCTTCCGCTGACCGACCCGTTCGAGGATCGTTTCCCGATCTCCGCGCAAGTAAAGCCAGCGAACCTGCGGCAATCCCTCGCCCAAAGCATCTCGATACCGTTGCTTCAAGGCGCTGCAAGCCAGCACCGCCGAGTCACCCGCGCCTAAACGCGACTTAAGCTCCGCGTTCAAGGCCAGCAACCACCCAGCCCGATCTTCGTCCGTCAAGGGAATTCCCGCTCGCATCTTTTCGACATTGGCGGGCGAATGAAAGTCGTCCGCATCCAACATCTCGATACCTTTCGCCTTTGCTACTTCCATAGCGATGGTCGACTTGCCACTGCCACAGATCCCCATCACGAAATAGGCGACAGGGACCGGTTGGTTCGAGCCTATCCCTCCCACTTGAAGAACAAAGTCGAAAGCGGCGGGATCGTAAACTGTCCGGACTGAGGGAAACTATCGTACTCGATCGGCTCGGAATTCACTCCGTTTACATTGCCGATGTTCGACCCTCCGTAGAAGGAAGAATCTGTATTCATAATTTCACGCCAGTGCCCTGCAGACGGCAAGCCGATGCGATAGTTTTCACGAACCATCGGAGTGAAGTGGCCAATCACCAAGATTTTGCTGCGCCCATCCGGAGAGGTTCTCACGTAACTGATGATACTCGAATCCGCATCCCAACAAGCGATCCACCGGAAGCTCTGGTCATCGAAGTCCGTCAAAGCCAAGGCTGGCTCTTCCTTGTAAACGCGATTCAAGTCTCGCACCAGCGAGGCGATCCCGTGGTGGTCCGAAAATTCGTTAAGGTGCCATTGCAGGCTCGTGTCGTAATTCCATTCCTCGGATTGGCCGAACTCGCTGCCCATGAAGAGTAGCTTCTTGCCTGGGTAACCCCACATGTGTCCGTAGAGCGAACGTAGCGTGCGCGACTTGTCGGTGATAGTTCCGGCGCCCATCTTCATAAGCATCGACCCTTTTCCATGCGTCACCTCGTCGTGGGAAAATACTGTCACGAACTTTTCGGCATACTGGTAAAGCATACCAAAGGTCAGGTTGTTCTGATGGTGCTTACGATAAATCGGGTCCTTTTCGAAATAGGACATGTTATCGTGCATCCATCCCATGTTCCACTTAAGGTCAAAGCCAAGTCCACCTTCCGAAGGCGGCTTGGTCACCCCACCGAAGGAAGTGGATTCCTCGGCGATCATGAGCGCGCCGGGATAGTACATGTGAACCAAGTCGTTGGTTTGGCGCAAGAAAGCGATCGCTTCCAAATTCTCGTTGCCCCCGTACTGGTTCGGAATCCACTGACCCTCCTCGCGGGAGTAGTCGAGATAGAGCATAGACGCCACCGCATCCACCCGCAGGCCGTCGATGTGATAACGGTCCAGCCAGCTCAAAGCGCTCGCCACGAGGAAGCTCTTCACCTCATGACGTCCGAAATTGAAGATCAAAGTACCCCAGTCCATGTGCGCTCCGAGGCGCGGATCCTCGTGCTCGTAGAGGCAGGTTCCATCAAAGCCCGGCAAGGCGAAGGTATCCCGCGGGAAGTGGGCCGGCACCCAGTCCACGATCACTCCGATGTCCTTCTGGTGCATGTAGTCGATGAATTCCTTGAATTCGTCCGGCGTGCCAAACCGATGCGTCGGAGCAAAGTATCCAGTCACCTGATACCCCCAGGAACCATCAAAAGGATGCTCCGCAACCGGCATCAATTCGATATGCGTAAAGCCGTGATCGAGTACGTACTCCGCCAGTTCGAC
>JBNKSG010000382.1:0-2754 GCA_050297195.1 Opitutaceae bacterium | reverse complement strand
GATCTCGGATGAGGCTGCCCCAGCTGGCGGCGTTGGCTTGGGTGCCGAGGCCGAGGAAGCTGAGTACGGACTCGAGCAGCATGACGGCGGGGATGAGCAGGGTGGCGTAGACGACGACGGGGCCGAGTAGGTTTGGGGCGATGTGTTTGGTTATGATGGAAGCGGTGCGCACGCCGGTGGCCTTGGCGGCGAGGACGAACTCTTGTTCCTTGAGGTTCATGACTTGGCCGCGAACGATACGGGCCATGGTAAGCCATTCGACGGCGCCGATTGCGAGGAAGACGAGCAGGATCTTGTGCTCGAAATCTTCGAAGAGAACCATGAGTAGGATGACGAAGATGAGGAAGGGCAGGGCGTAGAGGATATCGACGAAGCGCATCATCAGGGCGTCGAGCCGTCCGCCGAAGTATCCGGATATGGAGCCGTAGGCTACGCCGATGAGCAAGGCGGTTGCGGTGGCGAGGAAGCCGACTCCGAGGGAGATGCGACCGCCGGACATGATGCGGGCGAGCATGTCGCGGCCTTTTGCGTCGGTGCCGAAGACGTGGAAGCGGGTGAGAGGAGTGAATCGCATGCCGTTGACCTCGAGCGGCTGGCCGGTGGCGAGGGCGGCGAGCTCGGCTTCGGGGTTGATGGCGTAGACTTCGGCGAAGTCCTCGAGGGTGGTGACCTCGTCGGGAGTTGCTTTGCTGGGGTCGAAGCGGACTTCGACGAGGTGGGCGGTGGTGAAGGGAAGGGTGCTGTCGAGGGCGAGGACTTGGGCTTCGGGATCGAGTCGGTAGACGATCGGGTCGAGGTAGCAGAAGAGGGTGATGAATACGAAGAAGCCGAGGCCGATCATGGCGAGCCTGTTGTCGAGGAGGCGACGCAGGGCGTCGCTCCAGAGGGAGCTGGGGGCCGCTGGATCAGTTGGAAGTTTTGGGCTAAGGCGCATTGTTGGTATTTTGGGGCCCACGATGGACACGAAGTTTGGCGAAGGGGAGGAGGCTGTTCGATCAGATTGGGGGAATCGCGTGACAAGCACGCTCCCACGTCTTTACTTGTGGCGGAGTTTGGGGTTTAGCAGGACTTGGATGGCATCGACGCTGAGGTTGGCGAGCATGATGAGGGCAGCGTAGAAGAGGACGGTGGAGAGGATGAGGGACTGGTCTTTGTTGAAGGTGGCTTCCACGAAATGACGGCCTAGGCCGGGAACTTGGAAGATGCTTTCGACCACGAAGGAGCCGGTTACAAGTCCGGCGAGGGCGGGGCCGAGGTAGCTGACGACGGGTAAAATGCCGCCGCGTAGGGCGTGTACCACTACGGCTCGGAACTCGGAGGCTCCTTTGGCTCGGGCGGTGCGGACGAAGTCGGAGCTGAGAATTTCGAGCATGCCTCCGCGCGTGAGGCGGGCGATGTAGGCGGCGTAGAAAAGGCCGAGGGTGAGGGAGGGGAGAATTCGATCCGTGGGCGTCGACCAGCCGGATACGGAGGTCCACTGTAACCAGATGCCGAATACAAGGGCCAGGATGGGGCCGATGACGAAGGTTGGCAGGCAGATGCCGACCATGGCTAGCGACATAGGGGCGTAGTCGAGGGGGGTGTTTTGGCGGGCGGCCGCGAGCACGCCAGCGGGGATACCGAAGGTGAGGGCGATGAGCATTGCCCAGATCCCGAGCTCGAGGGAAACGGGGAAGGATTCGGAAATGATGTCGGCGGCGGTAAGGCCGGGGTGGGAGGAAAGCGGTGGGAAGTCGAGGCGGAGGTGGCGTACTAGGGTATTGAAGTATTGGACGGGTACGGGATCGTTGAAGCCGTAGTACTCGTTTTGGGCTTCGATGATGTGCTCGGCGACTTTTCGTTCGTCGGAGAATGGGGAGCCCGGCGAGAAGCGAATCATGAAGAAGGTGATCGTGTAGATCGCCAGCAGGACGGGGATCGCTTGGGCGAGGCGTTTGAGGATGAAGGTTAGCACTTCGTGGAAGGATGGAGGGATGAGTAGGAGCTTGCTCTGCGGACGCGGGCTTCCGTCTTCGCTGAAGCTACGCCGTGACGGGAATGCTCCGCGCTACGGCGTGGATTCGAGGGAGATATATTTGTAGTTTCGGTTGTCGGTGAGTTTTGGATACCAGCCTTTGACGGCGGGGTCGATGCGATAGATACGGTTGTAGTGGAAAATTGGAATTATTGGCTGCTCGTCGAGCAGGATGGATTCGGCTTCGTGAAGCATGGCGAGGCGTTTTTCTGCGTTTGGCTCCGTGATGGCATCAGTGATAAGTCTATCGTATCGAGGATTGCCCCAGCCCGTAGAGTTGTTGCCGTCGGCTGTTTGGAACATGGTGAGGAAGGTGTCTGGGTACACGTAGTCGCCGATCCAGCCGTTGCGGGCGAGCTGGAAGTCGAGGTTGTTACGGGTTTCGATAAAGGTTTTCCAGACTTGGTTTTCGAGGGATATTTCTACCCCGAGAATGTTGAGCCACATTTGTTGGATGGCTTCGGCGACTTGCTTGTGCTGCTCGGACGTATTGTAGACGAAGGTGAGCTTGGGGAGACCCTCGCCGCCAGGATAGCCTGCTTCGGCTAGAAGTTGGCGAGCTTTGTTGGGGTTGAAACTCTCAAGTTTTGGTGGCTGGTATCCCTTTATGCCATCGGGTGCAATGGAGAGGGCGATGTTCTGGCCGCCTTTCATCACTCGCTTGACGATAGCTCGACGGTTGACGGCGAGAGAGAGGGCTTTGCGGACCCGTACGTCGTCGAGGACTGAGTCAGTGGTGT
>JBNKSG010000381.1:0-2761 GCA_050297195.1 Opitutaceae bacterium | reverse complement strand
ATCCCTATATGGGGCACCTGGAGTTTGCGTTGATCGCCCAGAGGGAAAAGCGCAACGAGGACGCGGAGACGGAATTCGCGAATGCTCTCGCGATGAAGGACGACGAAGCTTGGGTGCATTTCGAATTAGGAAAGCTCCAGCAAATGGCTGGGAAAATGGAGGAGGCGAAGGGCTCTTACGAAAAGGCTTTGGCTCTGAATCCAGATCACGAAGGAGCCAAGGCGGCCTTGGCCGCGTTTTGATCAGTTGGCGGTTGTTTTCGTTTTTGCGCAAATAAACTCGACCTAAAGAACGCCAAGCTCTGCGAGCTTTGCGTCGAGGGCGCTTCCGCGCAGGTTTTTGGCAACGATGCGCCCCTCTGGATCGAGCAGGAAGCTGGAGGGCAGCGAGCTGACGGCATAGGCCGCAGCGAGCGGAGAGGTCCAGCCTTGCAGGTCCGAGAGGTGGATCCATGACGCTTGGTCCCGTGACACTGCTCGGCTCCAGGCTTGCTTGTTGGTGTCGAGATTCACTGCAAAGATGTCGAAGCGGCTGTGGTCGATGCTGTTGACGAGTTTGAGGTAGTGCTGGTTTTCCAGTCGGCATGGGGGGCACCAGCTCGCCCAGAAATCGACGAGGATGTAGCGGCCTCGGTAGTCGCTTAGCTTCAGAAGGTTTCCGTCCAGGTTTGTGCCTTGGAGCTGAGGTGCGACGCTCCCGATCGCCACGGCGCGGGCGGTTTGGATGCGATTGTTGAGGCTCACGCTTGCCGCTATGTCGCCGTGCCGCTGGGAGAAGGCTTCTACCTGTTCGGCCAATTCGTCCAAGCGATAGTCGCCATCGAGCCGGAGAGAGCTGCCGTAGAGGGCCATGCTGTCGCCGGCGTTCTCGATCACGAAGTCGTTCAATTCGTGAACATGAGCTTCGTAGGCGTCGACTTCAGCCTGAGTGAGTCGGATGATTTCGTCTTCGGCGGCGTTGCGCTCTTTGGCTTTTTTTATGTCGCCTCGAATTGGATACACCAAGCGTGCCAGCGATTCTTTGCGGAAGGCTTCGTAATTCTTCAGGATTTTGGTCCCGGGCGAACCTCTGGTTTCGATGGCTCCGACTTGGAGGCTGAGCGCTACGCTCTCGTTGGCGGCGACTGCGAGGGTGGTTTGTGACGCTTCATCGACCTTTAGGACGAAAATGCCTGCTTCTTCCTCAACGGGCAGCTCGAGCGAGCCATCGCTTTCTGTTCGAGTTTCGAGGAGTCGCGTGGTCGAGCGTTGGTCGATGTCGTGCCGCGATAGGGTGATATGGGCCGATGCTGGCAAGGCCCCTGCATGGGCGGTCAGCTCGAAAGCAGCAAATGCCGAAGAGGCTACGGAGGTTCCGAACAGCAGGATGGTGAATAGCTTGAAATGTTGGCGCACGCCCTAGTGACGGCCCAAGCCGGGTGTTGCTTGCGCGATTTGCGCCGCTCAATCGGAGGCGCTAGTCTCCTCGAGGAACTTTGCGAGGGCGGTGTAGAAGGTGATGCGGTTGTTTTCCTGGGTGAAGCCGTGGCGGTTGAAGTTGAGGATTTTGAGGCGGCTCTGTTTGCCGGATTTCTTGAGAGCTTTGTGCATGCGGCGTGATTGGATGGCGGATACGGTTTCGTCGGCCCGGCCGTGGACGAGGAAGACGGGGCAGTCGACTTGCTCGGCTTGAGGGAGGGCGGAGGCGTTGAACCAATGCTCTTTGTTTTCGTCGAAATCCGGATAGTAGGTATTGGTTTTCAAGCGAGCGTAGACGGGCTGTTCCTTGAAATCCGCCTCTAGGTGGGCGGGCCAGTCGTAGACGCCGGCGTATCCGATGCTGGCGAAGAATAAGTCGGTATCCGCTGCAGCGCTACAAAGCGAGACGTGGCCGCCGAAACTGGACCCGTAGATGGCGATGTCTCCAGGTTGAGTGAGTCCTTGCTCGACGAGCCAGCGAGCCCCGTCGATGGTGTCTCGCACGCTGTTTTCTATGGAGTCGATGTGGGAGTAGGGGCTGAAGTCGATTCCGTAGCCTTCGGAACCTCGGTAGTTGATCTTCAATACGTGGTAGCCGAGCTTGGAAAAGTACTGTGCCTCCGGATCCCATCCCCAGCGATCGCGATAGCGCGGGCCGCCGTGGATCATGAGGAGGGCTTTCCCAGATTGTTGGGGAGTGGCCTTGGCTCGGGTCAGGTAGCCGTGGATTTCCGCGCCATCCCGGGAAAGGTAGGTTATCGGTTGAGTTGTCGCGTTTTTATTTGGGTCGATATCGGGCAGGGATTGGAGCAGCGTTTGCTCCGCTTGAGTGGCTAGGTCGTGGCGTATCCAACGGTTTGGGACAGTGTCGCTGTATTGCTTGTAGATGACGGAGGTCTTCTCGGCGTCGTAGCCGAGGATTTCGTTGATCGTTTTTGGATGGTGCGAATCGATCCGCTGGGAGATTTCGGCGAGCTCCGAGTCGAACCAATGCATCTGCGGCTTTTCGAGGTCGTATTGGAAGCCGAGCGAGGCTTCTGTTTCGGGATCGACGACGAACATGTTGTAGAGGATGTCGTAGTCCTGGTGTTCAAGTACGGTGTTGACGTAGCTGTTGCTGGCTCCGTCGAAGGTGTAGGCGGCGAAGCGGGCGTTTTCGTTGCGACGGATGAAAATGATGAACTCGTCCGGACCGCCGGGGAATAGGACTCCTACGGGATGTCCGTCGATGTCGATCGGTTTCCAATCGGAGTCGGGGCCGGATCGGTAGGCGTATTGGTCGCGCTCGTTTTCGGCTATGGTGT
>JBNKSG010000380.1:0-2773 GCA_050297195.1 Opitutaceae bacterium | reverse complement strand
CGACCACCCAGAAAGCGAGACCGTTGTCGAGGGCACTGTCCACGCGGATGCGTCCTACGGCGCAGTTCACCTTCCCCGCGTAGTCGAGCGGCATCGGGTAAGCCTTGTTCGCGGGATCGTCCACCACATCTACGCCTTCGAAGGCCGCGATCGCTTCGCGGGCCGCTTCCACGGAAACGGGACGCTCGAACTCGGCATTGATCGAAATCGAGTGCGAACGCATTACCGGCACGCGCACGCAGGTGCACGAGACCTTGAGTTCGGGGAGCGACATGATCTTACGCCCCTCGTTAAGCATCTTCATTTCTTCCTTGGTGTAGCCATCTTCGAGGAAGGCGTCCACATGCGGCAGCGCGTTGAAGGCGATCTGGTACGGATAAACGCTGTGCTCGATCGGCTCGCCCTTGGCCCAAGCCTTAAGCTGGTCCTCGAGCTCCTGCATAGCTTCCGCTCCCGTTCCGCTGACCGCTTGATAGGTGGAGGCGAACATGCGCTTCAGGCCGAATGCTTTGTGTAGCGGATAGGCGCCCATCAAGGAAATAGCTGTCGAGCAATTCGGATTGGCGATAATGCCCTTATGGGACTTGGCTGCCTCGCCATTGATCTCGGGCACGACCAGCGGCACCTCCGGATCCATGCGGAACGCCGAGCTGTTGTCGATCGCCACTGCGCCGGACTTGGCCGCCGCTGGACATAGCGCCTTCGAGACGGCGCCGCTCGCGCTGAAGAGCACGAAATCGAGTCCTTCGAAACAAGTTTCCGTGGCTTCCTCAATGGTAATGGTTTGCCCAAGGGCCTCGACCTGCTTTCCTGCAGATCTGGCAGAAGCAAACAGCTTCAGTTCCGACAAGGGGAAATTCCTGTCGCCTAGAAGCTTGATGAACTCTTGGCCAACCGCTCCGGTTGCTCCAACGATGCCTACTTTGTAACCCATTTTATTTATGTCCTCGGACTTATTGCAGCCGACCACCCATAAGCTCCGCGCTCTGGAGATCAAGCAAACAGCGCGTCTCTTGCTCGTATCGATCGAGCGACAGACCCTCGAATTGCACGAAGACGGGCAACTCGCCCGCAAATTCGCCATTTCCACCAGCAAAAATCCGCCCTCCTGCCTCGAAAACTCCTTCGGCACCCCCACCGGCCTACATCGCATCGCCGCAAAGATCGGTGGCGAAGCGCCCCTCGGCGCCGTCCTCAAAGGCCGCGTCGACACCGGTACACGCTACTGGGAGCTCCCTGCGCAAGAACAAGAGCCTAATCTCGTCACCACCCGCATACTCTGGCTAGAAGGCCTCGAGCCCGGACACAACCAAGGCGGCAACCGCGACTCCCATCGCCGCTACATCTACATCCATGGCACCAACCACGAGGATAAGATCGGCACCCCAGCCAGCGGCGGCTGCGTGCAATTGCGCAACGAGGAGATGATCGAGCTCTTCGACGCCGTGGAATCCGGCGACCAAGTCTTCATCGGCTAGGGCGTGTCTTCAAAGCTGGCCAGGGAACAGCGGCTAGAGCAAACCACGAACCACCGCCTCTAGGCTGGCCGCCTTCGAAAATGTCCAATCCGCTCGCTCAACCGAGCCATCGGACCGGCTCAGCCGCACGAACCCCGTTCCCATATTCATCACGATTTCAACGAGCTCGCAGGCCTCCAAGGCTTCCGGCACTACGGAACGTAAGCCTTCCATCGTTTCCGCCAATCTCTGGCGAGCAGCCTCGAAGTCTACGTAGGCCCCCGCGTAAGGCAGCCGGATCGTGATTCGCCGATCCTCACGAACATCGAAAAAGTAAAATGCGTGGCTGTTCACGCCATGACCCCAAAAACCAATCACGCAATATCCCACTGGCAAGCGATCTAAACGCCGATCGAAATCCTCCGTCATCAGGGCCGGCATCTCCATCCCCGCCAAATCCCCTCTCAATCCCGGAAACATGTCGCCGAGCTCGCCCAACACCCGATCCGGAAGCAGCTCCGCCGGAAACTCCGTCCGCGTTAGCGACTCGTACCGAGTCAAGGGCGGCTCCGACGCCAACGCGGCGCGCAAGCAATCCAGCGCCTCGTACAAATCCCTCTCGTCCGCCTCCGGCAATGAAAGCAAAAACTGGTAGGTTCGCCATTCCAAGATCCACTGTTCGGGCGGCGTCCCCCCTTCGCCGACGATCAGGCGTAATCGCAAACGCCGCCCCCAAAACCAAGTTCCCCTGCGAAAAACCAGCTCCGCCTCCCTCTTCCGTACCAGACGATACGGGCCCAAGCGCCTCGATTCGCGAACCGACTGAGCCAGAAATCCGATCTCCAAGGCGTACTTGGGAAACAATCCCTTGCCGGGAACCGACTTCCTAGCCGGCCAAAGGTCATAACAAAGCTGGGCCAGCGCTGGCAGGGCAATGACCGCCAAAGCCACGGCATCGATTTCCCAAAGGAACCAGAAGCCGAACGAGTCCCGCAAACGCTGCACAATCGTTTCCGCCATAAACCAAGTCGGCAAGAGATAGTAGAGCCAGCGCATTAGTCGACCCGCCTCGCTCCTCGAAAAATCACCAGCGTGCAGGACCCCTCCACGATACTGTCGAACTCTACCGAAAAACGTTCCCCCAGCACTGGACGCCCGAAAGCCCCCTCCAGTTGATTGTATTCGCACGGTCCTCCCACCTCCTTGCCGCAAGCTGCCAACAAAGCCACACATCCCGTCAGCGCGCACGCTCTCGTAATGGACTTCCACCGATCCGCTCGTATCTCAATCACGGATCGATTTCACTGGTATTTCCC
>JBNKSG010000379.1:0-2773 GCA_050297195.1 Opitutaceae bacterium | reverse complement strand
CCTAGGCTGACACGCGGAGCTTTTTCCTTAACGTTCATCGTGCGATCGGTTCGATTTTGCTTTCATGTAACAGCGGGGCGAATACGTTTATTCAGACGATTTCCTCAACCGCTACGGTTGCTTGTTCCACGCGAAGCGAGGCCCGGGAATACTCCCCATCGAGCCGCAAGGGGCAATCCGGGCTGCAAATCAGAAGCGCGAGCGAGGTCCCCTCGATCCATACGAACTCCGCCGGGCTTTCCACATGCTCCTTCACCTCTTCGACAGCCTTGGTCACGCCGGGCATCACTGCGTAGTCATGCCAAATGACCGCCCCTTCCCGACCTTCGATCAACTGCAGGGCTGTCTTGGAATCGGCCAGAGCATTTTGGTAGCTATGCCCCGCATCGACAAAGACGAAATCCTGCCGGCCCCACCAGGGCGAAAAGTCGAAGGTCAATGTGTTTCCGTACAACTGCCGGATTTTCCCGCCAAGCTGCCGACCATGAAACAAATAACCGGGCTCGTTTCCCCCAGGTGAATTTTCCGTGCCGCCGGGCAGGTCGATTGTGTGGATCTGGGACTGCGAACTGTTCAGATGCATCGCCAGGGTCGTCCTCCCGTCGAAGGTGCCGATCTCGAAGATCGACTCCGGAGCCCGCTTCTTAACGAAGCCCACAATCACCGCCAACTCTACAAGCGTCGTTTGCCACTCGTTCCGAATGCAACTGGTAAGCTCAATCCCTTCAGAATCATCGATAAACTCCGTCGCGCTAACTCGCCGTAGATGCGGCTCGAGCAGGTACACGTCCTGGTAGGTCCTCACAGACTCAAGATAGCTCTGTCTCGTCGGTCGATGAAAGAAACTCTTAATCGCTGTCGCATTGTTGCGTATCATCCCACGAACCAGGGCACTAAAGGTGATTATATTGTTAGCCATCTATATATTCAGTTTTTCATTGTTAACGCGACTCCAAGCGTATCTTAAAATACATACTAAAGCTGGGGTAAACGCTTCTCCCGAGCCGAAGCATCCTCGTCTTCTTCCTCATTCGCAGCAGCTAGCAAGTCGATAGCATCGCCCGCTTCGTAAAGCACGTGGTCGACCCTCGAAACAAACGCCGGCGAATCAGCGTCTTTAGCATTGCCAGCAAAAACGCCCATCATCTCCAATTTCAAAGGGTGTTCCAAAGTACCGTTCAGAAGCCAATCTTCGCCATCGCGAGAACTATGAAAATCATAAACATTTCCCACACGTACGACTTTTAGAAAGAGCGAATCTGAAGCCCGCGCGGTTTCGTTAAAGACGACCTCCGGGGTCCCATCGACAAAGACCGCGCAGAAAACATACAAATCCCTGCCGTTCGAATAGTAGTCATAACGAATGAAGTTATCCGAATCCTCTTCCAATAGTATTCCCTGACTCTGGAACTGCTCACTCGGCACCGCATCGAATTTGACTTGCAGCGAAAAATTCTCCTCTTGAGCTCGTTGCATCAAACGAGGTGCCAAGTTGCCATTCTCCCAAACATCATGGCTGGCCCCGCCAGGAATAGAAATGGCAAGAGCGCCACCCTCGAAAGCAAATTGGCTGTCTCCAATCGGATCGATTTGCACCCATCGCTTTTGATCGTGGATAGCTTCTTCGAACTTCTCCGATACAAATTGATCGCTTTCACTCAATATCAAAACTTGGGTAGTCGCCGAGCCCCAGTGGCCTACCGAATCTTCGACCGATGCCTTCACATGATGAAAACCTGGACTCATGCCTTGTAGGTCTAGAACTTCCCCCTTGCCTGAAAGCTGCCCCACCAAGCTGGATTCCCAAACCACCCTTTCGCCCAAGCCCTCATCCACGTCATCCGTCACAAACGCTTGCAAGAACCGTCCTTCGACGCCGCTTCCCAATTCTAGACTTCCCCTCTCTTGAATGACCACCTCCGGTCCCCTGTCAGGAGTGACTTCAACCAATACTCGCTCTGATTCCACCCCGCGGCAAAGAGCGAATATCTCGTGCATCCCTTCCGAAAGATCCGTAACTTCGACAGTTGTACCTGACACGTTCAACTCGCCATCCAGAGAGGACATCCAAACCAACTCGTCGTTGAGCAAGCCCTCTTCCACATCCACAGCGCTTCCCGACAGTCGAACTGACTGCCCAATAACAATACGTCCCAGCTTTCCGATTCGGCTGGCTGCGACATGCGGCAAGGTATCTGGACCACCACTGTCTTCCGGGAAAATCGGACTTTCCACATTAAAAATATAATCGACTTCAGCGGTAAACTCGGGCGAATCCGTACGAGCTCCGGAGGCATTACCCGCAAAGACACCGACCTCTACAACATCCATCGTTCGGTCAAGAGCCCCCGCTTCAACCCATCGCTGCCCGTCGAAAGAATAGAGAAAGACGAGCCTGGAATCCTCACGATCTATACGCAAATAGTACTGGTCCGAAGGCTTCACCTTGGAATTAAACAAAGTCTTTGGCTTCCCACTCGTGAATGACGCGCAAAAAACAAAAAGCTCAGTCCCGTTTGAATAAAAGTCGTAGCGAATGAAATTCCTAGAATCCTGCTCGACGAACAACCCCTGACTTTGAAACCGCTCCTTCGGCGTCGAGCCAAACTTGGTTTGCAATTGGAAAGGCGTATTCAAAACTCGCTGACTCACCCTAGCCGCTCGATTTCCGCCCACCCAGATGTCATGGTCACGGCCCGAAGGTACAGTCAGCTTTAAGACACCGCCCTCAAGCTTGTACCCGGCGTCGCCAACCGGATCACGAAACTTCCAC
>JBNKSG010000378.1:0-2811 GCA_050297195.1 Opitutaceae bacterium | reverse complement strand
GTACAGCGATGTGGACGCGCGAGCTGTAGTGAAGCAATGGTTACGAGAGAATACGCTCGAGTCGTTGCCCGACGCTATTTTCTGCGCGAACGACCAAATGGCTTTGGGCTGCGTCGAAGCTTTGTCGGAAAGTGGGATACGCGTTCCGGAAGATGTATCTGTTTGTGGTTTCGATGACACGCTGGTTGCCCGCGTGACCGTACCTCCTTTGACAACCGTGCGGCAGCCGCTTCGCGAGATGGGAGTAGAGGCCGTTTCGATGCTGCTCAAGCGCATCGAGGGAGAGGACGATGGCGGAGAAGGAAAAATGACTTCGATCGTCTTCCCGACCGAGCTTGTGGTTCGCAAGTCGGTCGAGACACGCGCTAAGGCGTTGTGATCTTGGCAGGGGGGGCTGCCTTCGGTTTTTGCTACTTGCTTGTTACCTCTGTAGAGGCGGTTTTTAGGCCGTCGGCCGTTGCGGTGATCGTAATGGTTCCACCACTACCAGTATTTGGACGGGCGATCAATTGAGCCTTTCCGTAGAAGAGTTTCCTCACTGGAGAGTTGAAGGCGACAAAGGAGCGTTGGTCGCCGTTGCCGGTGGCTTCGAAGGTCCCGGCTCCTTCGACAGAGAAGGTGATTTCGTTGTTGGCGAGTGGGCAGGGGCGTCCTTGGGAATCCACTGCTTCGGCAGTAACGTAGATGAGGTCCTGTCCGTCTGCCGCGACTTGGGAACGCTCGGCAGTAAGGCGAACGGCGACGGGCTTGCCGGTGGTTTCGACGCTTGTCTCGCCAACTATTTTTCCATCTTTGTAGGCGACGGCTTTTAGGGCGCCTGCTTCGTACGCGACTTCATCCCATCGCAGTCGGTAGTCGTAGGTTACGTCGTAGTAGTCGTTGGCGGTTGGCTCGGCGAATACTCGGAAGTCGCTCAAACCAGGGCGGGCCTCGTCGGTGGCCTCGGTGAAGGTGAGGCGGAGGTAGCGGGCTTTGGTATCGACTGGGTGGAGAATACGGTTGGTGCCTTGCCACTGTTCAAGCGTTTGGGAGGGTTTGTCCAAGAGAGTCTCCCACGTTTTTCCGTCTTTCGAGGATTCCACGGTGTAGGCGAACATGTGTTCTTTGCTTGTTGTATCCAATTGAAGCTGACGCACGGGGGTGACTTTTCCGAGATCGATAGTCCATGTCGGATTTTCGTCCGAGGTGTCGGCGAGCCATGCGGAGTTGCCGTTTGAGTCGATCGCGTTTGCTGGGTTTTCCCCGGAGCTGGCGGAAGCTATGGTAGCGGCCGCTAGGTTTTTCGAGTGTTCAGGACGGTCTCCTTTTTGGCGTTTTCCGAGCGACTTCCCGTTGAGGAAGAGCTCTGCGGAGTCGCCGTTTGTGTAGACGAAGACGGGCACGTTCTTTCCTTCGCGTCCTTCCCAGTTCCAGTGCGGGAGAATGTGTACTGTATCCACATCGTCATGCCAGTGCGAACGGTAGAGATAGAAGCGGTCTTTTCGGAAGCCGCAAAGATCGACGATGCCGAAGTAGGAGGAGCGGGAGTCGGCGTCGTGTGGGGTAGGTTCGCCGATGTAGTCGAAACCGGTCCATACGAATTCGCCTGCGACGAAGGAGTCGGCTTTCATGTATTCAAATTCTTGATCCGCGACATCGGACCAGTAGGCGGCGTTGAGGTCGTAGGAGGAGATTTCGTAGGCGGGACCGTAGTCGGCAGTGCGGGCCGCTAGTTCGGGATCGTAGTAGCCGCGGGTGCTGACGGCGGAGGCGGATTCGGAATAGATGATGGGTTTATCCGGCCAAACGGAGTGGTAGCTCGCGTAGCGGCGGGCGTAGTTCCAGCCCATGAGATCTAGGGTGGCGAAGTTTTTCCCGTCGGCGAGAATGGGAGCGTGGCTCGCGGTGGTGATGGGACGATGGGCGTCGATGGAGCGGGCGAGGCCGGCCATCATGGCGACGCGTTCAGGGGTAATTCCTTCGTCCTTGTCGCCGCCGCCTACTTCGTTGCCTATGGACCAGACGATGACTGAGGGATGGTTGCGGTCGCGTTGGAGGGTGTTGCGAAGGTGGCGAAATGCGAAAGGCTCGAGCGGCGGGGTGTGGTCGTCGCGGCCGGCGGTCCACGCCCATTTGTCGAAGACTTCGTCCCAGACGACCAGGCCCAGTTCGTCGCATAGTTCGAGGAATTCTTCGGCTGGTGGATTGTGGGAGGTGCGGATGGCATTGACTCCCATTTCCATCATGATCTCGAGCTGGCGTCTCGCGGCGGAGCGATTGAAGGCCATGCCGAGGGGGCCGAGGTCGGAGTGGAGGTTGACTCCTTTGAGCTGAACGCGGCGGCCGTTTAGGTGGAAGCCGTCGTCGTGGGTGAAGGCGAAGGTGCGGAAGCCGAAGCGAGTTTTTTGCTCGTCGAGGAGTTTGCCGTCGGGATCGAGAAGGCGGACTTGGGCGGTGTAGCGCTTGGGGGAATCGACGTCCCAGAGTTTGGGGTTTGAAACGTGAAGCGTGAGCTCGCGATGGGTGGTGACGTTGTTGGGAGCGTCACTGGTGAGCGAGTCGCTAGCGACAGCGTTTCCGTTTGGGTCGAGGATCGTCGCTTCGATTGTTAGCGCTGCGTCGGAGCCGCTGTGGTTCTCGAGGGCGATGGAGAGACTCGCGTTTTCGGCGGGTACGCCGAGGCGTTCGTCGCCGTCGGTACTAACGCCGAGTCCGCAGTGGTCTATGTGTATGGGATTTTCAAATGAGAGGGTGACCTTGCGATAGAGTCCGGCTCCGGGATACCAGCGGGATGACCATTTCCGAGTGTCGAGGCGTACGGCGAGAACGTTT
>JBNKSG010000377.1:0-2928 GCA_050297195.1 Opitutaceae bacterium | reverse complement strand
GAACCGGCGTCAAAACCGCTTCCGCACTGGGCTCGCGGACTCTCGCTACGAATTTCAGGAATAATGCAGGCTAGGGCTAAAGTTAGTTTCACCCCCAGATCCCTTATGAATCGTACAGCATGCGTCTTGTTTTTCTTTCTCGCCTTCGTCTCCCCTAGTTTCGCGGATGATGGGTTTATCGATCTTTTCAACGGGAAGAACTTTGACGGCTGGCAGACCGTTGTAGAGTCGGAATCGGAGGTGGATTCCGCTGCCTTGTTTCAAGTCACGGATGGCACGATTCACGTGTACCCGAACTTTGAAGACGGAAGCGTCCAGCCATTTGGCGGAATCTACACGGAAGAGGAATTTTCGGACTACCACCTGTCTCTCGAATACAAATGGGGAGAGGCTCGGTTCTCTCCGAGGGCTGACGCGCCGCGCGATGCTGGCATTTTATTTAACATGATAGGAAAGGCAAAGGTCTGGCCGACCTCTATCGAATGCCAGATCCAGGAGGGCGACACCGGCGATATTTGGATCGTTGGCGAGACGCGAACATCTTCCTATCTTTCGCCTCCGGCTCAGAACTATTTCAAGCGGGGGGATTTGGTAACGCGTGGAGCAGGAATGGGAGCGGAGCGTTTTCCGCGAGGAGCCTGCCGTGAAGTTCAGGGGTGGAACCATGTGGAAGTGATTGTCGAGGGAGATCACGCGGTATTCAAAGTCAACGGACACGTGGTCAATGAGGCCTTGCACATGCGATATCGAGAGGACGATACCAGCGAATGGGACTGGCAGCCGCTTACAAAGGGACGCATTTTTCTGCAGGCGGAGGGAGCGGAAGTCTTCTATCGCAACATTCGCCTGAAACCGCTCGCCCCGGACGAGACGAGCGAGCGTCGATAGCGGGTCCCACCTCAAAACGCAAATCTGCCTATACTGCCTCTGGCGGGCGAAGTGAACGAACGATATGGTCGTTGAGCCCCCATCGAAGCAGCTTTAACTTCTAGCGAGTTCTTCAGCTTGACGTCGGAGTTCAAATTTTAGATCTTGTCCTTAACTTGGCTGCCAGGAATGGCCCAAGACTGGCCTCAAGGAAATTCGAGGATCCCTCTCGAATATCCACAAGGTCTTAACTTTCAATGGTTTGCCGCTCTAGCTCAGTTGGTAGAGCAACTCATTCGTAATGAGTAGGTCGTCGGTTCGACTCCGATGAGCGGCTCCATTTCATTCCGCCCTCATGTCGTCGAACAAGTTCGATGTTTCGTCACTGCGTTCCTCAAGTGTCGTCGCTATGCTCCTCGGTACCGATGAGCGGCTCCATTTCATTCCGCCCCGTAGTGCGGAGCTTTCCTTTCACGGCGAAGCTTCAGCGAAGACGGAAGCCCGCGACCATGGAAAATAGATCCTCCATCGCGGACGCGGGCTGAAGCTCCGCGCTACGAAAAGACCTCCCCTTCCTCATGCCTGATACTCGCTTCATCGCCGACCTCGAAATCCACAAGGAGGTCATCGTCGATGCGATTTCGCAGTGCACCCAATTCCTCTGGATCGCGACCGCCGACATCAAGGATATGCATATCGCTCGCGGGCGACGGGCGGTCCCCTTCCTGCAGCGCCTTTCCGAGCTCGTCGACGACGGCGTATCGATCCGCCTGATACACGCCAAGGAACCGGGCCCCGCCTTTCGCACCCACTACGATCGCTTCCCCAACCTCATCAACGGGATGGAAATGATCCTCTGCCCGCGGGCCCATTTCAAGTCGGTCATCGTCGACGGCAAGATCGCCTACACAGGTAGCGCCAACCTCACCGGAGCGGGACTCGGGGCCAAGAGCAAGGACCGGCGCAATTTCGAAGGCGGCATCCTCACGGACGACCCCGCCCTCGTCCGCCCCATCATGGCCCAGTTCGACCAGCTCTGGATTGGCGACCACTGCCCGAGTTGCCAACGCAAGGCCCACTGCGTCACCTACCACGAGTTGATAGAAAGCGATTAAGCCGAGAACGTGCCCTTGATTCCCCCAACCTTTCACGCAAAAAAACACATAGACGACGCTCCCTCCTCACCCTCGACCCCCAACAGAATTATGAAAGTAACGCTCAAGAAAATACCTCCCCTGCCCGCTGCAAAACTCGTCGCCGTCATCTACGGCTGCTTCAGCTTGATATTCATCCCCTTCTTTGCCATCGCAGCCCTTGCCGGCATGTTGAGCGGCGAGGAAGGAGCCGGTATCGCAGCCGGGATGGGCATCGTGATGGCGATCCTCATGCCCCTCATGTACATCGCCATAGGCTTCGTAGCCACGCTCGTCGGCTGCTTCATCTATAACCTCGCCGCAGGCTGGGTCGGTGGGATCGAGCTCGAGTTCGACGAAACGTCCATCGGATCCTGATACCACTTACGAAGCGCTTTGAGCATATAGCGGAGGCGCAGCGCGATACTCGCTCGCCTGCTCGCGCGAAAGCTGCAATGTAGCCGCCATGGTCGTATTGGAGAGCATCGTTCCCGTCCTTATCCTCATCGCTTTCGGAGGAGCGCTAGCCCGCGTTCGCTTTTTCGCGGACGGATTCTTCAAAGACCTCAACCGTCTCACCTATTTCTGGGGACTGCCCGCCCTGCTTCTCTACAAGGTCGCCGAAATCGACCTCAAGAGCGAAGCCGGACTGGGACTGCTCTACACGATGCTGATCGTGATCGGCGCCTCCATCGCCCTCGCCTACGCATTGGTTTTCATCCTAAAGGTTCCCCGCGACTCCATCGGCGCCTTCGTGCAAGGCAGCTACCGCGGCAACCTCGCCTTCGTCGGCTTCCCTGTGGTCTACTTCGCCCTCGGACAAGAGGGGCTCGACCTCGGCATGTTTACCAGCGGGATCTGTATCCTAACGTACAATACATCGAGCGTCACCCTGCTCATCCTCCATTCGAAGGACAATAGCAGCAGC
>JBNKSG010000376.1:0-2944 GCA_050297195.1 Opitutaceae bacterium | reverse complement strand
ACCTGAATTTTTTTTACTAAAAAATGTCTTGCTCATAGTGGCCCCTGGGAGGCGTTGCTAGAAGTCTGGGACTGACTACCACTTAGTTGCAGGACGTCGATAGTGGACCTCCTAGGAGGTGGTGTTGCAGATCCAGGAGAAGCTCGGTGGCTCGACGTTTCGCGAACGCTTCCAGCTAAACATGTCCTCGTGCCCAACTTGCGAATACAAGGAATACGCCTGCGTTTGCCATGGCGATGAGGAAGGGGAGCATGGCGACGAGCAAGAGGAGCGCGACGGCGAAGGCGACTAGCGCAGCCGTTGTGTTGAACCCGCTCGTTTGAGCTTCCGATTTTAGCAGGGCGTCCTCCGCGAGGGAGCCCTTTTTTTGTTTCGTAGCGGCGAACGGCGCTGTTGGCTAAGAAAAGAGCAACTTGCCACCAAACCCCAAATCTCAACCCTTGGGAGCATGAGCATCTCAGATATAAAGAAAATGACTGTACAGGAACGACTTACGACAATGGAGCAGATCTGGGATTCTCTGTGCCACGAAGACACCGAACCGGAATCTCCTTCTTGGCAAGGCGACGTCCTAGCCGAGAGGAAGAAAATGATGGACTCTCCAGATGCCAAGTACCTGACGATTGAGCAGCTTCGAGAGCGGTATCGGTGATGCAGATAAGGGCAGTCGCCACTCTCGAGGAAGTCGCAAAGGACTTGGACGCTGGCAAGGCTTTCTACTACGAGAAAGGAGAAGGGATCGGCCTCTATTTCATCGATAGCCTGCTCTCCGATATTGAATCATTGAGACTGGTGTCACGTCAGGCATCGAGTGTCGCTTGTCGTAGCGCGGCGCTACGTTTCACGCATGACACGACACTAGTATCTGGCGTGCACAGTAGAAGATATGGCTTCTACCGACTCTTATCGAAGCGTTTTCCCTTCGCAGTTTATTACGATGTAGAAGGAAGCGCTGCACGAGTTGCTGCTGTCCTAGATATGCGAAAGGATCCCGCATGGATACGACAGGAACTTGACAGAAGAAAGGGCTGACAAGAAGGCGGCCCATACATCTCCGGTCAGTCGCGGACCGACTGGCCTCCGGGTACGGCTTTCACGTTGGCTAACGCCGTCTTCGGGCGGCGGCCGCGTTCTTTTTTGCGCGTCTCCAGATCCAGTAGAGCGCGAGGCCGACCCAGATCCACCACGCTCGGAGGAGGTTTTGCAGCATGACGCGGAAAACGGGAACGAGGATGACAAGGGCGGCTCCTGTCAGGAGGCCCAGCCAGAGCGTCTTGTTCTTCAGGAAGGTTGCGAGGCTGCCGCGTGTTTGCGGCGGCTTCTTTTCTCCCGGGAGTTCGTCTACGACTTCCCAATCTGGCTCGTTCGGCGGTGGCATTGGCTGGGATTTGCAGCGAAAGAACCGGTGGCGTCAATGTTTTGTCCCCCGGAGGACACCGAAAGAAAACGCTTGGTCGGCTGCGGATTGTTCCTAGGATTTAGCGTTCCAACCTCTCTGTTACCCATGCCCAAATCGACCCACCTGCAATCCGTGGAGGAATTCCACGGGCCCTATGGACCTTACCAAGTCAGCGAACTCGTTTTGCAAAAGATCTGGCTCGAACAGGCTTTCGACGTTTCGCGGCTGCGCGACCCGGCAGGCCGAGCGATCGAGGTGGAGCATCCCGGGACCTGGAATCGGCTGGAGGGACCCGACTTCAAGGATGCGGTTTTGCGGATCGGTGGCGTCGAGGCGCGCGGGGATGTGGAAGTGCATTTTTCGCAGGCGGACTGGAAGGCGCACGGGCATGAGGAGGATGCGGCTTACGACCGAGTGGTGCTGCATGTGCTCTACCACAATCCGTCGGATCGGGTCGCCGCCGCCCGCACGCGTTCGGGAAAGGAGTTAGCTTGGGTCGCGTTGCTGCCGCTGCTCTGGTATTCGCTGGAGGAGTATGCCGGCGACGATTCGCTGATCGCGTCGACGGGAGTGGACCTGCGGCCCGAGGTGGAGTCGCTGTTGAATTTTTCCTTGGTGGAGCGGAAGCGTCGGCTTTGCGAGCTGGCTTTGCGGCGTTGGCGGATGAAGGTGCATTACGCAGCTCAGCGCCTGGAGCGACTCGGCTGGGAAGGGGCCTGCCACCAAAGCGCCTTGGAAGTCATGGGCTTTGCGCGCAACCGGGTGCCGATGCTGATGATTGCGGAGCGATACCCGCTGGCTGCGTTCGCTCGGGAGCAGCTTTCCCTCGATGAGCTTGTGGGCGTGGGTGGCGACCGTTGGCGTTACGGCGGCTGCCGTCCGGCCAACCATCCGCGACTGCGGCTGCAGCAGTACTTGGAGTGGGCGGCGGAGGTCGGGGACTGGCCGGATCGCCTGCTTCACATGGAAGACGCATTCAATTGGGGTGACTTGGACTCCGACGACGACGGGTGGGGGACGCAGGCCTTGCGTTCCGCAATGGGCCTGGCTGACTTGCGCAAAAAAGTGAGCGAAGAGGTGCTTGCTTGTAAAATCGGCGGTCAAAAGGCGGATACGCTGTTTTGCGACGCGTTGCTGCCGCTGCTGGCGGCCCGAGCGGGCAGGGATGCGTTTGCCCTCTGGTTCCACTGGAATGCGGGCAACGGACCGGCCTCTTGCACGGAGGCTTTACGGCTGCTGCAGGTACTGGAGCGGGGCCGTACGCCGATGAGCAACGGTTGGCTTCAAGGGGTTCTGGGAGCCAAAAACCTCTCTTTTATAGAGGAGGATGGAGCCGGCGGCTTCCAAGCACACGCTTGACTTTCTTATTGTCGGGAAATTTAGTGCCCGCTTCACAATTTCAATTATTTTTTGAAAGTGGGTCATCGACCCGCTTTTTTTTTCAAGTAAGCACCAACTTTCTAAGATGAGCAGCGAAATTCTTTCAGTCCTTGAGTACATGGAAAAGGAGAAGGGGATCGGTCGTGAAGACATGATCTCCGCTAT
>JBNKSG010000375.1:0-2945 GCA_050297195.1 Opitutaceae bacterium | reverse complement strand
GCGGGTGGGGTTTTGTGATTGCTGCGTTTCACAAACTCTAGGATCGGCTGGGGCGCGATTTGCTGAGGGGCGGGAGATTTCTTTTACGATGGTTTCGCGTTTGGGCTTTGGGAGTGGGGGCAATTCATGAGTCTGGTGTATTTGAGGTTAGTGGTGCCCCGCTTTCGCTACTTGGTTTGCGCGAGTTGATTTTTCTTGGTTTTTTGCGGGGTTGTGGTTTCTGCAGGTGGGTATGGAATTGACGCCAACTGTATTGATTTGGGCACCGATTGGCGCGCTTTTTTTGAGCGCGATCGTCGGGATCGTGATTGAGCGGCATCGCAAGGATGCGTGCTTGAGGTCATTCGACGGCGACTTTGTCTTTATCAAAATGAAGGACGGGCAGTTTGTGTGGGGACGCTTGCGCGTTTTTCCGACTTGCTTGGAGTTGGTTTACGATACGCCGCAGCCGATGGGGATGGGACGCAGCAAGGCGAGCTACGTTTTCTACGACAAGAAGATCGCGGAGATTGAACGCATTTATCGTCCGGCTCCGGCCGTTGAGACGGAGGCTCGGGAGGAGTGGGAAGAGGATATTCTGGACCTGCGCCGGCGCGGGTTTTTCGAGCGGATACGCCGGTCGATCCGCAATCTCTATGGCATGCTGAAGGATGCGTTCAGCCAGTCGGTGGGGTTGCTGGTGGGCGTGGTGAAGCAGCGTAGCGGTACCATGCAAAAGGTGGGCGGAGCGGACAAGCATGCCACGGAGCTAGGGCAGAGCTTGCTGAAGGTATTGCCGCATGCCTACGAGCCGGTCTTCGAAAGCTATCGCGGTTCCCTTGTCGTTTTGGAATCTGTGTCGAAAAACGAACTACAGGAGACGGTCGGGGTGCTGGACGATTACACGGTAGGGAATCTCTTAATACGTTCCGTGGAGCTTGCGGAGTTGGCGTTGCCTCCGGCCTTGGTGGAACGGAAGTTTGACCTTTGCGACGTGATCTTCCCGCGTTCGGTGGCAATCGTGCGCCACCGCATCGCGGAAACGGAAGTGTAGCTAGCTGGCTTTTTTTCTAGAACTTGGAGCTCGAGTGAGCCTCGCGGATGGAGGTGTTTTTTCTTTGGGCGAGCTTGGCGACTTTGGCGTATCCGATTTCTGGGTTCAGCACGGTGGCTGTGCTGCTGGAGTTTTTATGGTTCTATTGGTGGTTGCGGAAACTGTCGGCGTGTGTCGAGCTGCAGCGGATACGGCGGTTAGCCGCTGGCCTGTTCTGTCATGGCGAGTTCGCGCTTGGGCAGGGAATCCCCTTTGATCCAGGTTCCTTCGACCTTGGTCACGGTTGGGTAGCGGGGCAGGCCGATCTGGTTTTGCTGGAGTTGACCTGCTAGGATCTCGACCGCGAGCTCTCCGACGCGTGTGCAGTTATTGAATACGCCTGCGTGGTCTCCATCTTTGGTTTCCGGGCAAATGTCGATGTAGGCGAAGTCGTCTGGGGTCTGGATTTGCAGCATTTCGAAGGTGGACTTTACGAACTCCGAGTAGCTGATGACGACCTCGGGCTGGTGCTTGAGGCGCCATTGCTCGAACTCGGTGACGGGGACGCCAGCGGGGCCGTTGGGTGGGGTGTGGAAAAATTTGAGCGGGATGCGGTCTTCCTCGGGGATTTGCAGCTGGCTGGCGAGGAAGCCGGCGGACCATGCGTGGTTAACGTAGGAGTCGTACCAGTGGGGGAGGACGAAGCCGATTCGCTTGTAGCCCGCTTTCAGTGCCTTGCTGAAGGCCAGCTGAACGATGGCGCGCTGGTCGTTTGAGATGGTGTGGACGTGCAGCTGGGTCGGGACGAAGTCGATTTTGACGGAGCTGAACTTTGACCAGTCGAGGGACGGTTCTTCGTCCGAGCCCGGCATGTGGGAGGCGATGATGAGGCCTCGAATGCCGCGGTTGAGGAGGATCTCGTTGATTCGCTGGTGGCTGACGCCCGGCTGGCCGAGCCAAAAGTGGTCGATCTTGTAGCCAAGCTCTTTCGCTCTCTCGGTGGCGCCTTCGTAGAAGCTCAAGTGCGTAGTGGTAGACTTCCAGCCCCACTCCGTATCCCAATTCGTCACGTAGGCGAGCGGGGCGGCTTGTTGCTTGGGCGAGGCGTTGCGTCGGTAGGCTACGAGGGCGCCGAGGGCAGGGTCGGGCTGGTAGCCCATCTCCTTCGCCAGGTCCTTGATTTTCTTGGTCGTGGCTTCCGGCAAGCGCGGGTGGTTCCGGAGGGCCATGGAGATGGTGGTCGGGTGGTAGCCCGCTCGCTTGGCGATGTCTGCAAGGGTGATACGTCTGTTCATGTGAGGCACGGGGTTCAGCTTAACGGTACAGTCTATCGTTAGAATCGCAAGATCGGTCTACAGTTAGACCGGTTTGGAGACCCTCTTGGTCGGAGCGAAACGTGGGGCAGGGGAGGGCAGCTTAGACGTTGTCGATCTTCAGGGCGGGATCTACGTCGCTGGGGGCGATCGCTTTGCCGCCGGCGTTGTCGGATGCAAAGATGGCGAGGGCGATGCGGAGGGCTTCGATGGCGTTCTGGACCGAGTAGAGGGCTTCCTCTCCGGTTTGCATGGAATGGATGAGCTCGGGAATCATGTCGCGGGGGTAGGCGGCGCCCCAGTCGTATTGCGGTTCTTCGAAGAGCTCCTTGAAGCCGGTGTAGAGCTTGCTGGTATCGGGAAGGTAGACTTTGGAGATGTCGTTGCCGATCAGGATTCGCGCGTTGTCGAAAACGAGGTCGAACTGGAAGATGTAGTACTTCTTTCGATACGCGGATACGAAGGCTACGGTTCCGTTGGAGAATTCGATGGTGGCATGTCCCCCTTGGTCTTTGATCGCTTTCTCTTCGTCGTATCCGTTTTCCAGCTTCCCGCTGACGCAAAGGGCTTCGCCGCACCAGTAGCGCAAGACGTCGTAGGCGTGGGTTCCGGTATGGATG
>JBNKSG010000374.1:0-2978 GCA_050297195.1 Opitutaceae bacterium | reverse complement strand
TTCATTTCGGTTTTAGTGGTTTCGTTTCCTTGCGCGTTGGGGATCGCCTGGCCGTTCGGGGACGAGATTGCCTTGGCTCGTTTGAAGCAGCAGGGGGTGTTCGTGACGACGCATTCGCTTTGGAATCGGCTGTCGCGGATTCGTCGCATCGTCTTCGACAAGACCGGCACCCTGACGCGGTCCTCGCTGTCGCTGGTCAATCCCGAGGCTTTGGAAGGTCTGGCTGCGGAAGATTTGCGGGCGCTGAGCTCGCTTTGCTCGAAGTCGCGTCACCCCGTTTCGAATACGATCCGGGAGCAGCTCATGGCCAAGGGACGTTTCGAACCTTCCGGCACGGCAGCCTTGGAGGAGCGCGTGGGAGCAGGGGTGGAATTGCAGGAAGGCGGCCGCGTTTGGCGGTTGGGCAAAGCTGGTTGGGCGAGCGAATTAGGCGAGGGAACTGTTTTTTCCCGTGACGGAAGGTTGATCGTAGACCTGAGGTTCGAGGATACGCCGCTGCCGGATTCGAGCCGCGAAATTCGCGAGCTCGGCAAGGAGGGACTGATCTTGGCGATCCTGAGCGGAGACCGTAGCGAGAAGGCGCAGCGTATCGGGCAAGCCTTGGGTCTGGACGCCGATTCGGTGTTCGGCAACTTGCTGCCCGAGGAAAAGGCGGCCTGGATCGATGCTCATGAGGGCGACAAGACATTGATGGTGGGAGACGGGGCGAACGATACATTGGCTTTCCGATCCGCTCTCTGCTCTGGGGCTCCAGCCAACGAGCAGGGAATCGTGGCCGAAAAGGCCGACTTTCACTACCTTGGGAACGGGATCGGCGGGATCCGCGGCTTGCTCGAGATCGGGCGGCAGCGGCAGGCCGCAGTGAGGGCGCTGCTCGCCTTCGCGATCGCCTACAATCTCTTCGCGATCGGCCTCTCGCTCGCGGGGTGGGTGACGCCGCTGGTGGCGGCAGTTCTGATGCCGCTGAGCTCCATCGTTAGCCTCGGAATCGTCTGGGCGGCGCTTGGAAAGCGCTCTTCTAAGTAGCTAGAGGACTGTGGGTTAAGGGAATTTTGGTTCTCCGGCCTAGGGCGAAATCCCCCGCAAATCCAGAATAAGATAAAAAAATACAAGTTTATCATCAAATAAGCTTGCGTACTGGATTTCGAGGCCTAGGTTTATCTCCAGTTTCAAGCGCTCCGCTAGACAATCAAGCTCAACAAAACTCATGCTCAACGGAGCAAATAGGCACATTAGAGTTACTCCAAACGAGCGAGATTTCTAGCTGGAGCGAGTGGAACTGAAAGGCGATTTCGCCTTTGAATCTCTGTCAGGCAATATACGAGCCAAGTTGGATTAGGCACAAGCAGGGAAGCCCTTTTAGTGGGGGCTTCCTTAGCTGACAGAGATTCAAAGGTAAATTTCCTTAGCAATTTCTTGGTGTAAAAGCGTTGTTCAATCGCACCTGCAGGCGAGGCTCTTTGCCTTCGTCTGCAGGTCTTTTTGTTTCAGGGTCTCGGTAAGTTCTGTAAGGCAACGTGTGGAAACCTGCGAAATGGAGATAAAAATACAAAAAAGTCTTTATTGAGGGGGCAGCAGCTCCCATAAGTCGAGAAATTAGATCTACTTATGTTCGGTTACGGAAAAATGGCCAATTACGCGATCGCCAGCCTCAGCTACCTGGCCGCGAATTACGAAACGGAGGGGTTCAAGGCGAACTCTCAGAAGATTGCGACAGCTCGCAATCTCTCGCGTCCGTTGGTGGGTAAGCTGATGTCGCAGATGTCGACGGCCGGTCTCGTGAACGGGACGCCGGGGCCTGGCGGCGGATTCTTCCTTTCCCGTGCTCCGAGCGAGATCACCTTGCTGGAGATCGTGAAGCTATTCGAAAAGGTGGAAGAGTCGTTGATGTGCCCGTTTGGGCCAGGCTGGTGCGGCAATGGCGATCCTTGCCCTTTCCACTACGAGCTGGAGGAAAAGCGTGACGAAATGATGGCGTGGTTGTCCAATACGAACCTCGAGGTCTTCACCAAGCATCCGGTCAAGCCTGAGAAGGGCTACTGCGAGAGCGACACCGCGTCCTGAGGGATTCTCGTTCTTTGGTGGGGCAGGCTTGCCCATGCTGTTTTCGCGTTGGTTAGAACTGCTATCGCGTTTGCATCCTGTTTCCGGGCGTTGGGGGGGGATTTAGGGATGCCTATCGAATTTCGTGGGTCGAAGCCTCGTTTTCGACAAAGTGAGCGGCGAGATTGACTGAGTAGATTGCTGTCCTAGTGTCCGGCCCTTCATGTGCGGTATTGAGATTTTAGAGACGAGGAGGAGACTTGATCGCGAAAGGCAAGCTTAGTGGATTGCTTGCTTTGGTGAGCGTTATTTGGGCGGTGTACCTTATCGGAGCGGTCGGCGGCTTCGACCTCAGCGGCTTTGGCGTGCAGCCCCGGAACTGGAGCAAGCTTTACGGGGTGCTGACCTGGCCATTTGTCCATGCGGACCGCACCCACCTCATGAACAACTCGATCACTTTGATCGTGTTTGGGACGATCATTTCGCTGCGCAGCTCGAGCTGGCAGTTTCTCGGCTTGAGTTTCATGATCACCCTGTATGCGGGGATGGGCGTCTGGCTACTCGCGAGGGATGCGTCCCATATAGGAGCGAGTGGCTTGGTGTTCGGGTATTTTGGATACATCATGACACGCGGCATCTACGATGGTCGTATCAGTTCCATCGTGATTTCGACGGGAGTGATGCTTCTGTTCGGCGGAATGATTTGGGGAATCTTGCCGACGGATGCGCGTATCTCTTGGGAGGGGCACCTCTTCGGTTTCTTGGCGGGGGTGGTGCTCGCGGTGCGCTGCAAGCCCGGGCGGCGCTAGGGCGTGTCTTCAAATAAGCTCAAAGCTGGCAGGACCCCATTTTTCGAATAACAAGGCGGCCAAAATGGCGGCTGGGCCGAGGCCCTGTCCCATTTGGCGTACCGAGGCGCGCAGCGACGACAGCGA
>JBNKSG010000373.1:0-2994 GCA_050297195.1 Opitutaceae bacterium | reverse complement strand
GACCGTGTAGCGGCTGCCCGTGCGGCGCAGCGTCATGTGGTGCGAACCGGGAGCGATCAATACGAGGCCCGGCTCCACTAGGTCGCCATTGCGGGCTTCCTTGACCCGCACCGTGCAAGTCGCATCCAAGCGGTTGGCAAACGAGGCAGTAAAGCCCTCCGGCATATGCTGTACGATAACGATGCCCGGGCAGTTAGCCGGCATCTTTTCCAAAAAGACCTTGATCGCGTCGGTCCCTCCTGTGGATGCCCCGACCGCGATGATCTTCTGAGGCGTTACGGGTATTTTCGAATAGGAGTCCAGGCGCGGTGGCGGAACAATCTCATCCGGCGAGAGCTTGGCCCGAGGGGCAAAGGCTTGCGGAGGAGCTTTCGCCTCGGACCGGCTGGATACGAGGCCACCCGAACGGGAACGAAATCGGGCAACCGCAGCGGAGCGAATGACATCGTGGATACGCAACTCGAGCTCGAGCATCACCTCCTTGGTCGCCGCCCGCGGCTTGGCGATGATTTCCACCGCTCCATTTTCCAAGCACTCGAAGGACGTCTTCGACCCCTCTTCCGTCAAGCTCGAACACATGATCACTGGGAGCGGGTGCTGTACCATGAGCTTCTTGAGGAAAGTGATCCCATCCATGCGCGGCATCTGCACGTCGAGCACCATCACGTCAGGCGTCCTCCGCTTCAGCTGGGCGACCGCTTCGTATGGGTCCGCAACCGCAGCGATGACTTCCATGTTTTGCCCGCGATTCACGATGTCCGTTAGGATTCGCCGAGCGGTCGACGAATCGTCGACGATCATGACGCTGATCTTGTTTGGGTCCGACATAAATAAGGTGAAAAGTCCTAGGAGAAATCAAGCTAGGCAAAATACAAGCATAAGCCTCGGTTTAACAGCTCTTTACCGAGAATCCAGCGCTACATCGAATAGTGGGCTAAAGAAAAGCTTCAAACCCCTAGTCCAAACCGCAAGCCAAACGGGCCCGCTTGTTGACCACCGAAGCGATTCCGCGGGCCTTTTCCGCGCCCTCGCGCAAGACTTGGTCCACGTAGTCCATATTGGCCACCAATTCCTCGCGGCGCTTGCGGGCCTCCGCGAAGTGCTCCCAATAGCACTCGAAAAGCTTCTTCTTCACATGCCCGTAGCCGAATCCACCAGCCTTGAGAGCTTCAACGGTTTCCGTGTAGGTCTCCTTGTCGGCCACGTGCTTGAGGATCTGGATCGCGTTGTTCTCCTCCGCGTCGGGCTTAGGCTCGTCCATGCCGCGGCTGTCCATGACGATGCTCATGATCCGCTTCTTGATCGCCTTCTCCTCGCCAAAGATATCGATGGTATTGTTGTAGCTCTTGGACATCTTGCCGCCGTCGATGCCGGGCACCTTCGCCACATCGCCGCGAATCCGCGGTTCGGGTACGACAAAGGTTTCGCCGTAAAGGTCGTTGAACTTGTTGGCCAAGTCGCGGGTCACCTCCACGTGCTGCTTCTGGTCTTGGCCTACCGGAACAACGTCCGCGTCGTAGATCAGGATGTCGGCCGCCATCAGGACAGGATAGGCGAAAAGGCCATGGTTGGGCGAAATCCCCTTTGCGATCTTGTCCTTGTAGCTGTGGCAGCGCTCCAGCAGGCCCATCGGGCAAACGGAGGAAAGCATCCACGAAAGTTCCACGTGCTCCGGAACGTCGGACTGCTTGAAAAGCACCGCTTTCTTGGGATCCAAGCCGCAAGCGAGGAAGTCGATCGCCACGCGTTGCGTGTACTCGCGCCGCAATTTCGCGTCGGCCAGCGAGGTCATCGAATGGTAGTCGGCGATGAAGTAGAAAGCCTCGCCCTGCTCCTGCAGGTCGATCGATGGCTTCATCATGCCAAAGTAGTTGCCAGCGTGAAGGATGCCCGAAGGCTGGATGCCTGAAAGAATTCTCATGTCTAAAGTGCGGTGGGAAAGTTGCGGGAGTTTGCGGCGGCAGGCGGCAGGTTCAAGCGAAAGCTTGCGCTCGAAGCCAGAAGGGCGTCTTCGCCCCCCGCCCCTCTTCAATCCGGACGTTCGACTTCCAGACGGGTCGGCTTGCCAAGCAGCATCCGCCCCTCCTTTAAGGTTCCGATAAAAGGCGTCAGCGGACCGACCAGCGAACGCTTCCCGAGGATGGAACCAGGATTGAGCACTGCGTTGCAACCGACCTCCGCATCGTCACCCACGAGGGCTCCAAACTTGCGCATGCCGGTATCCACAATGCCCCCCTCCGTCTTCACCTTTACCGGCATCTGGTCGAGACGCAGGTTCGAGAGAATGACGCCCGCTCCGAGATGGGAGCGGTTGCCGAGCACCGAATCGCCGATGTAGGAAAAATGCGGCGTCTGCACGCCCTCCAGCAAAAGGCAGTTCTTGTACTCGCAAGAGTTCCCCACCACCGAGCCCGCTCCGATGATAACGTTGCCGCGAATGTAGGCCCCGGGGCGAATCTGCACCCCCTCGCCGATCCAAGCCGGCCCCTCGATCGAGCAAAACGGCGGCAGCTCGACGGACGGGTGAATGAAAACCGTTCCCTTGATAGAAACGCCTCCCGGGATCCCCTCGGGAACGCGTTCCTCAAATCCCGCCGACAAGGCAGGCTTGATCTGCTGGATCCATTGCCACGGCAAAGCGTCGGGATCGAAAAAGTCCGCAAAGGGAATGCTTTCGGGAAAACTGAAAAGGTCGCTGGCTTTCACGCTGCGCATTGGAGCTGCAAGCAAGGCAACGCTCAAGCCATAAACCACGGCGCCCCAAACGCAAAAAAGCCTCCCCGTTTCCGGAGAGGCTTTTTGAAAAAGTGGAGCGGGCGAAGAGATTCGAACTCTCGACAGCCACCTTGGCAAGGTGGTGCTCTACCAACTGAGCTACGCCCGCTTTAAATGAGGTTGTCGCACCCTCCCCGGAGGGAAAGTGGAGCGGGCGAAGAGATTCGAACTCTCGACAGCCACCTTGGCAAGGTGGTGCTCTACCAACTGAGCTACGCC
>JBNKSG010000372.1:0-3014 GCA_050297195.1 Opitutaceae bacterium | reverse complement strand
AAAACGGCCGAGGAGCTGATCGACGATCCGGAACGCAAGATCGAGCGCTGGGCGGCGCACCGGGAGTATCGCTCCACTTATCGCGATTTTATAAGGGACGACGAGGAGCTTACCAGTGGCGTCTTCACCGCAAATGCCTCGCTCGATTCCGGCGCGCCGATTCCTGTATCGGTTGAACAACGCATCGTGGAGGCGCTTCAGCTCAAGCTCGGCGACCGGATCGTCTGGGATGTGCAAGGCTTACCGATCGAAACGGAAGTCACAAGTATCCGAAAAGTGGATTGGCGGGAGATGAAGCCTAACTTTTTCGTGGTATTTCCGGCAGGCGTACTGGAGGCGGCTCCTGCATTCTTCGTAACTGCGGCCCACGCGGACGACAAGGAGACGATGGTGGCTCTGCAGTCCACCGTGGTGAAGCAGTATCCGAATGTCTCTGCGATCAACCTGACCATGGTGCTGGAAAGCTTACGGGAGATTTTCGACAAGATCAGTTTCGTGATCCGTTTCATGGCGTCCTTCACAATCGTGACAGGACTGATCGCTTTGATGGCGTCGGTGATCACTAGCCGCTACCAACGGGCTCGCGAAAGCGCTTTGCTCAGGACGATCGGCGCATCCGCAAAGCAAATACGCGGCATCATGGGGGTCGAGTACGCTCTGATCGGGATCATCGCCGGGCTCGCGGGAGTCGGGCTTTCTCTCCTGTCCGGCTGGGCGGTTACCAAATACGCGTTGAAGGTTGAGCTCTACATTCCCTGGGGCGTTACTATTGCGACGGTGGCCATCGTAGCTGCGATGACGCTGATCACGGGGATGCTCAATAGCCTCGGCATCGCCAAGCAGTCGCCCATGGAGTCGATCCGGAGCGAAGGCTAGGTTTTCGAAGTTTAGTTTTCAACCAAGCGGCTTTGCTCTGGTCCAAGATAGCTGGGGACGAGGCCGCCGGTATTGATGATAATTTTCTGTAGGGTTGTCGCCGGATCGATCCTGTAGATGCGGAGTTTGTGCTGGCCGGCGGTTTCGACTGTGTGCGTCGTGGTCGCGGGGCGGACGCCTGTTTTGACGGATTCCTGCCAGAGGCTGTGGGCTCGATCCTCATGTAGGTCGACGATTTGAGGTTTTTCGTCGTCGAGGGCGATGGCGAAGCGGAGTCCGCGATCGGGAGCGATGGGCCAAGTCGGATTCCAAAGGGTCTCGATGGAGACTTCGCCGGTGGTGAAGAGGGTGAGGTCGTATTCGAGGTAGGGCGCTTGTTTGGGATCCTCGAAGGACCGGTCGCCTATCGGAAAAACGGATACGGAGCTGCCAGTGCGGCCCATCTCGGGGATTTCTTCCCAAGAGAATCCGTCGATGTCGCGTTTCGAGCTGAAGTTGGCTGCATCGATGGAGACGTAGCCATCTGCCTCGACGAAACCTTTCAGGGTTTGGACGGAGCGGTTGTGAGCGGTAACGGCGATACGAGCCCCACCCCATCCGGTGCCGCGAATCAGCACATTTCCGTTGTGGGTGCCCTCTGGGATTTGGCTCCAGTCAATGGATACCGTTATCCTCTTGTCGGAAGTGATCCTTCCCTCGGCTTCGCTAAGCTGTATCCAGGGTGCGGATGCAGTTGCGGAGAAATCGAAGGGCACGGTCCCCTTGTTGAAAACTTCGATGTAGCGTCCCGATTGTCCGTATGGATCGAAGTCGGGCAGTCGGTAGAAGTTTCCTTCGGCGGGCCAAGCGGCAAGCATGCCTTCTACGGCGACTCCCATGTCAGCGACGGCGTTGGGGCGATTGAAGGTGATCGGAGGCAAGGTATCCGCAGGCGGATTGTTCCAGTGCGTGTATCCGATGCGTGGCTGGGACATCATGTGGTTCCACTTTCCGCCGGTTGCCTCGCCATGGTAGAGGTCCTGCAGTTCCTTGTTCAGGGCGAAATACTCTTTGGTCTTCTCGGCGTAGTCGATGGTTGTTGCTCGGCCTTGCTGGGCGTAGAGCTGGTTCCTCGCTTGGGCAATGTACATCTGCGTGATCGCGGCCGATGCCTTGACGGGATAGTAGACAAGTTGGAAGAAGGCGGACTTGGCGGACGCGGGGGTCATGGCGTAAAGCTCCTCCGCTTTTGCGACCATTACTGCCAGCTCCGCTTCGATGTGTTCCGCTTCGCGGTAGTTGAGCAAACTGTAGGTGCTGGCGTCCTGCAGCTCGGGCTTGCGACGAGCGTTGTGGCGGGTGTAGCTGGTGAGAAGTTCGCCTATCTCTTTTGCATGATCGGGGCCGAAGGCACTTTCGGCGAAGAGGCGGGCGTATTCGGGAATCCGCTCCTTGGGCCAGTCGTCGATATCCCAAGCGAGGTCGAGGAAGTAGGTGATCGGATACTCTTGTGGTTTGAGGTCGCCAACGTTTGTGAGCCAGATCTTGTTGGCGTCGTACTTGTCGGCGAGATTCATTTGCTCCCAGACTTTGGCGATCTGGGTGACGTTGGTCCAACGGTAGGAGCGAGGTCCGCCCACGTAGTCGAAATGGTAATACACGCCCGCGCCACCGGAGCGCTTGCGTTCGTCCGGGGTGGGGAGGCGGCGGATGTTGCCCCAATTGTCGTCGCACCAGAGCAGGATCACGTCGTCTGGCACGCGCATGCCGCTCTCGTAGTAGCCTTGGACTTCCTTGTAGAGGGCCCACACTTGAGGAACCTCGGTGATGTCGCGATCGTCGAACACTTCGGTGAGGATTTCGCGTTGGGCGTCGACGATCTTTTCCAATAGGTCGATGTCCTCCGTTTCCGACATGGGAGTGTCGGCTTGGCCGCGCATGCCGACCGTGTAGATCGAATCGTAGGGCTTGTTGCGTTCCGCTCCTTCCTTCCAAAAGGCGTCGAGGCGATCCGGGTTGCGAGCATAGTCCCAGGGGCCTTCGCCGTGGCGATCCCATTCCTTGTCGGCTCGCATCATGGGCTCGTGGTGGGAGGTGCTCATGACGATGCCGTACTTGTGGGCGAGAATCATGTTTTGCTCGTCGTCGTCGGCGAAGGC
>JBNKSG010000371.1:0-3034 GCA_050297195.1 Opitutaceae bacterium | reverse complement strand
CGATCTGCGCGTTGGTCGTACTCGGGGCCTTTGATGAGGCCGTAGTGGGTTTGAGCGAGCTTGAGGTAGGCGTCGGAGGTGAGGAAGCTGTTCGGGTAGTTGGTGACTAGGCGATCGAGGGCGTAGATGGTCATGGCGTCGCTGTTTTTGTCGGACCAAGCCTTGGCGACGTTCATGAGCGAAAGCGGGGCATAGTCGCTATAGGGGGCGATGGCTACGATGCGCTCGAAGTATTGGATGGCACGGTCGGTGTTCTTGAAGCCAGGAATGACCCAGAAGATCTTGTCGCGGTAGGTTTCAAGGCGAGCGACGGCGATTTTGTACATTTCGCCGAGGGTTTCGTTGAAGCTTCCGTAGTTCGGGTAGACCCAGGCGATAGTGTTGAAGGCTTCGAATGCCTTGTCGATTTTGTTGCGCTCCAGCTGGATGAGGGCGGTGCGGTAGTAGGCTTCGGGGGAGTATTGGTTTTTGGGGTACTTCTTGGATACTTTCTTATAGAGTTTGATCGCTTTGGAGAAGTTTCGCTTTTCCTCGGCGGCTCGGGCTTTGTTCATCCAGTTGAGGATTCTCTGCTGCTCTTCTGGCAGGAGGCCGGAGAGGTCGACTTCCTCGGAAACGTATCCGGTTTCGGCGGACCAGGAGATCTTCGACTCAGCCCAAAGGTTGCTTGCGAAGGTTAGGGCGAGTAGGAAGAGGGAGGTGAGGATGCCGGCTCTGGAGAGCGAGAGGCGGCGTGGGAGTGCTGTGTTCATTAATTGAAGGTCTGTTGCTTGTGGGATCGTGGTATTTTCAGGGAGGAGGCTCACCATCGGATAAGCGCTGAGCCCCAGGTGAGGCCAGCCCCGAAGGCTACGAGCAGTATGGTGTCGCCGCTTTTGATTCTCCCGGCTCGGGCGGCTTCGTCCAAGGCGATGGGTATGGAGGCGGCGGATGTATTTCCGTATTTGTCTAAATTTAAGAAAAAGCGTTCAATGGGAATGTGAAGTCGTGTCGAAAGGGCTTCGATGATGCGCATATTTGCTTGATGTGGAATCACGCATGCGAGTTGGTCCGATTCTAAGCCATTTTGTTCAAGGATTTCGACTGCGGCTTGGCCCATTACGCGGACAGCTTGCTTGAAAACCTCTTTGCCGCGCATTTTTAGGAAGTGCTGGCGGCCTTGGAGAGATTCCGAGGAGGGCGGCACGGCGCAACCTCCGCCCGGTTGGTGCAGCATGTCGGCTTTGCTTCCGTCTGCCCCCAGCTTGAAGTCTAGGATGCCTGATTTATCCTCCGCCTCGCCGAGGCTGAGAACGGCGGCGCCTGCTCCGTCGCCAAAAAGAACGCAGGTGGTGCGGTCTTCCCAGTCGAGGATGCTAGAGAGCTTTTCCGTGCCGATGATGAGGGCGTTGCGGTAGCGTCCGGTTTGGAGGAGCCCGGAAGCGATCTCCATGATGTAGAGGAAGCCGGAACATGCGGCTTCCACATCGAAGCAAACTGCGTTGGAGATGCCCATCTTTTCCTGGATCAAGCACGCGGTGGAAGGAAAGGGCATGTCCGGCGTCATGGTTCCGACGACGATGACATCTATGTCTTCGACGCTTAGGCCCGCGTTTTCCACGGCCCGTCTTCCCGCTTCCGCTCCCATGCTGGAGGAGGTTTCGTTTTCCTCGGCAATGCGGCGTTCCTTAATGCCGGTGCGGGTGAAGATCCACTCGTCAGAAGTATCTACGATCTTGGACAGGTCGTTGTTGGTAAGCGCTTTTTGCGGTGTGTAGGAACCGGTCCCTTTAATTTTTACGGATCTAGGCGCAGAACTCATGCGATTGTCTCAATGTGGAAGCCTCACTATTCATGCAACCTGCAAATTGCAGGGTGAATCAGTCGACGTTGTAGATAATGTTGTTCGCCTTCTCGATGTCCTCGAGGATGTGGCGATTGAGGTCGTTGCTGACGATCTCGTTTGCGATACGGATGGCATTCATGACGGCCTCCTTGTTGCTGGATCCGTGGGCCTTGAGCACGTTGCCCTTCAAGCCGAGCAGGGGGGCTCCCCCGTATCGCTCCGGATTGAGTTGGGTCTTGATGGCGTCGAAGGCTCCCTTTGATAGGAGGTAACCCATTTTTCGCATCAAATTGGCTTGGATCTCTTCCGTAACGAACCCCTTAAGCAGCATGAAGAGGGATTCGCAGGCCTTGAGGAGGATGTTGCCGGTGAAGCCGTCGCAAACGACGACGTCGACTCCCTCTTCGAAGGTTTGAAAGCCTTCGATCAGGCCTTCGTAGTGGATTTGTCCGTCGATCTTCTTGAGCAGGGTGTGGGCCTGGTTGACTAGGTCGGTGCCTTTGCCTTCTTCGGTGCCGATCGTCATCAAGCCGACTTTGGGCTTATCGATTCCGAGAACGAGGCGACAGTAGTCGCTGCCAAGGACGGCGTTGTGCACGAGGTGCTCGGCTTTGGCAGTGGGATTTGCTCCGGCGTCGATGAGCACGAAGTGGCCTCGCTTTCGCGGCATCACGGTGGCGAGGGCAGGGCGGTCAACGCCTTCGAGCGTGCGCAGCTTAATAGTGCCAGCTGCCATGAGGCTGCCAGTGTTGCCGCAACTGAGAACGCAGCTGGCCCGACCGTCCTTTACGAGCTCGATGGCTCGGAGCATGGAGGCGTCCTTTTTCTTCTTGAGGGCAATCAGCGGCTTGTCGTCCATGGTAATGACCTCGGACGCATGGAAAGTGGAGATGTCCGGATGTGAAGAAAGCCCTTCTTTTTCAAGTAAGGGCTTCAGGACAGCTTCGTCGCCGACAAGAATGATGGGCCTCAGGTTTGCTACGTTCTTCACCGCCAGTTTCGTGGCGGCGACCATTTCGCCGGGACCCTTATCGGAGCCCATTGCGTCGATCGCGATGCAAGAGCTCTTCTGTTCGAGCATATGAAGCTAGCTTAGCTGAGTCTGGCGGGTAGCCGAGGTGGCGACTCCTAGATGGAGGCGTCCAAAACTTGGCGCCCGCGATACATTCCGTTGTTCGGATTCACGCGGTGTGGGCGAAATGCGGAACC
>JBNKSG010000370.1:249-3063 GCA_050297195.1 Opitutaceae bacterium | reverse complement strand
GACGAACTTGCCGCTTCTGGGCATTCCGTCGAAGCCATCCACGGCGACATTTCCCAGGGCAAGCGCGAAAAAGCCGTTTCCCTGCTCAAGGAAGGCAAGATCGATATCCTCGTCGCCACCGACGTAGCCGCTCGCGGACTCGACGTCGATCGCATCTCCCACGTATTCAATTTCGACATACCCGACGACGCGGAACCCTACATCCACCGTATCGGACGCGCCGGACGCGCTGGACGAAGCGGAGAAGCCATTCTGCTCCTCACCCGCCGCGACTTCCGCAAGCTCCGCAACATCGAGGATACCACGCGTCAGCAAATGCAGCCGATGCCGCCTCCATCGCGTGAGCTCATCGCCCAAATCCGCCAGACCAAACTCGAAAAGAAGATCGGCGAAATCATCGAGGAAGGAAAGTTCAACCGCGAACGCACCGCCGTCACCGACGCCCTAGCCAATCTGGAAACCGACGCCGAAACCCTCGCCGCCGCCCTCCTCAAGATGCTGCAAGCCGGCAAGTCGCTACCGAGCAGCTCCACCAGCGAGAGTTCCTTCGAACGCGAACCGCGACGCGAGTCGCGCGACTTCCGCGAATCCCGCGGACCCCGTGGCGACCGCGATTTCGACCGTGACCGCGGTCCCCGTCGCGAACGCCCCAGCCGCGATCGCGATTTCGATTCCCCCCGCAGCCGTCCCGAGCGCGCGGAGCGTTCCGAACGCCGGGCCGACGTGCCTCCACCAGAGGCCGACATCGAACGCTACCGTGTCGAAGTAGGCCATAACCACCAAGTCAAGCCGGGCAATATCGTGGGAGCCATCGCCAACGAAGCCGGACTCGAGGCCAAGTACATCGGTCGCATCGAAATCTACGACGACCACAGCACTGTTGATCTTCCCAAGGGCATGCCCAAGGAAGTGCTCAAGATGCTCAAGAAAGCGTGGGTATCCGGACAGCAATTACAGATGTCGCGCGTCGTCGAAAAGCGCCGCAACCACTTCGATAAGTAAGTATTTCCAAAGCCGTTCTCGCAGATTCGCGAGAGCGGCTTTTTTATGTCCACATATCATGAGCGACCCAAAACGCGAAGACCAAACGGAGAACACCTGCCAACGTTGCCAGGCTCCCTTGCCTGAAGGGAGCGGACTCCCACTCTGCGACGAATGCTTCACCGCCTCGTGCGACAGTTGTTGCGCCGACCAAAAGGACTGAGCTAGGCTGAGTCATGAAATCGATCACCGCCGCACTGCTTTCGTTTTTCCTGCTCAACGCATCGCTCAACGCTGCAATCGAGCAAGCAACTCCTAGCGAATTCGCAGCCCTCATCGAAAAGGGAAACACCGTATTGGTTGACGTACGCACTCCCGCCGAGACGAAACAGGAAAAACTCGCCGGAGCGCTCGAGTTCGATTTTCTCGCGGACGACTTCGCGCAACAGATCGAGTCCTTGCCCAAAGACAAAACCGTATTGCTGTATTGCAGGTCCGGAAATCGCAGCGGAAAAGCGGCCAAGCTCCTCGAGTCGAAAGGCTACCAAAAGCTCGTCAACCTGGACGGCGGCATCAAGGCATGGAAAGCGGCAGACCTTCCGCTCGCGACTGAAGAATAGCGCCGCGACTCGAACTGCCCCCTCAAAAAGCTTGCTGAACCCCATGCGTCCCATGATCCGAACTATCAGCGACTGGAAAGAACTCGCCCAAGAATCGCCGCATGCCGCCGCGCGCCGCTACGTCGAGCAGATCGAGGCGGTCCCAGAAGGCGTTCGCCGCCACGTATTCGCCGCCCTGCCAAGCTTCGATGAACTTCTCGAAGGGTTCGAGGCTTCTGCAAAAGAAGAAGCGAAGCCCCTGTCCAGCGTGCCCTTCCTCCTGAAGGACCTCTACGACTTTCCCGGCTTCCCTACTACCGCCTCATCGAGCTTCCTCGCCGAGGTCCGTCCTGCTCCGAGCGAAGAGTCCAAACTCTCCCAGGACCTTCGGGCGCAGGGAGCGATATTCGCCGGAAAAACTCATCTCAACGAATTCGCCTACGGACTCTCGGGCGAAAACCGGACCTTTGGCGACTGTCCGCATCCCCTATTTCCAGACCGTGTCAGCGGTGGATCGAGCAGCGGTTCCGCTTGGGCTGTCAGAGCTGGCATCGTGCCCGTGGCTACCGGTACCGATACCGGTGGATCGATCCGGGTGCCTGCCGCTTGGTGCGGCGTTTGGGGCATTCGTTTTACCCCCAACGATTGGTCGAGAAACGGCTGCTTCCCGCTAGCTCCAAAATTCGATACAGCCGGATGGATGACTTCCAACGCCAGCGACATGGCCCTGACGCTCCGCTCCTTGGTCGGCCTCGAGAGGTCCTCCGCAAAAACGCCAAAGGGGCTGAACCTCATCGACGCGATTCCCAACCTCTCGAAACTCTTTTGTAATCGCAGCGCGGATACGCTGCATGCCCTCGACACGACGATCGACGAAGAGGTGCGTGACACGTATCGCCATGAAACCAAAGACTCCCCCTTTAGCTACGCCGTCCTTCAAAGCAGGGACGCGTACCAGGTCCACAAGGACTGGCTAGACGCCTACAAGGAACGATACGACCCTGTCGTTTGGCAGCGGCTGGACCGGGCTCGACACTGGACTCCAGAGCAAATCGCACGAGCCGAGCAAGCGGAACAAGCGACAAAACGCTTCTTCGCCCAGTGCTTCGAGCAATACGACTACATCGTGCTCCCGGCGACCCAATCTCCCGCAATCGCTGCCGCTGAGCACACCGATTCGTTTCGCAATGAACTGCTGGCGATTACGGCCCCCGCAAGCGTCGCACGCACTCCC
>JBNKSG010000370.1:0-239 GCA_050297195.1 Opitutaceae bacterium | reverse complement strand
ATTGACGATCCCGATACCGCTTGAAAACGGGGAAACGCAAGGGTTGCAGATCCTCTACCGTGACGAACGGTCCGATTTGCCACTACGCTTGCTCGAAACCTTTTGAGAACAGTAGCGGCAAGGCGTCGCCTTACTTGTCCTTGTCGATCTTGGTGAGCTTCTAACCTTCGAGCGACAGGTTGTAAATCAGCCCCTTGTTCCCGAACACGAAGGCAACCACCGGCTCGTTCATAGTCTTG
>JBNKSG010000369.1:0-3069 GCA_050297195.1 Opitutaceae bacterium | reverse complement strand
GGGGCTTTTGTCTTATGGCGACACGCCTAGCGAAGTTCCCGCTTTTGCGCTAGCTTGCAGGTCCTTTTGGATTTGCCCCATGGAAGATCCGAAAATTGCTGCGAAATCACCGAGTCAAGTAACTCTGGAGGCGGGGAGGCGCTATGCGTGGTGCGTCTGCGGGCACTCGAAGGGGCAACCTTTTTGCGACGGGTCGCACAAGGGAACTGGCTTTGCTCCCAAGCTCTTCGAAGTCGATAAGGATGGGGAGTATTACCTTTGCCAGTGCAAGCGTACGGGCAATGCCCCGTTTTGCGATGGGACGCATTCCTCGCTAGGATAGGGAGTGATCGAGGGGGACTCCCTTCCCTTTGCTGCCGAGGTGGGGGCGATTTAGTCGACGATGGCTTGGTGGACGAGGGCCCTGAGTTTGCCGTGGTCGTCGAGCCCGCCGGCGGGTCTAACTTGTGTGAAGTAAACCACTACAAGGTCTTCTGTGGGGTCGACCCAGTAGGTGGAGTGGTAGGCGCCGCCCCAGCCGAATTCGCCGTCGGATCCGGTTACGCCGCGGTGTCCGAGGTCTTCGATGACGTAGAATCCGAGGCCGAATCCGGTGCCGCGATCCCAAGGGAACGTAACGCCTTCGGCGAGGTGGTTGCGGGTCATGAGCTCGACGGATTTCCGGGAGAGGATGCGCGTTCCCTTGTACTCGCCGTCGTTGAGCAGCATCTGCAGGAAGATGGCGTAGTCGTTAGCGGTGGAAAGGAGTCCGGCCCCGCCGGAGAAGCTGACGCGTGGGCCGTCGAGGTAGTTGCCCTGGGCGTTCATCGTTCCTTCGTCCGGGGCGCGTTTCAAGCCTTCGTCGGGAGAGTATGAATACACGGTGGAGAGTCGGTCCGCTTTTTCTCGAGGCAGGTAGAAGTGGGTGTCGTTCATCTCGAGTGGAGCGAGGATCTTCTGCTCCAGCAGCTCGTCCAAGGGCATGCCGGATGCGACTTCGATGACGGCTCCGAGGATGTCGGTATTGTATCCATAAACGAATTGTTCACCTGGGTGGGAGTCGAAGGGGAGGGCAGCGAGCTTGCGTACGGTTTCGCGGATCGGCTCGTCGCGGTCTGCGAAGTACCAGCCGTCGATGCCGGCTTCTTGCCAGAGCGGATCGCTCTTCCGACCGTAGCCGATGCCTGAGGTCTGGGTGAGCAGGTCGCGGATCGTGATTTCGCGTTTGGCCGGAACGTTTACCTGTTCGCCGGCCTCGTTGGTTTCGGCGACGATGGTGTGGGCGAATTCTGGCAGGTATTGGGAGACGGGATCGCTGATGAGGAGCTTGCCCTCCTCTTGCAGCATCATGGTAGCGACGCTTACGATGGCCTTGGTCTGGGAGGCGATACGGAAGATGGTATGCTCGCTCATGGGCGTTCCGCTTTCGACGTCCTGCTCGCCGTAGACTCCGAGGTGAGCGCGCTTGCCGTGTCGCGCTACCAGCACTACAGCTCCGGGCAACTCTCCGTCTTCGACCATCTTTTCGAAGACGGAATCGAGACGCTCGAGACGTTCGCTGGACATGCCGAGCGATTCGGGCTTGGCGTCGGGAATCGGCTTCGATTGAAGGGCGCCGGCTGGCAGGAGGGAGAGGGTGGCGATCAGCAGAACGCTGAAGAGGGAGATGGGGCTGTTCTTCATTGAGGGGCGAGGTTGGGGAATCGGTAGCGCGCTTTCAAACCGAATTGTCGTCGGCGAGCGCGGCACGAGCGCGTCTGGGAGCTTGCTAATTCGTTCGGCGCAGCTGTTGATGCGGGCAAGTTATCGCTATGGAAATTCCTTACCTGAAACTCGATCCTGAAATACTGCGGGCGGTCATCGTCGAATTTGTAACGCGAGAGGGCACGGACTACGGGGATCGCGTTTTTTCGCTCGATGAGAAAGTGGCGGCGGTTCAGGGGCAACTCAAGGACGGGCGCGCTCGGATCGTGTTCGATTCGGAAAGCGAGACCTGCAACGTGGTGCCGGTGTCTTAGAGGCGGACTGCCCGGGGACGCGATCCGCGGTAGCGGGACCTAGAGGTGGCGCCTGCCCGCCATCGGATATGGCGGAACTGTATTTGATGCGTAGATACGTGTCGTTCTTTGCGGCCGTTTGGAAGGCAAGTTGGACGAGGGAGAGGTGGCTTTTCTTGACGGGCGCGCTAGGGTTTAAGGTATGGGCGTTTTGGATTACTGGATCGTAGGCGGCTATCTTCTGGGCTTGTTGGGATGCGGGGTGGTTTTGGCCCGCAAGGCGAGCCAAAGCTCGGAGGCCTATTTCCTAGGGGATCGGAATCTCCCGTGGTGGGCCTTGGGAGCTTCGGGGATGTCGAGCAATCTGGACGCGGCGGGGACCATGACGATTGTGACGCTGATCTATCTTTTTGGCGTGCATGGTTTTTTCATCGAAATGCGAGGTGGGGTCGTATTGCCCATTGCGGTCTTTTTGGCGTTCATGGGGAAGTGGCATCGCCGTAGTGGAGTGGTCACTACGGCGGAATGGATGCAATTGCGTTTTGGGCACGGCTTTGGAGGCAAGGCAGCCCGCTTCCTGGCGGCTTTGACCTATTTGGTGATCACGGTCGGGATGATCGTGTTTTTTCTGGCGGCTGCGGGAAAGTTCCTTTCCACGCTCTTGCCCTTGAGCGAGACGACCTGCTCTGTTGCGATGGCATTGGTCGCGCTCGTCTATACGTTGTTGAGTGGGTTGTACGGGGTGGTTTGGACGGATGTGTTGCAGGGGTTTTTGATTGCGGGAGCGGCGGTTTACGTAGCGATCCGAGGGGCGTTGCTGCTCGATGCCGACTTGCTCGCGCAGTGGGAGGGAGCTCGCTACAATACGCTGTTGCCGCTTTTGTCGGACAAGGGTTTGGGCGAATACGAGTTTTTCATCGCTTTCCTGCTGGCGTGGGTGGCTAAGGGCTTGCTCGAGGGCTTGGGCGGGAGCGGTGGATCCGCCTACATGGCGCAGCGCTTTTATGCGGCCCGCTCGGACCGGGAATGCCAGAAAGTGGGGATGCTGTGGATCGCGTTGTTTGCGTTTCGTTGGCCTATGGCGTTGGGCTTC
>JBNKSG010000368.1:0-3091 GCA_050297195.1 Opitutaceae bacterium | reverse complement strand
CTGGCCCAAACAGCCGTATCAACATCGGCCTCATTGGCAACGGCCTGATCATGGGAGGGCACCGCGACTACTACCGCGCTCGCGAGCACACCGTGGTTGCTGCAGTGTGCGACCTGTATCGTGACCGCATGGAGTCCGCCCTCGCCGACTGCCGCAAGGAAAACAACGCTTGCCAGGGCTATATGGACTACGAGGAGATTCTAGGGCGGAGCGATATCGATGCCGTAGTGATCGGTACTCCTGACCATTGGCACGCAGCCATCGCGATTGCCGCCATGAAGGCGGGCAAGGATGTCTACGTCGAGAAGCCGATGACCTTGACCATCGAGGAAGGCAAGGCCGTGGTCGCCGCCGAAAAACGCTACGGCAGAATTCTGCAAGTCGGGTCGCAGCAACGTTCCGAAAACGCGTTCCGCAAGGCTGCGGAGATCGTGCGCAACGGCTGGATCGGCAAGGTCAAGCAAGTCCACTGCAGCCTCGGTTCCTTCGACGCTCCGACGGATTACCCAGGCGAACAGATCCCTGAGGGCTTCAACTACGAGAAGTGGCTGGGCCCAACCCCATGGGAACCTTACAACTCGAAGCGCGTTGAGAGCTCCTACAGCGGCGGTTGGAGAAACTATTGGGAATATGGCTCGCGCAAGAACGGCGACTGGGGCGCTCACCACTACGACATCACGCAATGGGCCTTGAATCGCGACGATAGCGGCCCCGTTCGCTTCGTGCCCAAGGGAGTGGACCAGCCGTATCAATATTTCGAGTACGACGATGGCGTGCGAGTCATCCGCGATTGGGGTGACCTCAAAGGACACATGATCCGCTTCGTAGGCGAAGAGGGAGAGGTCATGGTCAGCCGCGACAACCGACTCGACACCCTACCCGTTTCCTTGGCGGGCAAGCCACTCGGTCCAAACGACATCAGGCTCTACAAGAGCACGGACCACCGGGCGAACTGGATCGAGAGCATCTACACGCGGAAACCTACCATCTGTCCCGCATCGGTGGGACAACGCTCCGCAGCGGTTTGCCAGCTAGCGGGAATTTCCGAACGGCTCGGCCGCCCGATCAAGTGGGACCCGGTTTCCCAACAAATCCAAGACGACCCGCGGGCCGCCCTCTGGCAAGATCGTCCACGACGCGCTGGCTATGCGCTACCCGTTTAACTGTAATGATAACTGAATACGGAAACGTGAAAAAAATGAATACCCTTTCAAACATTACGGTTCGCTCGCTCGGCTGCGCCCTTTTGCTCGCGGCCATGCCTTTGGCATTCGGGCAAATCTCCGACGCGAAGCTGGACTCCATCTTCGGCCGCCTCAACGGCGATAACTACGATGCGCGCTACGCGGCCCGCATGGATTTGCAGGACGAAGTCTCCGCCGCATCGGCGCCGGGCAACGAAGCCCAGCAACCCATCGTCGAGGAACAACTCCTCGAGCGCCTTGCTTCCGAAGAGCTCCTGACCACCAAGCTGTGGCTCCTGCGGCAGCTGGAGTCGATCGGGTCCGAGGCCTCCCTTCCCGCCTTGAAGGCATTGTTGGAAGCGGACAACGCGGAACTCGCGAAAGGCGCTCAAATGGCGATCGACCGCATCTCTCCGCCTGCAGCAGTGCCGCCGTCTTCCTTCGCGGATCTGACGGTGCCCGAACTCGGCGAGAAGGCGAAGAACGGAGCCGACCGATCAGAACGCTTCATGGCGTTTTCGCTCCTGGCGAAACGCGACGCAAAGCGAGCTGCGGAAGTGCTGGCCGCAGCGGAAGGCTCCGCTCCGGACTTCATTCGAGTCGCTATGGTCGGTACGAGCTCATCCTTACGCCGACAGGCTCTGGCACAGCTCAAGGATGCAGGCATCGAAGCTCAGATCGTGATCATGGGGGCTTTGCAGCAAGGCGGCAAAGCTTCCGTGGAAAAGACAGTTCTCGGCCTGCTGGATTCAGATAACGAAACCTTGGAGCTGCAGGCAATCGAGGCCTTAGGTCGAATTGGTTCCGTGCGCAGCTTGCCTGCCCTGCTTTCCCGCATCGAATCGGGTTCGCGAGATACGCGGGATGCGGCGGCGGATGCGCTAGCGATGATCCGAGACCGCAGGATCGATTCGAAACTGCGTAAGACGCTTAAGAACGGCTCCGGAGAGGATCGCATCTTGGCCTTGAAGGCGTTGAGCTTGCGAGCCAGCCCGGGCGTCAACAAGCTCGTAAACGCATATGCGGCGGACGCTAGCCTCGACATCGACCTGCGCGAGGAAGCCATTTCCAATATGGAGCTGGTTGGGGACGTGGACAGCTTTCCTATCCTAATCGACATCGTTCTGAACGAGAAGGAATCAGGCTTGCGCCGCGACGCCCAAAAGACCTTGAAGCGCATGTCCTTGAGGTTGGCCGACCCCGATGCGGCTTGGGCCGCCTTCGCTGCCGGATTTGCAGCGAGCGAAGGCGATGTGGATACTCAACTTGCCTTGTTGCTGGTGAGCGATTCCGCCCCGAGCAAGGACGCCATCGCCTACCTCAAATCGGCTTGGAGTTCCGGCGATGCCCGTATCCAGAAAATGGTACTCAGAGTGCTTCCCACTTGGCGTAACTGGGATGCAGGATTCGCTTTGCTCGATTTGGCGAAAGCAGAGGGTGACAATCCGAAGCTTCGCGCTCAATGCTTCAGCGGGATCGGCAAACTCATTCTAGGGAGTGATGCCACCTTCCCGCTCGAGGTTAAATTCGACCTAGCCGCTGCGGCCCTTGAGCAAGCCAAGAACGCCGAGGAACGTGAGTCAGTGATCACCGGATTTCGCTACTCGACCTGGCGGGAACGGGTACACGTTACGTACGAAGACGTTGACCCAGAGCTAAAAAAAGCAGTCCTCGAATACGCAAAAGACTAGCGTAACAAATTCTAATACCAGGCGTCCTCGAAGTTCGGGGACGCCTTTTTTTGGGGTTCATCCGCAAAAGCAGTGGGGCTGCTGTGTGGTGAAGTAGGGCTGCCGCTTGCGGCATGCCGCATCGGTCTGATCCTGCAATGCGGTGCGGCGCAAGTGCCGACCCTACACACGGCCTTACTTCTCGAGCAAAGGGGCCATGGCCTCGGATACGACCTT
>JBNKSG010000367.1:0-3095 GCA_050297195.1 Opitutaceae bacterium | reverse complement strand
GATCCAAAGGTTGGGAATGACGAGCATGTTGTTGGCTTCCTCGGAGGTAGCGGAAAGGTAGCGCGCTTCCAAGCCTACGAAGGTGGAGGAAGGGAGGGTTACGAATTCGGGGAGCAAGGTCATGTTTTTATAGCGTTGGTTGAGTTTTTCCTGAGTGAGGTATTCTCGATGTCTCGGGTAGCGTATGCTGCCCCGGTTCGATCTCCAATCGCTTGGTGTGACGGAAAGCTCCGCTTTGAAGGCTCGAGAGAATGCCTCGTGCGATTCAAACTGGTAGTCCAAGGCGAGGTCGAGTAGCGTGCCGTCGAAGTCCATGAGCCGCTTGGCGGCTTGGGCGATGCGACGGCGGCGGATGTAGCGTCCGACTGGTTCGCCGACCATCGCGGTGAAGGTTCGCTGGAAGTGCCAGTAGGAAATCCCTGCGTCCTTCGCCAGCTCTTGTATGTGAATGGGCTCTGTAAGTAGGAGCTCAATACGATCGAGAATGCCTTGAATTGCCTTTATCTGATGCATTTCGGGGCGGATTCTAGCATCTGGAGCGAGGCGCTCGCTTGATCGTTTGTGCGAAAGTTGCTGGGTGACAAAGGGGCTAGGCGGTCGCTAGAGGCTTTCCAGGAGTTTGCGGATTTCTGCCTCGGGCGCTTCGTGGCGCTGCACGACTGCGAGGTGCAGGGCGTGTTCGAGAACGGGTTTGGCGTCGGTGGGGCGGGTGAGGGCGAGGAGGGATTTGGCCTTGAGGATTTGTGCCATCATCCAATCTTCCTTTTTTTGGATACAGAAGTCGAGGTGCTCGATGGCGTCTTGGTGGCGGTCTTCCTCGATGAGCGCTTGGGCGAGCGAGAAACGGAAGAGCTCATTGTTCGGGTTTTTGGATACGAGCGTTTGGAAACGTTGGGTTTTCATGCAAGCTAGAAGGAAGCTAGTCGCCCGCGAATTGCACGAATTTTCTCAAATCGAGAACGAGTGGTTGGGGGCGGATTTATTGATTAACGATAAAACGTGATTGACATGACTGGGAGAGTTATCGAAAAACGATAAATGAATGCACCGCCTTTCTCCTTTCGAATTCTTCGTTTTGCCCTTGGGGTTTGCTGGTGGGGAGTGATCGCTTTGGCGGTGCTGGCTCCCATCATCCTCTTTTTAGACGTCGCGATGAGTGACACAGATACGGCGGAAATGCCGTACATGGGCTATGCGTCTAACGTGGATGCATCGGGACTATCGGTTGTGGACAAGGATGGTAGGGAAGGGCGAGTGAGCTTTGAAGAGGGAACCATTTTGATGCTTTCTTTCCCACTGGAATCATGGGAGGTGAAAAGGAAGTTTGTTGGAGTGGTGCTGCTTCTTTCCGGAGTCTTCCTTTCCCTGGCCTTAACTCTGATAAAGCAACTTAGAGAGATTCTGAAAACGGTTTCCGCAGGTGACCCGTTTGTCGATTCGAACGCAAAGCGGGTTCGCTGGATTGGCTTGGTTTTGATTATCGCGACCTTCGTAGAAGCGTTTGCTGATTTTGCAGTTTTTGGATACGCGGATGTGACTTTTGTGACGGAGGGCTTCGATTTGGATGCTCACTTTTCCTTGGATTTCATTCAGCTTATCGCTGGCCTGTGCGTGCTCGTCATTGCGGAGGTGTTTAGGCAAGGAGCGAAATTGCGTGAAGAACAATCTCTCACTGTATAGGTAATGCCGATACGCGTTAGGCTAGATGAGCGCATGCGGGAGAAAGGCATGTCACTGACTGAACTTGCGGATCGAGTTGGGCTGACTCTTGCAAATCTATCGATTCTGAAGACTGGCAAAGCCAAAGCGGTCCGATTCTCGACCTTAGAAGCTATCTGCCAGGCGCTGGAATGTAAGCCGGGCGATCTGCTAGACTATGATGAATAGTCGTGGCGAGCTTCCGCTTTTAGTTTCAGAAAGACTTATGTTGGCTTGCTGGCTTGGCTCTGCTAGTTGCTTTTAGAAAAAGAAGGATTTTGATATGAAGAGGGTAGGAGTCGTTGCGATTAGCTTGTTAGCAGTCTTGTTAGTCGGGTGCCAAGGCAAGGAGGGCGGATGTCGCTACGTGGAAGTCGAGCTTCCGGCGATGGTGACTCAGTCGTTCGATAAAAGCGTGCTGCTGAAGCTTGAACCCGATGGCCGCTTGGTGACCTTGAGCCGGTCCAAAGTTGAAGGGGAAGCTCGAGTGGGAAGCCAATACGTGGTGAGGGCGCGTGAGCTTGTCGAAGGGGCGTGCGCTCCATTGGTGGCAGTGGAGGCTAAACCGAAAGAGTAGGAACTCGAATAGGGCTTGGCTTATCCTCGCGCGCTTGGGGGCTCGCGACCGAGGTCGCTTCTGCCGGGGAGGTCGCTATGGATTTCGCAGAAGCGGGCGTCCCGGTCGGCTTTGTTCATGCGGATGAACTTGGGCTTGGGAAGGCTTTGCAGGAACTGGCGGCCGTAGCTTTTTTGGAGGATGCGCGAGTCGAGGATGGTGATGATGCCTTTGTCGTTGCGGGTGCGGATGAGGCGCCCGACGCCTTGGCGGAACTTGACGAGCGCTTCGGGGAGGTTGAGCTCGGAGAAGGGGTTGCCGCCGCGTTCCTTGATGTGTTCGGATTTGGCTTCGGCGATGGGATGGGTGGGGACGTCGAAGGGGAGGCGGGTGATGATGACTTGCTCGAGGGAGGAGCCAGGTACGTCCACGCCGGTCCAAAAGCTGTCGGTGCCGAAAAGCACGCCGTTGCCGGCTTCGAGGAAGGCGGCGGTCATGTCCGAGCGGCCCATGCCTTGACCTTGGGCGAAGAAGGGGCGTCCCGCGTCGATGAATTCGGCTTGCAGGGCGGCGGAGACTTTGCGCAGGTCGCTGTAGCTGGTGAAGAGTATGAGGCTGCCTCCTGAAACTTTGGATACGCAGTAGCGGATGTAGTCGATGAGGACTTCGATGGCGAGGCGCTGGTCTTGGGGCGAGGGGACGGGGACGTCGGTGGCGATGTAGATGCGCGTGTTGTTCTCGTAGTCGAAGGGGGAGTCGACCATCTTGGCTGTTTCATGCTCTGCGCCGCTCTTGGCTTGGAAGGGGCGGAGGTCGCGGGCGATGGAGAGCGTGGCGCTGG
>JBNKSG010000366.1:0-3073 GCA_050297195.1 Opitutaceae bacterium | reverse complement strand
CGCTTCTACCACCCTGACCTCGAATTCCAGTTCGACAAGCCAGCGGGCTGGAGCCTGCAGAACGAAAGCGGCGCCGTGTACCTCACCGATCCAAACCGTTCCGTGATGCTCGCGTTCTCCCTCGCCAAAGAAGCGACTCCTCTCGAAGCCGCTCGCGCCTTTTCGACCAAGCTCTCGCTCGAGCCAAGCTACGCTCAGGAATCGAGCGTAAACGGGCTCCCTGCCTACGTCATAGAAGGAAGCATCGCCAACCAGTCCGGCACCCTGATGCTCCACTCGACCTTCGTGCAAATGGGCAACACGGTATTCACTTTCCTGGGATACGGAACCAGCGCCTCCTTCCCCGCCCAAGCGAGAACCATCCGAGGCGTCGCGGAGTCCTTCGACAAACTCACGAACCCCGACATCCTCAACATCCAGCCCTACCGCATTGCCGTAGTGAAAGCGGATCGCAGCGCCTCGTTCAAGGACCTACTCCCCAGCCGCCTTCCTCCCGGAACCGACGAACAGGACTGGGCCATCATGAACCAAGTCGACCTCGATCAACGCATCGAGCGCGGACAACTCCTGAAGCTGCCCGCGCCTTCGCGATAATCGGAGCTAAAGTCCTAAATCGCCTTCGAAAAGCCTTGGGCAGCGTTGCCCAAGTACGCGTCGAAACGGGAAGCGACATTGCGGATCAACAAGCGGCCTAGCGGCGTAACACCCAAGCCCCGCTCGGTGAAGGCGACAAGCCCATCGCTTTCCATCCCCTTCAAGCTCTCCAACTCCGCACCGAAGTAGGACGTAAAATCGATCCCGTTGGCAACGCCGCGCTCCGAGAAGTCCAGCTCAAGGTCGCACATCAGGCGCATGATCACCTCGCGACGGATCTGGTCATCCCTCGTCAGCAAGTACCCCTTTTCAAGCGGAATGCTGCCCTCCTCGAGCATGCGGTAGTACGTATCCAAATCCTTGTGATTCTGGCGAAACGCATTTTGCGACTGGCTGATGGCCGACATGCCAAAGGCGCAAATATCCACATTCGCATGCAAGCTATACCCTTGGAAGTTGCGCTGCAAGGTCTTCGCTTGCTGCGCCTTGACCATCGGATCCTCGAGCTTGGCGAAGTGGTCCATGCCAACGTGAGCGTATCCGCAGCCGGTCAATTTCTCGACCGTCTGGATCAGGATTTCGATTTTGGAATCCGCATCCGGAAGCGGCGAACGCTCCAGGATCTTCTGGGCTGGCTTGCTCCACGGCACATGGGCATAGGAAAAGACAGCAAGCCGGTCCGGATCGTAAGAAAGCACCTCCTGCAAGGTTTCCTTGAAGCTCTCCTCCGTTTGGTGCGGCAGCCCGTAGATCAAATCCACGTTGATCGAATCAACCCCTGCCTCACGCAACCAGCTGATCGTTTTTGCATTAGTCTCCGTCGGTTGGATACGGTGGATCGCTTCCTGAACCTTCAGGTTCACGTCTTGCACCCCAATGGACGCGCGATTGACGCCAAGCTCCGTAAAGGCAGCCACCTGCTCCTCCGAGAGCGTGCGCGGGTCAAGCTCGACGCTGATCTCCGCCGCTTCGTCGAACTCGAACCGCTGGCGCAAGATCGACGAGAGCCGCTTGATTTGCTTGGGCGAGAGGAAATTCGGCGAGCCGCCGCCAAAGTGCAATTGCACGACCTTACGCCCCTTGCGCACCAACTCCGCATAACGCCCGACCTCCATTTCCAAGTAATCGAGGTACTTATCGGCTAGCGACGTATCGGTCGAAATGATCTTCGCGCAGCCGCAGAACCAGCAAAGGCTGCGGCAGTAGGGAACGTGGACGTAGAGGGACAAGGGCCCCTCCGCGTCCTCGAGATCCGCCAACAATGCCGACCGTCCACTACGATCCTCGACCGTCTTGAACTTCAAAGCCGTCGGATAGGAAGTGTAGCGCGGAGCGGGCTGATTGTATTTCCGGATCAGCTCGGCATTGAGGCCGAGAGATTCGCGAGATAGACTGGCTGGTACGGTTGGCATGATCGTCGATTGTTCAAAGGATGGTGTCGGGCCGCAGCCTAGAGGTCGTTGGTTCCCGTCTTGGGAAGTTCGGCATCCAGGTCGATGGCAGCGGGGTGCCGCCGCTCCGTGACGCGACGGCGGCTCTTGTTGCGGATGAGGCGATCGAGCTTGGCTCCGAGCTCGGCAATCGCCGCGTAGAGGTCGTCACCTTGGGCCGTGACATCTAAATGGTTCTTGTGGTCATCGAGGTGACCTTTAGCTATGAATTCGTCTTGGTGGGTTTTGGAGTGGCGCTCGAGTTCCAGTTCTACGCGGATCCGGCTGATGTCGGAATCGTGCTCGAAGAGCTTCTCCGCCATCTCGTTCACCTTGCTCTTGATGGACTCCGTCAACTCGAGGTGACGGCCCACTATCTCAACTTTACTTTTAGGGTTCATGGGCGGGACTATCGCAGATTCGCCCACATCCCCCTACTCACATCCAGCCAAATACTTCTCATATCTGGCTAAAAGCGAATTAAATACAATTGACTCTCTTATTAGGCGCGCCGATCCTTTGCGACATGGCCCAAGGAAGCGCTAAGCACGTGAAAGCAAACGTCGAGTTTGCCTCCCCCGAGGAAAGCCGCGAGCTGACCAAGAGCATCGGGGCCACTCGACTGTTCGCCAAATACGAGCGCTCGTTCACCGCCGCTTCCGGCCTGCCCCTCACCCTGCGCCCGATCGGCACCTTCCGCATGCCGGCTTCCGGCCACAAAAGAGAGAACCCCTTCTGCGCCCTGGTCTCGACTTCCCGCAAGGGCTGCCTCGCTTGCCTCATGGCCCAGTCCGAACTCGAGAAAAACGCCACCATCAAGGCCACCACGCTTCGCTGCTTCGCTGGACTGAACGACACGTTGATCCCCATCAAGATGGGCCGCCGCATCATCGCCTACCTCCAGACCGGGCAAGTCGCCTTGGAAGCCTTAGACAATTCCCATTACGATCGAGCCCACAGCGAACTCATCCTGAGGGGCATCGACCTCGACTCCCGCGCCGCCCGCAAGGCCTACCGCCAAAGCGTCTGCATGGAACGCGAAGCCTACC
>JBNKSG010000365.1:0-3134 GCA_050297195.1 Opitutaceae bacterium | reverse complement strand
GCCTCGAGCTTCGGCCCGAGCTTTTCCATGACGTATTCGAGTTCTTCATACGTGTGGAACATCATCGGGATCTGCTGCAATCCCGCCACGCCCGGATCGATTTCGGAAAGCCCGACTCCGGAGATGAGGGCCGCTTGCAGCTGATTGACGCGCATGCGGTCGATCATGGCCGTCTCGCCTCCCTGCACGCCGCCGGAGAAAACGATAAGGTTCACCTGTCCGCCCGTCTCGTTTTTCCACTCCTGCCCCATCTTGCGGAGCGACTTGTCAAAGGAGGAATCCTTCGGAGCGAGCGTGCTCAGACGAATGTTCATGCGGCGCGCGTCGGCGTCCGGAGTGAGCGAAAAGGTCGCTGCGGCCATTGCGCCGAGAGCGAGCAAACGTGTGAATTTCGAAAATACAGTCATCTTTTACGAGATAGAATTTGAGAGGCTCGTTTCATCCGTAAGACGGACAAAGCCCCGCAAGCTTCAATGTTTTATACAGGAACGACGGGTAAACGTTTCATGCGAGCAGCAGATTCGCTTACAAAAACAGCCAATCCAGGCGCGTGAGCAGCCACTCGGCCCGCCGCTGGTAGAGCAGGTTGTTGAGCCGCAGGGAGGGATTGGCGTCCACATCGATCTCCAGCGCCTTGTTCAGCATCGCCAAAAACAGCTCCTTGTCCTGCTTCTCCACCGCAACCGACTCGGCATACGCGACATAGACCGACGCCAGCTTTCCTTCGGACAACTCCAAGGCACGCTTGAAATAGCGGGTCGCATTCTCCACCGGATCGCCCTCGCCGTTCATGCGGCTCATTTCGTAGGTTATGAAAAAGCTCTGGATCGACCCCATTTCCCAGTCCGGATCGAGCTCGAGGCAACGCAGCATCATCGCCTCTACGTAGGCGAGGTCGCCCACCAAATCCATGTTGTCCAAAGAGAGCGATATGGCGCCCGCCCACGAGAGAGCCGTCCAATAAAGGGTTTCCACATCCTCGACCTTCACGCGGCTGAGGGCAGCTTTGGCATCCACGTTCAAGCTTTCGCCAATTCCCGGGTACTTGACCTCGAGGGCCCGCATCCCGTAGCGATTCGCCCTTTGGTAGAGTTTGATCGACCGCTCCCGAAGTTCCTCGGCGCGATCGTAATCCTCTTCCTCGATCTCGTCCGCATCGAGCTGAACCCACCCGTAGGCGTATTGCGTGAAGCCGCTGGCGAGGGAAGTGAGAAGCCCCACATGCTCAGGGGTTTCCGCCAAGACGCTTTCCATCAACTTCAAGCTGAACGGCAAGGCATCGCCCACCAGCTCCGGATCCTCGTCCGAGGAGAAGACGTCTCCACCGCCCGACAAGGCATCCCCCAGTTGGTCCATTGCGAGCTTTTTGACGGAACAACCACCTAGGAACAGGCTCGTCAGAGCGACCGGGATACAAACGAAGCGGCGAGATATCATAGTCCGCGAACCCTAGGAGCAAAGCGCGTTTTTTCAAGTCCACACCCAACAGCAAAAAGCCCGGGCGCGCAAATGGCGCCCGGGCTGGGGAAAGAAGTCTGGCTCGGGGGGCGCTTTAGAACTCGTAGGCCTGTTCGTCGTGGTCGCTCAAGTCGAGACCACGCAGCTCGTCGTCGGACTCGACACGCAGGCCGATCACCTTGTCGATGACGAGGAAAAGGATCAACGAGACGCCGCCGCTCCAAGCGACAGTGATCAGCACGCTGACAATCTGGCCCCAAACCTGGGCACCCATACCGATGCCTTCGCCATAACCCGTGCCTCCCAGCGACTCGGAAGCCACCACACCGGTAAGGATCGCGCCGACGATACCGCCGATGCCGTGCACGCCAAAAACGTCGAGCGAGTCGTCGAACTTGAGGATGAACTTGAGTTTAACCGCTACGAGGTAACAGCAAATCGCGGAGCAAATGCCAATGAGGATCGCCCCCATCGGTCCCGCGTTTCCGGAGGCCGGAGTGATAGCGACCAATCCAGCCACCGCGCCCGTGGCGACGCCCAGAGCGGAAGCCTTGCCATGCACGAGCAATTCAATGATCATCCAAGTCACCGCGCAGGTCGCGCAAGCGATTTGGGTGACAAGCATCGCCATGCCTGCCGTGCCGTCAGCCGCAACCGCGCTGCCCGCGTTGAAGCCAAACCAACCGACCCAAAGCATCGAAGCGCCCACCACCGTGAGGGGAAGGTTGTGCGGCTTGATCGGCTCTTCGAAGGCTTTCTTGCGCTTGCCAACGATCAAACAGCCCACGAGGCCGGCCATCGCGGCGTTGATGTGGACCACCGTGCCGCCGGCGAAGTCCATCACGCTCCAGTTATGGAAGAAGCCATGCTCCGACCACGCCATGTGCCAGACCGGAATGTAGGAAAGGACGAACCAGAATATCGAAAAGACAACGACTGCGGAGAACTTAACGCGCTCCGCGAAGGCGCCGATGATCAGAGCGGGGGTGATGATCGCGAAGGTCATCTGGAAGGTCACGAAAACCGACTCCGGGATGGCGCCGGAGAGAGAGTCGACCGTGAGGTGCTTGAGGAAAGCGAGGTCCAAATTGCCGATGAACGGATTGTCGCCGCTAACCGCAAGGCTGTAGCCGAAGATCACCCAAAGCACCGACATGATGGCGCAGATCGAGAAACACTGCATCAGAATGGAGAGCACGTTCTTGGCGCGGACCAGACCGCCGTAGAACAGTGCCAATCCGGGCAAGGTCATAAAGAGGACCAAGGCAGTCGCCACGATCATCCAAGCGGTATCGCCGGAATCGAGGGTTGGCGTTCCTTCATCCGCGTGAGCGAGCGTGGGAAGCGCTAGGAGGAAAGTAGCAGGGAGGAGACGGAATAATCGTTTCATTATCGTGTTACAGAGGAGTATTTTGCGATGGACGCGAACCGGGTAAGCAAAAAAAGCCGCCCAGACGGCGGCAATGTTAAAATGTAACAAGAGAGTAAAGGTTCGCGCCGTTGAGCGCCTTGGAACCCCAGGCTTACACGTCGCTCAAGACCACCATTTGACTTGGGACTGCCGGATCCTCGCTGTCCTCTTCCGTCACGAAAAAGCTCAGCGAGTCGAGCGACGCTCCCGCTGGAAGACTGGAAAGGTCGAAGAAGAACAAGCCGCGCGACTGGTCGCCGATCGG
>JBNKSG010000364.1:0-3142 GCA_050297195.1 Opitutaceae bacterium | reverse complement strand
CCACAATCCATTTCCATCTCCATTCCCTCCTCTCCACGCTCGAAAGACCGCTCCCATCGAGCTCAAATGCGCCGTCACCATCCAGCCGATCGATGAAACACGGGTCGAAGTGCAGGCCACCGCCGTCACCGACGCCAAAACCGGAGTTGAAATGGAGGCCCTCACCGCAGCCAGCGGAGCAGCCCTCACCTTGTACGACATGTGCAAGGCCCTCTCCAAGGCCATCGTCATCGAAGACATCCGCCTCCTCGAAAAAACCGGCGGCAAGTCCGGCGACTACAAAGCGTGACGCGCCTCTCCTTTTCTATTGGCAACGCCAACCGAGCCCCTTTGAACAGTATTCCTTTCAACCCAAACGAAAGAACACAAAACACCGGAAATCGACTCATGAACTCAAAAACGCTCCTCAGCCTCGCCTCCCTATTGGTCTTCCTCTCCTTCGGAGCCGTCTTCGCTCAGGCTGCTTCAGATGAGCCCTACACCGAGATCATCATCCCCCAAGGCCTCTCCAACGAAGGAGTCCAATCCGCAATCGTAAAAGCCGCCATCGGCCGGACCTGGAACGTAATCAAACAAGAAGACGACCGCACCGTCATCAACCTCAAGCATCGAGGATACGACTCGACCCTCACCTTTACGGTCAAAGGCTCGAAGATCCTCGTGCATTCGGACTCCTGGGCCACCAATAAAAAGGGCGAAAAGAAAAAGAAGAAAGACCCAGCGGGTTGGATAGAAAACCTACGCAAAGACATCATCGTCTTTATGAATCGGGAGCGCTACGACTAAAACCTCTTCCCCCCTTCCACCTGCATGCCCATCTCGCCCAAACGGCTCGGCACACCTTCCCAGCCACTTCTCCAATCCCACATGCAGGTCAGCTACGGAAGCCCAGCCACCCCGCCCCGATCCACCTCCCACTCCGACCTCGGCACCCTCCCCCTACCCGTACTAGGGACACAGTCCCAGGAGTCGCTTCCGCTTGAGTCGGTGGCTACCTACCAGCAACGGAAACGCTTCCACCTCTGGCGAGACCGGCAGCTAACGCTCGGCCTCGCCTCCGTTTCGCTAAGCCAGCAAAGCCTGCTCGAAACCTCCCAGCGCCTCTACGACGAACTTTTCGAGCTCACCCGCGACCAATACCTGTTCCGCATCTGGAACTATGTCCCCGAAATCAACTCCGGGCCCGGCGACCAGGAACGCTACCGCCAGTTTTGCGTCGGACGCTCCGAGAGCTTCCACCGCGCCTTCGGTAGCGACGAAGTCGCCTACATGCCCGCCGGAACCTGCGTCGGTATCGAGGGCGACGCCCTAGTGGTTCTCTTCCTCGCAGCCGATTCCCAACCCGACCACCACGAAAACCCCAACCAAACCCCTGCCTACCGCTACCCCCGCAAATACGGACCCAAGTCCCCATCCTTCGCTCGGGCTACCACCGGCACGATCAACGGCGCCCACCACCGCTACATCTCAGGCACCGCCGCCGTGCTCGGCCACGAATCGCAAGCGCTAGGAGATCTCGCCGCCCAAATCGAAATCACCTGCGACAACCTCGAACAGATCGTCGCCCAAACCCTAGCCGGCACTCCCTACTCAGCCGCCGACCAAACCTTTCTCTCAGGCAAAGTTTACCTGCGTGACCCCAGCCACTACGCCCAAGCCCACGCCCTCCTCCAGAAACGCTTTCCCAAGTACGCCGACACCTTCATCTACTTGTGCTCGGACATCTGCCGCAAAGACCTGCTCGTAGAAATCGAGCTCGCCTTCCTCGACCCCGTCACAACTCCGTAAAGTCCTTCCGAATCGCCGCAAAATGGACCTTGCCTCGGGCCGTCAACGGAAACTGCACGTAGCCCCGCCACCGCTTCGGACGCAGCCGTAGCGGCAACGCCTCCCGCATCCGTCCACTCAACTCCTCGCGCGAAAGCGCGCTCTCCAACGCCGCCGCGATCACTGCGTCGCCATCCCGATCCAGGGCAAAAACCTTCGCGTCGCTCACGCCATCGATCGCCAGCAAACGCCGCTCGATATCCAACGGATTGATACGCCGTGCACCGATCTTTATCAAGTTCACCGCTCTACTCTGCAGCGCCAACTCTCCACGCTCATCGATACAGCCCAAGTCCGCGACCAAAGCCCGCCCAAGTCCGTTTTCAGAGCGCTTGCGGTTGCCACAGCGATACACCGCATCGCTCTCCACATAGAAACGATTTCCCCTCGCAGGTATGATCCGTACACCTGCCAACGGAGTCCCCACGCTCCTGCCAGTCAGAGCCGCCTCCCCTGTATCATCGAAACTGATACCGCCCGTTTCGGTAGAGCCATAGAAATTATGTACCCGCTTTCCGAAACGCTCCAAGAAAGCCCGCGCGATTTCAGGATCGAGCCGCGCCCCAGCAGAAATCACCAGACGCAGGCTCTCGAACGCTTCCGGTCCGCAATCGCTGCGCGACAATGCCCGCAACACCGTAGGTACGCTGGGAAAAAGCGTGCAGCCAGCCCGACGGCACACTTGCCCGATCTCCTCGGGAAATGGCGTCTCCGTCCAAGTCGCGGCCGTTCCCTGCAGAAGCAAGGGATAAACGATGCTCCCCAATCCGTACGAATGCCCCCACGGAACGAGGCCAAGATTCACGTCCTCCGCCCGTATCCCCATGGCCGCAATCAAATGCCTCGCATCCGCCACCATCTCGCCGCTGGAAAAATACAATGTCTTCGGCACTCCCGTGCTCCCCGACGTCAACTTGCAAACCTCGATCCTGCCGTCTCTAAAACCGTAGGGTCGCTCGCAAAAGCCCCGCTTGAGCCCTACGCCATCCCAAACCGCTTGCACCCGCAGGTCGGAGGCCAGCTTGCCAACCTCCTCCTTCGAAAATCCGGGATCCAACGGAGCCACCACCGCGCCGAGCTTCAAGCAGGCGAGAAATCCGCACAGCCACTCCGCGCCATTCGTCAAATCGAGAGCGATCACACGCCGGCCGCGCATCCCTAGCTCACGCCATTCGTCGCTAAGTAGCTCGCTTCTCGCATCAATAGTCTCGGCTCGAATCTCTCCCTTCCGGGGATCAAGCAAAACAACCGCATCCGGCCGACGATCCACCAAGCGTCGCCAATAAGTCAATACACCTTCGTTCACCGAACCTCT
>JBNKSG010000363.1:0-3181 GCA_050297195.1 Opitutaceae bacterium | reverse complement strand
CTTGTGGCCTCCGCCGCGGCGACGCATGGTGATGCGGCCGTAGCAGTTGCGACCTGCTTGCTTGCTCTTGGAAGTGGTGAGGCCCTTTTCCGGACGCTTGTTCGCAACTTCCTTAACTTGAAGCTGGGCGAAACGCTGCGTCGGGGTGACTGGATTGAAACTCTTGATAGACATTTTCTTTTAGTCTCCTTCGTTTAGGCGGTGAAATCGATGATGTCGCCCTGCTTGAGGGTAACGATCGCTTTCTTGAAACCAGCTCCAGAGCTGGTCTTGCCGGTCTTGCGGTTGCGACTTGGCTTGCCGATCTGATTGATGACGTTCACTCGCGCTACGGAGACATCGAATGTCTTTTCAACGGCGGCCTTGATGCTGCCCTTGGTAGCGGACTTGAAAACCTGGAAGGTGTACTGCCCGATCTCGGAAGATTGGACGTTGGTCTTCTCGGTCATATGAACGGATTTGATGATCTTATCTGGCTGAATCATTTCGAGCCTCCTTTCGCACGCTCGACGAGTACTTCGAGACCTGCACGTGTTACGATGATTGTCTTGAACTGGCAGAGGTCAGTCACGCTTACGAGCGGAGCCTCTTCTAGGTCGACACCAGCCAAGTTGCGCAGAGCGAGAACGGAAGTTTCGCTGAGCTCCTTGTCGATGACGAGAACCTTGCCCGAAGGAGCGATGCCACGGATGAGGGCTTCGCCGACCTTAGTCTTGGCAGGTGAGATATCGAGAGCGTCAACAACGACGATAGACTCGTCAGCGATGCGGTCGAACAAAGCGCGGCCGAAAGCGAGGGTCTTAACCTTCTTGTTGATTTTCTTCGAGTAGTCGCGAGGACGTGGGCCGAATACGACGCCACCGCCAACCCAGATCGGGGAGCGATTGGAACCGGCGCGAGCGCGCCCAGTACCCTTTTGGCGCCATGGCTTCTTGCCACCGCCGCGAACTTCGCCGCGAGTCTTTGTATTGGCGCTGCCTTGGCGAGCGTTTGCTGCCTGGGCTACGACTACTTCCTTAACAGCCTGTACGCCCTTGTCACCTTCGAAGACGGGTAGTCCGTCTACTTCAGTTTCACCGTTGGCGCTGCCGTCGTTCTTGAAAAGTTTAAGTTTCATGGTCGATCAGTCCTTTCCTATTTCTTGGCCTTGATCGAAGAGCGGATCATCACGGTGTCGCCATTCGCGCCCGGGATGCCACCTTTAACCAAGATTAGGTTCTTCTCGGCGTCGATGCTGACGATCTCGAGATTTTGAATTGTGCGCTGCTTAGCACCCATGTGGCCTGGCATCTTCTGGTTCTTGAATACGTGTCCTGGCCATTGGCAAAGACCGATCGAACCGATGCGTCGGTGGAACATGGAACCGTGGGAAGCAGGACCACCCTTGGTGTTGAAACGCTTCATAACGCCAGCGAATCCCTTACCTTTGGTGTTGCCGATGATGTCGACCTTCTTGCCGACTTCGAACTTCGACACGTCGAGCACGTCGCCTGGAGTAGCGTCGATAGCCTCTGGGCTACGCACTTCCTTGATCACGCGAGGAGCGTGAGCGACGCCAGCCTTCTTAGCATGGCCGAGTGCAGCCTTGCTGGCGTTCTTGTCCTTCTTGGAGTCAAAACCGATCTGGATCGCATTGTATCCATCGGACTCAACCGTCTTTACTTGTAGCACTGGGCAAGGACCTGCCTGCAGTACGGTGACAGGGACAACTTCGTTGTCGCTGCCATAAACCTGGGTCATTCCCAGCTTTTTGCCTAATAGCGTATAGTTCATAGTTCTAAGAGGTAGGTGAAGGCAGATGCCTTCGTTTTTATTAGACCCACATTAGCGACCGACGGAGTTGCCGATCGAAAGTCTGTATTATTGGTATCTCTTTATACGTTGATGCTGATATCTACGCCGGAGGGTAGATTGAGCTTCTTGAGTTCGTCGACGGTCTGAGCGGTCGGCTCGATGATGTCGAGCAAACGCTTGTGCGTACGGATCTCGAACTGCTCCATGGACTTCTTGTCCACGTGCGGAGAACGGTTAACGGATATCTTCTCGATTCGCGTAGGAAGCGGTACAGGTCCGGAAACTCGTGCTCCGGAGCGCTTAGCTGTATCCACGATTTCTGACGCGGACTGATCGATTACTCGATAGTCGAAACCTTGAAGTCTGATGCGGATTTTTTGTCCTGTCATGATTGTTCGGTAGAAAAGTTACGGTGGCGTTTACCAACCTTGGTTTAGAATCTCGTCGAGTTGCTTTTGGGCAACCACTTCGTAATTGGACCATTCCATGGTATAGCTGGCACGGCCTTTGGAGAGAGAGCGAACGTCGGTCGCGTAACCAAACATGGTCTTGAGCGGGACGCTTGCGTAGATGTAGCCGAGATCACCCTTTGTCTCCAAATTTTGGATCTGGCCACGGCGGCGGTTGAGATCCCCAACCACATCGCCTTGAAATTCGTTTGGAGTCACAACCTCCACTTTCATCACCGGCTCGAGGAGTACAGGTGACGCTTCCTTCATCGCTTCCTTCAAAGCGAAGATCCCCGCCATCTTGAAGGAGGTCTCCGAAGAGTCGACCTCATGGAAGGACCCATCGACCAGGCGAACCTTGATGTCGATAACCGGATAGCTTGCAACCACTCCATTGAGGGTCGCTTCGCGGATACCGTCCATGGTTGGCTTGATAAATTCTTTCGGGATAACTCCGCCGACTGTCTCGTCAACGATATCGATCCCCTTCCCTAGTTCCTGAGGCTCGATTTCGATCACGGCGTGGCCGTACTGCCCCTTGCCACCTGTCTGGCGTATGAACTTTCCCTCGCCGCGAGCGGGCTTGGTGACAGTTTCGCGATAAGCGATCTGAGGCTCGCCGGAGCGGGCCTCTACCTTGAATTCGCGGAACAAGCGGTCGCGGATGATTTCGAGGTGGAGCTCGCCCATGCCCGAAATGATGGTCTGACCGGTTTCAGGATTGGAGCTGACCTTGAAGGTAGGATCTTCTTCGGACAAGCGAGCCAAGCCGTTAGATAACTTATCTTGGTCGGCGGAAGTCTTTGGCTCGATCGTCATCGAGATAACAGGCTCCGGGAAAACGGGCGGGATGAGGGAAACGTCGTATCCCTTCGGAACCAAGGTGTCGCCTGTCGCAACATTCTTAATACCGACGAGAGCGCAAATGTCGCCCGAGC
>JBNKSG010000362.1:0-3219 GCA_050297195.1 Opitutaceae bacterium | reverse complement strand
GATCCCGCTCCCGTCTCCATGATCGAGACCATCATCACCTACAAATCGGAATACATCGTCAACGAAGCCGGACACCTGCGGACCTTTGCCTACGACGAGAAATCGGACCGCTTCCTACGAGATGAGAACAGCAAGCTCATCCCCGACGAAGACGGACGTCCCTTCCGTCAGTGGAGAGACGAGATAAAGTCGCCGGACGACATCTGGGACGAGATCGTCAAAGCGGCGACCATCCCCGGAACCACCTCCGCTCCCAAGCTGCAACCCATCGCCGCCCGTATCGTCATGCTGCAGAGTGGCATGCGCGCCCCTATGGGGTTGAAGGTTTTCGGACCGGACTTGCAAACGCTGGAGAACGTCGCCCTCGACATCGAGGAACTGCTGAAGCAGGTCCCCTCCATCAAGTCCGAAGCAGTCTTCGCCGACCGTATTGTCGGCAAACCCTATCTTGAAATCGATATCGATCGCGACGCCATCGCCCGCTACGGCATTCGCATCAAGACCGTGCAAGACGTCATCGAGGTTGCCATCGGCGGCAAGCCGATCACCCAAACCGTCGAAGGCCGCGAACGCTATCCGGTACGCGTCCGCTACATGCGCGAATTGCGCGACACCATTGAATCCATCGAACGGATACTGGTCGCCGCGCCCAACGGCACGCAAGTTCCCCTCCGCGAACTGGCCACGATTAACTACCTGCGCGGGCCCCAAGTCATCAAAAGCGAAAACACCTTCCTCGTCGGCTACGTCATTTTCGACAAGAGCGACGGCTACGCGGAAGTGGACGTGGTCGAACAAGCCGACGCCTTCTTGCAGGAGAAGCGCGACAGCGGCGAGCTGAACATTCCCGCCGGAGTCAGCTACCAGTTCACCGGCAGCTACGAAAACCAGGTCCGGGCCGAAAAGCGTCTCACCATCGTACTCCCGCTCGCTCTCTTCGCCATTTTCCTGATCCTTTATTTCCAGTTCAAGAAAGTGCCCGTCACCTTGCTTGTCTTCAGCGGAATCGCCTTCGCCTGGTCCGGCGGCTTTATCCTGATCTGGCTGTACGGACAAGATTGGTTCCTTAACATTTCGCTCTTCGGGCACGACCTGCGCCAGCTCTTCCAGGTGCAGACCGTCAACCTCAGCGTCGCCGTCTGGGTCGGCTTTCTCGCCCTCTTCGGCATAGCCACCGACGATGGCGTCATCATGGCCACCTACCTTGAGCAGCGCTTCAAAGAGTCGCCCCCGCGCAATCGCGAACAAATCCACGAACGTATCGTCGAAGCTGCCACCAAGCGCGTGCGCCCTGCCATGATGACCATCGCAACCACCATTCTCGCCTTGCTGCCCGTTTTGACCTCTACAGGGCGCGGTTCGGATGTCATGGTACCGATGGCAATTCCTACCTTCGGCGGCATGATGTTCGCCATCGTCACCATCTTCGTCGTACCCGTTCTTTATTGCGGTCTCGAAGAACTCAAATCGAATTTAACTTCCAAATAAGCAAAGATGAAAAAACTCGCAAGCTTCACCCTCTCGCTGGCCTTGGCCATTAACCTGTTCGCCCAAGAACATCCAAAGTCCGCCTCGCCCTTTACCCAGAGCCTGACCGACTCCTACCTCGCCCTGCAAGCAAGCCTCGCCGGCGACGACCTAAATCTCGCCCACGAAGCCGCGCTGGCCTACATCGCTTCTTTCGATAAATCCACCGCCAGCCTCAACACGGAGGCCCTCACCAAACACGCCAACGAGATCGCCGCAGCAGCCGACCTGCACGGGGCCCGCTATGCATTTCGCGAACTGAGCTCGCAAGCCAAGATGCTTTTCGACTACCTAGCTACGCCCGACAGCAAGCCCCTCTACCTTGTCCACTGCAATATGGCCTTCGCCGGGGAAGGAGCCGACTGGATCCAAGCCAGCACCGACGTCACCAATCCCTACTACGGCTCCCGCATGCTGACCTGCGGATCCGTAACCCGCACCCTCGGCTCGCCGCCCCAATCCAACCCAGTCGCCCATTCCGACTCTTGCTGCGCCTCGGGCGGAGACCACAGCGCTTGCGCGAAGCATGAGAGCGACGCTTGTTGCGCGAAATAGAAAACTGAATTCATTGCCAGATACACCGAAAACAACCCCTCATACCATGAAAGCAATCATCCTATCACTCATCGTAGCCACAGCTACTGTATCCAACCTTCAAGCGCATTGCGGAACCTGCGGCGTCGAGGAAGGAGCCGGAGCCGACCACGGCGACGCCCACGCCTCCTGCCACGAAGGCACCCTCGCCAGCTACTTCTCCATCCAAAAGGCACTCGCCAACGACGACCTCGCCACTGCCAAAGCGTCCGCTGGCGAGCTAGCCTCCGCGGTTGCCAAGTCCCAATGCTCCATCGACGGCGAAGATTGCTGCGCCGAAGTCGCCGGAGCAGCCGAGAGCATCGCTGGCGCCAGCGACATCTCCGTGGCTCGCAAGGCCTTCCTCGGATTCTCAAACGCCATGATCGCCATGATCGAGTCGCACCCCGGCGAAACCACCGCCTACAAGATGTACTGCCCCATGGCCTTCGACAACCAGGGCGGAGCCTGGCTGCAAGACAACGACGACCTTCGCAATCCCTACTACGGCTCTATGATGCTGACCTGCGGCACGCTGCAAGCCACCTACAGCAAGGCCGCCAAAAAGGAAGACCACAGCGCCCACGACCACTAGACCGCTTCCCCATCGAAAGGAGCTCCGCGCGCAGGCCGGAGCTCCCTTTCCTTTCCAGCGCCCTCTTCCCCCTTACCATAGGTCCCTCCACAGATGGATTCCTCAGCAGCGCGATCTCCAGATCCCTCCGACAAGGTCGGAAGGACCATCATCAGTGGGTCCGCATTTTCAACCATGCACTGGCTGCATTGGTTTATCATTTTCCTCTCTCTGGTCCTGACCCTCACCGCCTGGAAAATAGCGTCCAACCAGATCCAAGAAAAAGCAGCTATCAGCTACGAGCGCGAAACCTCCAAGATCATCGAGCTCGTGCTGGAACGCATGCAACGCTACGAGGACGCCCTTTGGGCCGGCGCGACACACATCAATACCACAGGAGGAGACATCGATTTCGAAAACTGGAAGGACTACGCTCACTCCATTGGAATCGAGAAGAAGTCCCCAGGGATCAACGGGCTAGGAGTCATCCACTACCTCACGTCCGAATCCTTGCCGATGTATTTGGGCGAGCAAAGAGCAACTCG
>JBNKSG010000361.1:0-3222 GCA_050297195.1 Opitutaceae bacterium | reverse complement strand
AGCTCAGGTATGGTTTCGATGGGCGGATCAAAAAACGGGTGAATTTCCTCGCTTAAATCATTGACAAAGGGGGGACCCAATGAAACTTAGTGCTCCTCTTTTTTAGGATGGTGGTAGTAGCTCAGTTGGTTAGAGCACCGGATTGTGATTCCGGGGGTCGCCGGTTCGAGTCCGGTTTATCACCCCATCCTGAGAAAAGCCGAGCTCCTGCAGTCTCGGCTTTTTTTGTACCCGGAAACGGGAGGCGAGGACTTGAACCGGCGAAGCCGCGATCGGTGAGCGGAGCGAACAGGGCGCGACGCAGGAGCGAGGGCGTCGCCCCGAGACGGCCCCGCAGGTCGCAGGGCGCTGGGGGAGGGGTGCTGCACAAAAAATTATCAACGTTGATAAATTTTTGCGCAGGATTTTCTTGCGTCTTCAAATGGATCTTGCCCAAGGGGCGTGAATGCTGCGTTCCGCGCTACGTGGGAGTTCGGTTTCCTCGGGCTTCGGTCGCGGGTTGGGCGTCGCGATGCTTTTTCAAGTGGCGGTCTATGTTACAGATGTGGTTGGTGAGCCACAGGTCGATGGTTCGCATCAGTTCATCGGCGTCTTGGCGCTGGTAGCCGGTCTTCGAGAAGCGGTCGGAGTATTTGGAGAGGAGTTGCTCGAACTTCTTGTGCGCGTCCATGTTTTGCTTGGCTTTCGGGCAATTGTATTTCGCCATGCATTGCTCTTCGACCTTGAAGTGCTTTTTTACGTACTGGCTGAGGGATCGCAGAAGGATGGCGTAGACTCGCTCGCCTTGGCCTTCTTCGAGCGCTGCGCTGAAATCGCCAGCCATCTTGAAGATCATCTTGTGATGTCCATCGATCGTTTCGATTCCCGTAGCGTATTCTTCCTTCCACTTCATCCAAGGCTATACCCTATGCAGCACTACCAGCCAGCCGTCAACTGAGAGCTTTAGATAGTGAGACGTCGGTATTTATATCCCCCCAACGGAGCTCGCGTCCAATTTCGCCCATTCTGATGAATTAGCTGATTGGCTCGGGCGCAGCGCTTGACCTCTGGCGGGGGATTCTCCATGGCTTTGGCGATGAATCGTATCGAGTCCGCATTTTCCAAAGCTAAGTCTGAAGGGCGCTCTGCCTTCGTTTCCTATGTTTGCGCTGGCGACCCCGACATCGATACTTCGCTGGATGTGTGCCGCACCTTGATCAAGAGCGGGGTGGACGTTATGGAGCTAGGCGTTCCGTTTTCCGATCCGCTGGCGGACGGCCTGACGAACCAACTGGCGGCCCAGCGCGCTTTGGAAGCGGGTACGACGCAGGCCGACGTGTTCGAGCTGGTGCGCAAGATTCGCAAGGAGAACGACGAGGTGCCGATCGTTTTCTACACGTACTACAATTTGATGTTCAGCAACGGGCTCGACCAATACATAGCGGACGCGAAAGCCGCTGGGGTGGATGGCTTGCTGGTGCTTGACCTGCCTCCGGAAGAGGCGGAGGACCACATGGCTTCGTGCGAGAAGCATGGGATGAAGACGGTCTTCCTGATCGCTCCGACGACTCCTTCGGCTCGCGTGGGCTTCATCGCAAAGCACGCTACGGGCTTTATCTACTACGTTTCCCGCACAGGTGTCACCGGAGTCCGCGAGGACCTCGCGGATGACTTGAACGAGATGGTGGGCATGATTCGCAAGGCGACCGATAAGCCGCTCGTAGTTGGTTTCGGCGTTTCGAAGCGCGAGCAGGTGAAGACGATTTGCGAGCTTGCTGACGGTGTCGTGGTGGGTAGCGCCATTGTGAATACGATTAAGGACAACCTTGGCGATTCGGCGGCGATCACGGCGAGAATGGGTGAACTGGTCTCGGACTTGGTTGCGGGAACCAAGGTTCGCTAGCTCAGGCGATTCGAGCTTGGCGGCTTGAGTTTTGGAGTATCGGGCCTAGCCTTACTTTTCTGATGTTTGTTGAAATCTTCTCTATTTGCGATGCGGCTACCGACTACAATGGGCGGCTCAATATTTTGGGCGCCTTCGAAGGCATTGCGGCTGCGTCGGCCCCTGTGAAACGGGACCGTTGTTCGCTCGCGATTCGCATGCGTTTCGATGCGGCGGAAACCGGTGAACATCCCTTAGAGGTCAAGTTTATGGACGCGGATGGCAAGGCGATCGGTCCTGCCATGGCTGCCACGATTAATGTGAAGGTCCATGCGGGGAGGACCAGCGGAGCTCACAATCTGGTGCTAAACATCAATGGGATGATCTTTCCGCATTTCGGAAGCTACGATATCCAGCTGAAAGTGGATGGAGAAATTCGTAGCAGTATACCGATATTGGTCGCCCAGACGCAGAAGCGAAATCGTCTACGCGGTTCGATGGAGAATTGATCTGCAAAGCGGTCGCCTTAGCGTTTGGCGTCGAGCTGCTTTGCGAGGATAGCGTGGTCTTCGGTGGGCATTTGGCAGACGAAGTTTTCGCAGACGAAGACGGTGGCTTGGTTTTCGTATGACTTCGCGGTTTGGATGAATTCGAGATGTTCGCCAAGGAACGCTTGGCCTTCCGCTTGGTCGGCGTAGATAAGGACACGGTCGGGCAGGAGCCTGCTATTCACCTCCGAAAGCATCGATTTTACGGAATCGGATTTGGGATCGCCGGCGATGACAATCTGTAGTGGCTTTTTAGTTACGTAAAGAATGGCCTCGCGGAGGCTAGGGTAGGTCGTTCCGTTTCTTTGTAATTCGTTGGCAAAAGCGGAGATGGTGGCTTCCGCTTGTTCTTGGCGTTTTGAGCTGTCGAAGAATTGGGAGAGGCGAGCTAGGTTTTTGGCGCTGACGGAATTTGGCGAAGGAATGGCGGAGTCCGAGGGTGTTTTGCTGCGATTGAACACGATGTCGTCGGTTGCTTCGAAAAGGTAGAATCCGCCGCCTTCGGCATCGGCGAATCTTTGGTCCAAGGCGTTTTGTAGCGTATCCGCTTTTTGAATCCAGTGGTGGTCAGCGGTCGCTTCGTAAAGCTGTAGCAGGCCTTCTATCAAGAAGGCGTAGTCTTCTGCGAAACCGGAAACGGGCGAGGCGTCCTGGCGATAGAGACGAAGCAGGGAAGCTGAGTCTTCGTCGTAGAGCTCATTGAGGATGAAGTTCGCTGCATCGACTGCTGCTTGTTTGTAATCGGGGCGGTCGAAGACGAGTCCGGCACGGGCGAAGGCGGAGATGGCGAGCCCGTTCCAGGAGGTTATGATC
>JBNKSG010000360.1:0-3231 GCA_050297195.1 Opitutaceae bacterium | reverse complement strand
GGAAATGAACGGTTCATGCTGACGTGGGGGGACGGTGTCTCCAATGTTGACCTCCGTAAGTTGATCGAATTTCACAAATCCCATGGGAAGCTCGCCACAGTAACTGCAGTAAGGCCAACGGCTCGCTTTGGTCACATGGAATTCGATGGTGACAAGGTTCTCGAGTTTTCGGAGAAGCCACAAGCTTCAGAAGGCTGGATTAACGGAGCCTTTTTTGTTCTGGAGCCAGGGGTTTTCGATTTCATCGAGGGTGATCAAACGCAATGGGAGAGGGAACCCATGGTGCGTTTGGCCAAGGAAGGTCAGCTGATGGCCTATCGCCACCCCGGATTTTGGCAATGTATGGATACGCTGCGCGATAAGCAGCTGCTGGAGAGCTTGTGGCAAAAGGGCGATGCACCTTGGGCGACTTGGCAGAAAGCTTAAGGGGGATTTTTGGAGAAAGTCTACGACTGTATGGGGGAGAGTTAACATACAGTGATTAATAAACACTCAAACAATATAATATAATGAAAATTCTTGTTACCGGTCACCTTGGATATATCGGCGTGGTTCTTACCCCCAGGCTTCAAGCAGAAGGCTATGATGTCGTAGGAATGGATAGCGATTTGTTTCGGGCCAGCTCTTTTGGCGAAAAGGCTCCCGAGGTCCCTAATATTCAGAAGGACGTTCGCGACGCGACTCTTGAGGACCTTAAGGGCTTCGACGCAGTCCTTCATCTAGCGGGACTGTCCAACGATCCTCTGGGCGATATCGATGCTGAACTCACCTACGATATTAACCATAAGGCGACTGTCCGTTTGGCCGAGCTGGCAAAAGAGGCGGGAGTAAAGCGTTTCGTTTTCTCTTCCTCCTGCAGCACCTATGGCGCTGGCGGAGACGGTCTTTTGACAGAGGAATCAGAATTTAATCCCGTGACGCCATACGGAAAGTCGAAGGTGTACTCCGAGCGGGATATCGCCCCTTTGGCAGACGACGACTTTTGTCCGACTTATCTACGCAACGCGACAGCGTTTGGAGTCTCACCGAAGTTGCGTTTCGACTTGGTGGTGAACAATTTGACGGCTTGGGCTTACACTACCGGAAAAGTCCACTTGAAGAGCGATGGCAGCGCGTGGCGTCCATTGGTCCACATCGAAGACATTTCTCTAGCATTTATCGCGGTCCTCAAGGCAGAGCGGGAAGTGGTTTTCAACGAAGCGTTCAACGTTGGTGTGCCAGGTGAGAATTATCAGGTTCGCGAGATTGCCGAGATGGTTCGGGATTGCGTTCCAGGATCTGAAGTTCGCTTTGCTTCAGGCGCTTCTGCGGATACGAGAAACTATCGAGTGAGCTTTGAAAAGGCGATTGCTCGACTGAAGCACTACAAGCCGCAGTGGACAGTAAAAAGGGGAATTGCGCAGTGTTACGAGGCCTACAAGACGCATGGCGTCACACTAGAAGAATTCGAAGGTCCCCGTTATCAGCGGTTGGCTCACATCAAGATGCTGATGGAGAAGGGGGATATCGATTCCCGCTTGTACTTCAGGGAACGCGTTGGCGCAGAGTAAGCCTCGTTTGGCATACATCTAGTGCGACGGATAACAGGACTCCTCTCCTAAACCTCCTATAGAAATGGAACAAGAAACGATTACCCAAACCGATTCGGATATATTCAATGAACGCTGCGCCAAGGCCCAATGTCGTAGTTGCGACTCGGTTGGTCTAGAGCCGGTGCTTGACCTCGGCCTGATGCCTCCATCGGACCGGATTTTGAAACGCGATCAGCTCGTGGAGGAAGAACGCAAGTTCCCCCTCGACGTTGGCTTTTGTCCAAATTGCGCCCTCCTTCAAGTCCTCGAGACAGTCGATCCGAAGTTTCTATTCGGACCGGACTATATGTATTTCTCGTCCTTCTCGCAGTCATGGCTCGATCATTGCCGGGCTAACGCGCTCGAGCTAATCGAGCGTCGAGGCCTGGACGAGTCGAGCCTCGTGGTCGAGCTGGCCAGCAACGATGGCTATCTGTTAAAGAATTTCGTGGAAAAGGGGGTGCCCGTTCTCGGCATTGATCCGGCTCCGCGTCAGGCAGAGGCTGCTGAGAAAATTGGCGTGCCGACTCTTAACGACTTTTTCTCCTTGGAGGTGGCTGAGAGCTTAAGGGCTGAAGGAAAGCAGGCTGACGTTATCATCGGGAACAACGTGCTGGCTCATGTGGCCGACACGCATGGGGTCGTGGAAGGTATCGCAACCTTGCTCAAGCCAACTGGTGTGGTGGCGATCGAAGCTCCGTACGTGCGCGACTTGGTCGATCACTGCGAGTTCGATACGATTTACCATGAGCACCTTTGCTATTTCTCGCTCACCTCTGTCGACAAGTTGATGCGTCGACATGGACTTTATCTGAACGACGCGAAACGGCTCCCGACTCATGGCGGTTCGGTTCGCTACTATATCGAAAAGGTAGAGCGTCCAAGCGATAACTTGAAGCGGCTTCTCGCGGAGGAGAAAGAAGTGGGCATCGACAAGCTTGGATACTACCAGGACTTTGCATCTCGTGTGCAAGTCATTCTCCGCGATCTCTCGGAGCTGGTTGAGACGTTGCGGGGAGAAGGCAAGCGCGTAGCGGCGTATGGAGCGGCGGCCAAAGGTACGATCATGCTTAACTCTGCTGGGCTTACTTCGAATTCGATCGAGTACGTCGTTGACCGAAACGTGCACAAGCACGGCTGGTTCATGCCAGGCGTGCATGTGGAAATCTTTGGGGTTGAGAAACTGCTCGAGGACCAGCCGGACTACGTAGTGCTTTTGCCGTGGAACTTCTCAGAAGAAATCCTCAAGCAGCAGGCGGAATTTAGGAGGCGTGGCGGCAAGTTCATTGTTCCGGTTCCTAGTGTGCGAATCGTCTAATCCCTCGCTCCATGAAGACGACTACTATGGAAACGATTTCGGCCCTCAAGTCCGGCCCCAAGACGGAGAATGGCGTCACCTATTGCCCGAATTGCGAAAATGGAACGCTCGAAGCCTTCTACGAGGTTAAGAGTATTCCGGTGCACTCGGTATTGCTTATGCCTTCTCGGGACCATGCTCTGGGCTATCCGCAGCGGGACCTAAAGCTTGGGTTTTGTCCGGCCTGTGGTTTTATCTCTAACATGGTGTTTGATCCCACCGTCCACGAATATTCGACTTCGTGCGAAGAGTCGCAGGGCTTCTCTCCGACCTTTAACGCGTTTGCGCGTTCGCTAGCCGAAC
>JBNKSG010000359.1:0-3235 GCA_050297195.1 Opitutaceae bacterium | reverse complement strand
TTCCATCCCCGCCCCATCCACCGCCATTTCTCAAACCAACAAGAAGTCCAGCTCTGGCAAAAGCGCCTCCAAGACCCCGCCTACTCCCAATCAACAAGCCCTCTCCCAAATGTGGGCGAAAACTTGTCACGCGATTCCCAGCCGCCCTCAACCGGCTTCCTCATCCCCGACGCCGGCTACCTCGACACCAACGCCCTGCTCGACCTCCTCCACTCCCAGCTCCAGCAACAAGGCAGCCTCCTGTCCTCAACATTCAACTACGACGAAATCCAGCTCGCCGAATCCGGCGTAACCTTCCGCGACCACACCGCCACCTTCGCCATCTTCGCCGAAGGCCACCTCGCCACCCAAAACCCGCACTTCCAGTTCGTTCCCTACAAGCCTGCCAAAGGCATCATCGCCACCATCAAACTCAACCCACCCGAGCCCCACCGCCCAGCCCCAAATCCCCCAATCACCCTCAAAGGAAAATTCATCATCCCCCGCCACGACGGCACCCTCCAAGTCGGAGCCACTTATAACTGGAACGATCCCACCGACACCCCCGACAAAGCCGGTATCCAAGAACTGAGACAATTCCTCGACACCCACTTCGGGCCCGACAAATGGGAGTTCGACAAAATCAAAGCCGGAGTCCGCCCAGCCACCGCCGGAGCCTACCCCGTAGTCGGCCACCACCCCCAGCATCCGCCACTCATCGCCTTCAACGGCTTCGGCAGCAAAGGCTCCATGCAGATCCCCTACTTCGCCGACGCCCTAAGCTCCTATCTCGACAAAAAAGCCTCCCTCCCCCCCGAAGTCCTCCCCACCCGCTTCATCAAAAAGCCGGCCAGCAAACCGAAACGTTGGATCGCAACCAACGTCGTCAAAGACACCATCCTCAAAACGCTGTGCCCCGGCGCCCTCGCCATCGACGCCACCGCCGGAAACGGACATGACACCCAATGGCTCGCCGAAGCGGTCGGCCCCACCGGGCACGTATTCGCCTACGACATACAGGAACAAGCCCTAGACACAACCCGCCAGCGACTCGCCAAACAAAACCTGCTCGCCCAGACAACCCTTCTGCAAACAGGTCACGAAACCCTACTCCAAACCATTCCCGAAAAGCATCACGGTCAAATCGCCACCATCGTCTTCAATCTCGGGTTCCTCCCCGGCGGCAGCACCGAACTCATCACCCAAGCCGACACCACCGTCCATGCCCTAAAAGCCAGCCTTCAGCTCCTCAAGCCCAACGGCACCCTCTCCGTCACCCTCTACCCCACCCACTCGGGAGCTCAAGAAGAAGTCGAGCTCGTGCTTTCCTGGTTCAAAAGCCTACCAGAGGACGTCTACGAAAAACGCATCGAACACCACCCTCAAAACAACCCCAGCTCCCCTTACCCAATCTTCGCAACGAAAAGGAATTAACCACAAACGGCACAAGAGTCACAAAGCACTCCTCTGTGAATTCTGTGCCTTCTGTGGTTTACAAACCTCACCGCGCCAGCCTTCGAATCGCATCCCCAAACTCCGGATACGCCTCCAGCAACTCGTCCCGCTCGCCTATCTCGAATCCATCCCATTTAAATCCCGGCGTCACCACGCAGCTCATCAAAGTCCAACCGAAACTTCCAGCTGGCACCGGAGCACCGCCAAACCACTCTCTCGGCGCAAAAACCAGATGCGGCAACTCCCGACTCAAGACCTCCGACCTTCCGATTCCATCCGCCCCGATTCGGAACACCTCAAAAGGATCCCCATCCAGAAAGAAGAACTGTTCCACCGCATCCAGCCGGTGCAGCGCAGAGAACTCCTCCCGTGTAAACAAAGCGTAGATCGTAGTGCTGCAAGGCCGACCGTCAGCATTTGATTCTCCCGTATGGATCCGCCGAAACCATCCACCCTCATGGTCCAGCCGCTCCAACCCCAAGCGCTCAACGATCACCTCAACCCTATTTCCCTCATCGATCATCTGTGTAAATCTGAGCTATTTGCGGTCAAAAAAACCGAACCTCATTCCAAACCAGAGGAGCCAAAGTCTAGAACAACTCCCCTTGCTCCGGATTCTCCAGCAACGCCGGACAAAACGAAGCGTAACGCTTCCGCCAATCATTAAGCTTCTTCACATAATACGCTGGATCGTAGGGACGATCTTCCCGATCGTAACCGTCCACCGGATACGCTCGCTGCCAATCCGCGGTTTGCCCGGGGTTCTTGCGCTGAATGTAATAAGAGACACGGTCCCCCATGCCTACCGCCTTCTCCATTTTTAAAGCGACTTCCGCCGACGCACGACGCGGTTTCCCCACCGTCTCCATCTTCTTTTGATAAGCTTCCGGGCTCTGGCTCAACACCTCCGACTTGGCGATATCCCCAACCGGCAGCTCTTGGGCTTGGATCCGTGCTTCGACATCCAAAGCCACACGAGCCGGATCCTCCTTCGCCGCCCCCAACATACTGTAAATCAGTTTCCATGTGAGATCCTTCAGAAACGGTTCCGTACCGCGCGAACGCAGTCCAGATCCCCGAATCGTCACCTTCTGCCCATCGTACAACGCGTAATTTTTCGCCTTGTAACAAAACATGGATACATACTTCCCGTCGTACTCCAGCTCGATGCCCTTGGGCAAAACTTCCTGCGCCTTTGCGAGCAATGCTTCCTCATCGTCGAAATACTTTCCGGCGCAAACATAGATACCATCCGTATCCGCCTCCAACGGCTCGCAACCCGCCTCCCGAAAAAACTCGATCAAGGACTGCAAAATCTCGCGCCCCTTGGCCGTGACCTCCGCCGCCAGCGCCGCATCGCCAAAGCGCGCCCCCGAAAAGCCGAGGTAGCCATAGAAGGAGTTGATTAAAATTTTGAAACTGCTCTGCCGCGCATCATATTCACCCGCCAAGGACGGATCTTCCGTTTCCCGCGCCAGCTTCTTGTACTTGAGCCGATACTCCCGCAGCCGCTTCAACATTGGGATAAAGACCTGCAAATGATCCCGCTTCGGATTGCGATCGATCAAAAGCAACAAGCTCGGATACAGAGATGCCACGTCGAAATGCAGCACCTTTTGGTAGACTCCCTCCGCAAAGCTCGCCGTGTAGCCCCCTTCGAAAGAGCTCACCTCGCCAGGCATCGGACAAGCGGCTCGAGCGTGGTAGTACTCTTCCTGAAAAACGAGATCCACCTTGCTCGCCGATCCGCGCAGGCAGGCCTCCTGCAAGGTCGTCGGAAAGGCTTTCGCCTACTCGAAAT
>JBNKSG010000358.1:0-3264 GCA_050297195.1 Opitutaceae bacterium | reverse complement strand
AGCCAAGTCTCCATGTTCTTGGCGGTCGATGGCAACAATCCGCCGCTGTCTTTGAGTGATGCAACTTTCGCGATAAGATCCTGATTCATCGGCGCCCAATAGATTGCCTTGCCCGCTTGGCTTCAACCACTTTCGAAACGGGAAAACGACGAATGCGCAAAATTCCGCATTATTGGGCTTTCTGCCCCCGAATTTAACATTTGGGCATTGATCGAGCTGTATATCGAAGCATCTTATCGCAAGCCCTCCAAACATGCCTAGATCACCAAAACCGGAAATAACGTACGTAATTGGTCACAAGAACCCGGACGCAGACGCGATCTGCTCCGCCATCGCCTACGCGAACTTCAAGACATTGACAGGGCAAAAGGGTTACATCCCCGCTCGTTGCGGCAATACCAACGCGCGCATCGATACCATCCTCTCGAAGTTCAACCAGCCCACGCCGCTCTTGATCGCTGACGTCTCCCCGCGCGTGAGAGACATGATGATCAGCAAGGTGGTAAAGGTCCACGAGGACGCGACCATGTCCGAAGCCTTGCAGCTGGTCGACGAGCACGACGTCCGCGTACTCCCCGTCGTCGACGACGACAACATTCTCAAAGGCTACCTCTCCATCTTCCAAATGGGAGACTACTTCATTCCCAAGTTCAGCGAGCCACGCCAGATGCGACACGTCTACACGAGCATCAACGACGTCGCTCGCGCCCTGCAGGCAGACGTGAAGAACCTCCGCGACGAGGACAAGCTGGAGGACATGTACGTGAAGATCGGCGCTATGGACATTCGCTCCTTCGGCAGGTTCAACGGTTCCGATGCGATCCGCGCCGACCAATCGATCATCATCGTGGGCGATCGGTGGGACATCCAACAGCGCTCCATCCAAATCGGCGTTCGCCTCCTCGTCATCACCGGAGGTCTCGGGGTAGACTCGGAAGTGCTCGAGCTAGCCAAGGCAAACGGCGTTTCGCTCATCATCAGCCCCTACGACTCTGCTACCACCGCGTGGGCGATCCGCACCGCTTCGAAGATCAAGAACATGATCGAAACGAAGTACACCACCTTTTCCGCGACCGATCGCCTCTCTCGCGTTAGTCGACGTATCGCCAGCTCCAACGAGCAGGCCTTCTTCGTCACCGAAGACAATGGCCAGCTAGCCGGCATCTTCACTAAGACCGACGTCCTGAAGCCCAGCGCCACCAACCTCGTACTCGTCGACCACAACGAGATGACCCAAGCCGTTCCCGGCGCGGGCGAGGTGAACATCAAGGAAGTCATCGACCACCACCGTCTCGGGTCGATGAATACGCAGCAGCCCATACTCTTTATCAACGAACCAGTGGGATCGACCTGCACCATCGTAGCCGACCTCTTCCGTCGCAATCAGATCGAGCCCACGCCCGAGATGGCCGGAATCATGTTGGGCGGGATCATCACCGATACGCTCAACCTCAAAGGCCCCACCGCGACCGAGAAAGACGCCGACATCGTATCCTGGCTCGAACAAATCGCGGACCTGAAAGTCGACGACTTGGCGCGGGAAGTATTCTCCAGCGGTTCCGTGATCCTATCGATGAAGCCGGACGACGTGATCGTCGCGGACCAGAAATTCTACGAGGAAAACGGAGTCCGCTTCTCCGTCTCGCAGATCGAAGAGCTCGGTTTCCAGAACTTCTGGAAAAAGTCCGAGGAGCTCTCGGAGGCGCTGCGGAAATTCAGCAGCAAGGAAGAAGTCTCCTTCGCCTGCATGCTCGTCACCGACATCAACCAGCACAATTCCCTTCTGTTGGTTTCGGGCGACAGAGAATTCATAGAGCGCATCTCCTACCCCTCCGTCGAAAAGGGATTGATCTACGACTTGCAAGGAGTAGTCAGCCGCAAAAAGCAGCTGATTCCCTTCATATCGAGCACCCTTAAGGGCGTGCCCATGGCCAATCCGGCCTCCTAGGACGCGTCTTCAAACACGTCCTAGCTCTTTTCCGCCAAAACCAAATCCGCCACAATTTCATCGCCGCTCGCGGTGAAATTATGGCGTAGGTGCTTAACGACTCCCAAGGTGGAAATGTAGAGCTCGTCGCCGCTCAAAACCGTCGGAATCGTGAGCACGGAATCGTACCCCATATCCGCAAGCGCGTTCTTGAATCCGCCGGCAAAAACATTGGTCATTTCCCCGCATACGTCCGAAACGATTTCGAAATCGACGTCCTCATCATCCAATCCGGTGATTTTCTTGGCAGCGGCTTCAGCGAAGTGCGACTTCATGTAAAGGTAGATGACTCCATTCACGCTTCCCACAAAGCCGACCGACCCCACGAAAATCATGTTCTTCTCCGCGCCGCCAAGATCCGGAAAGGGCGCTTTCTGCCCCGAATGATCGCTAGCCCCCTTGAATTGGACTTCGCTGCCAAGCATCGTTTCGAAAACGCTGGAGAGAGCGCTTGTGGTGAGCTTGTTCAGCTCCTGGTCAGAAATATCGGGGAGGCTCATGGGTTTATAGGATTTACAAATCGTCCTTAAGATCAACGAGTTGAGCAAGTAAGCTCGAAGATCAAGGCACAATAGCCTGAAACCGTTTTTTGCCAAATTATTTCAAGTTTGCATCCGCAATCCCAGCCGTACCAGCTTCGTTGAGCCCCCCACACGACCTGCCACCCAACTCGATACAGCTCCCAACCATTCCCCTCGAACATGCCCAAGGCCGACAGCTTCTACGAAACCGACAAAGCGATCTCCGAGTATCTACTCTTCCACTACGGGACCGCAGACAAATTCCACGGCCCCAGCGAGGCCCTCGACTTCTCCAAGCGCTGCGCCGAGCTGGCGATGCGACATCCCCTCAAGCACGGGCGGGCCCTCGACCTAGGCTGCGCCGTCGGACGCAGCTCCTGCGAGCTATCCACCTACTTCGAGGAAACCATCGGCATCGACTTTTCCCACGGTCTCATCGAAGCCGCCGAGCGCATACGCGACGGCGCTAGCCTCGACGCCGAAATCGCGATCGAAGGCGACCTCAGCGAAGTAATCACCCTGCAGCGCCCCGCTGCCACCCGCCCCGAGTGCCTGGCGTTCCAGCAAGGCGACGCCATGAACCTGCCCAGCGAGCTCGGAACCTTCGACTTCGTGCTGATGGCCAACACCTTTCACGGCGTGCCGCAGCAGACCGCCCTGGCCCGCGCCGTGGCGGCGGCGCTGCAGCCGGGCGGTCGCTTCGCCGTGGTCAACTGGCACGCCCGGCCGCGCGAGGAAACGACCGTGCTGGGCCAG
>JBNKSG010000357.1:0-3269 GCA_050297195.1 Opitutaceae bacterium | reverse complement strand
GAGCGATCAGGTTTAAACATAGCTCGCGAACCAATATCTCCGTATCAAAAGGATCTCCTAGAAAGTCCCCACTCACCTGCATGGCCGCATTGTTGATCAATACATCGAAGTTTCCGAATTTTGGCACTTGCCCATCGAGCTCCTCCAACTTCGCGGTATCGGCGAGATCGAACGCGAACGTATCCACCTTTTCATAAGTTCGGCTCAACTCTTCCAGACGATCGCTGGGTCGAGCGATAACCAGCAACTCGTTTTCCGCCGCCAAGAGGTCCACCAGCTCACGCCCCACCCCGCAGCTCCCGCCAGTGATAATGATTCGTTTTCCTTTTAGCTCCACAACACGCCCTCCGTCTTTATTGTCAGTTTTTGTTCCATCACACCAACCTACACGAATCCCGATAACAGCGCCTTAACCCAAGTTAAGAAATCGCTCCCCACCGCGCACATGCGACTACCCGAGTTCCTTAGCCAACACGCCTGCAAGCTAACGCTATCGAAAGGACAAGCTATCTTCCGCCAAGGAGACAAAGTGACGGACCTTTACTTTATCTCCAAAGGGACCTTCAAAGCCTTCTACCTCAGCGAAAACGACAGCGAACGCATCAAGTCCTTCCTCTCCGAAGGCGACTTCATCGGCAGTCTGCAATCGCTCCATAGAGACGTTCCCAGCCGCTTTGGCGTCGTCGCTCTGGAAGACTCGGAACTTCTACGTTTCGATTTCCAAACCTTGCACACGCTCGCGGCGGAGGACCTTGAACTGTCTGCCGACCTCATCCAGTCGCTGATGGACTTGGCCTCCAAGAAGGAACAACGCGAATACGAGTTCCTCTGCCTTTCACCGGAACAACGCTACCAAAACCTTTGCGAGGTGGCTCCCGACTGGTTTTCCCGTCTCACACAAGCGGATATCGCCCTCTACCTAGGCATCGCACCAGAATCCCTTTCCCGTATCCGACGTCGCAAGACACAGGCAACAGAGAGATAGCAAACAAATCGCCACACCACCCAGGACGCCCTCGACCACCACGAAAAATGAACCGCGACTCTGCCCTCTCCACCCTTCGCTCCCACAACGAACCCTTCGATATTCTCGTCATAGGCGGTGGAGCGACCGGGCTCGGCACCGCCGTCGACGCAGCCACACGGGGGCACAAGGTCGCACTCGTCGAGCAATCCGATTTCGCCAAAGGCACCTCCTCGCGCTCTACCAAGCTCGTGCATGGAGGCGTGCGCTACCTCCGCCAAGGAAACGTTTCCCTCGTGCTCGAAGCCTTGCGCGAGCGGGGCTTCCTCTATCGCAACGCTCCCCACCTCGTGCACGACCAGGCCTTCGTCATCCCAAACTACCATTGGTGGGAAGGCCCTTTCTACGGAGTCGGCATGAAAGTCTACGATGCCCTCGCAGGACGGCTCGGACTCGCCCCTTCCCGCAACCTTAGCCTCGAGCAAACCATCGAGCGCATCCCCACCATCGAGACGAAAGGCCTTACCGGTGGCGTCGTCTACCACGATGGCCAATTCGACGACTCCCGCCTAGCGGTCAACCTTGCCCAAACCGCTTCCAAACATGGTGCCACTCTCACCAACTACACGAAGTGTATCCAACTGCTAAAGACAAAAGACGGGCAGGTTTGCGGAGCCCTCGTCGAAGACCAAGAATCCGGAGAACGCTTCGAGGTACTAGCCAACGCCGTCATCAACGCCACCGGCGTATTCGCCGACTCACTACGACAGCAAGACGAACCGGAAGCGAAATCCATCATCTCGCCCTCCCAAGGGGTCCATATCGTGCTTCCGAAGAAATTTCTCCCCAACGACTCAGCCATCATGGTTCCGAGAACCGATGATGGACGCGTTCTCTTCGCCGTCCCATGGCACGATTGCGTCGTTGTCGGCACCACCGATACACCACGCTCCACTGCGTCCCTGGAGCCGCGAGCCCTCTCTTCGGAACGCGACTTCATCATGGAACACGCAGCGAAATACCTCGCCCACGATCCGCAGCCGGAAGACGTGCTCTCTATCTACGCCGGGCTTCGCCCCCTCGTAAAATCGGGCGACTCATCCGACACCGCCGCTCTCTCCCGCGACCATACCATTCTCATATCAGATTCGGGGCTCCTCACCGTGACCGGCGGAAAATGGACCACCTACCGACGCATGGCGGAAGACGTCGTCGACCACATCGAAATCCTTTCCGGCATAGAAGAGCTTCCCTGCTGCACGAAAAGCCTCTCCATCTTCGGAGCAACGGAGGAGGACATCGCGGAAGCGAACCTCGCTCCCTACGGATCCGCTTCCCAAACCATTCGAGCGCTCATCCAGGAACATCCCGAAACCTCCTCGCTCCTTCACCCCCGGCTTCCTTACCAGGAGGCTGAAGTCATCCATCACGCGAAACACGAAATGGCTCGCACCGTGGAAGACGTCCTTGCCCGCCGCACTCGAGCTCTTCTGCTCGACGCTCGAGCCGCCATTGAAGCCGCCCCTCGAGTCGCTCAGCTTCTTGCTTCCGAACTCGACCAAGACCAAACTTGGATCCAAAACCAAATCACCACCTTCACCACCCTTGCCCAAGGCTACGACTTCCAACACCCCTCCAGCACCCAGCCCTAAATAATCGCGAGCATACACATCCTTCCCCGCTTCTCCAAACGAGTTATTGAATTGGATACGCAGTCCAGCGATATTGTTTGCGAGGAAGCCCCGAACTTCGCCATATCGCAGAATCATGGCGAAGGATTGAGTCTCCACATTTCCCGTTCCTTATCCGTCTTAAGACCCCCAATGCAGTTTTGCACGTGTTGGGTCGGTCATCTTCCAACCTTGCAATCCCCCTAAAAACGCCCCCTAGCAAACCTTTGGCGCTTGGCTTAGCGCTAAACTAGCACACTTCCACTATGCGAAAAGCCCTCTCCAAACTCAACCTCCTCGCCACCCTCAGCCTCAGCCTCGCTACCAACGGCTGGACCGCCGCACAAGTCCTCACGCACAATTGGCTCTTCCATCCTGGCGACCTCGCGTCCCCTGCCGATACCCTTTCCCCTGAGAGCTTCTCCGGCACTCCCGTGCAGATCCCGCACGACTGGGCCGCTGCGGGCCCATTCGACCCCAACGCCCATGGCGGCACTGGCAAACTCCCTTGGCAAGGTACGGGCTGGTATCGCATCGAACTCGACATCCCCGCCTCCACCGCTGGCCAACGCGTCTACCTCGACTTCGACGGAGCCATGGCCTTCCCCACGATTTACCTAAACGGCGAAGAAGTG
>JBNKSG010000356.1:0-3272 GCA_050297195.1 Opitutaceae bacterium | reverse complement strand
GAGCCTACGAACGCTCCGGGCAGGCCGCTGCCCTCGAAGTCGGCCGCCGCCGCCGCGCCTGCGAAGGCGTCCATCGCCGGAAGCCAGCCCGAGGGAGCCTCCGACAGCACGACGCCGCCCGCGTTGAGCAGCAAAACGGGAGGACCGCCAGCCTTGGACACAAGGGCGTCCGCCAGACCGTCGGCGTCGAAATCGGCCACCGCGATCGGCCCGTCGGCGGCGCCGTTCCAGGGCAGCGGGGCCTCCGACGGAGAGAAGCGCCCGTCGCCGCCGGGGGAAAGCAGGCGCGTGGGGGCCGCTCCCTGGGAGCCGACCAGCAGCGAGGCGGCTCCGTCGCCCTCTAGGTCGATCGACGCCAGCGAGGGCCCGAGCCGCGAGAGCCCGAACGGGGCCAGCGCCTGGCGCCGCTCCGGACGGCCGGGCAGCGAGGCCAGAGACAGCCCGAGAGTCTCGCCCGACTCCTCCAGCAGCTTCGGCGAGCCGGCTACGGGAGCGGGCCGCTCCGCGTCGGGCTCCGGCTCGGTCACCGTGAAGCGACGGTTCGCCGGGAGGTCCGCGAAGCTCTGCAGCCGACCGCTGGGCCAGAGCACCGTCGCGCGATCGACGCGCTCGTCCGGGCCTAGGCCGAAGTGCAGGACCGGCTCGCTGCTGGAAAGGTATCCCCGCGAGAGCGAAAGCTGGCGGACCTGCTCCCCCGACGCGCTCCAAAGCCGCACCGTCGCTCCAACCCCGAAGCGGTTCGAGGCCGAACCGCGAAGCGCGAAGACGACCCGGTTGCCGGACTGCGCGTCGTTGCGGAGCAGCGTCGGCGCCGCATCGTAGTTCGCGACAGCCAGGTCAAGGTCCCCGTCCCCGTCGAAGTCGCCAAAGGCCGCGCCGAAGCTCACCCCCACCTGGTCAAGGCCCCAGGACGAGCCCACCTCCTCGAACTCCAGAGCGCCGAGGTTGCGGTACGCAAGGTTCGCCTCAGAAAGAGGCGGACTCGTACGCATGATGCGCATACGCGCCGAAGGGTGCTCGGCTTTGAATATCCGCTGCCGAAGATCATGGTTCTGGAACTCGTGCACCATGCCATTGGTTATATGAACATCCAGGCGGCCGTCGCAATCGAGGTCCTCGAATCGGACCGACCAAGTCCAATCCGTGCAGGCCAGGCCAGCAAGCCAGGCCGCTTCCTGCATGCACCCCGCTCCAGTGTTAAGGTACAAAGCATTGAACATGTATTGCGGAACGTAGGCCGGATCCAGGAGTTTCTCGTCCCGCATAGTGTAGCGCGTCACGGCCATGCCACGCAGATCCATTTCGTGAGAAGTAGGAGCCATGTCGGCGACGAGAAAATCGAGCCGGCCGTTATTGTTTATATCGCCGAAATCGGCACCCATGGCTGAGTAAGGCTGATGGGGAACGACAGAGCCTATAACATCGGTAAATGCTATCCTCCCATCGCGGCTGTCATTTCGAAGGAATCTATCGGGCTTAGCAAAGTCGTTTGCTATATAGATATCGGGCCAACCGTCTTCATTAAAGTCCCACCAAGTAGCTGAATGTCCCAAAGTCGATCCGCCAATACCCGCGTCTGCGGTAACATCAGCAAAGGTCCCGTCTCCCATATTGTGATATAGCCGATCGGGCGAGCCCTCAGAATCAGCTCGAGAATCGAACATATTAGTTTGGATATATACATCCAACCAGCCATCTCGGTCGAAGTCTGCAAATGAGCCCATTCCGCTCGCGCTCACCAAACCAAGTCCGCCAGCGTCTTCGGCTTCATTGAAACTGCCGTCTCCCTTGTTTATGAAAAGCTGGTTTGGAGCGCCAAAGCGGCAAGCGAAGAGATCGAGCCATCCATCGTTATTGACATCGACGAAGGTCGCTCCCTGCTTCCAGACTTCGGCAGACTCGGCAGCCTCATCATCTTCCGATCGAAATATCTGAAGCGCTGAGTCGACCCAGCCAAGAGGCGCCGCGCCAAGGCCCGCCTTTTCGGTGACGTCTTCAAATTTCCAGTTGCCGAGATTTCGATACAAACGTGAGGTCCCAGTCTTGTTGACGACGTACATGTCCGGCCGGCCGTCGTTGTCGTAGTCGCCCACCGAGATACCGGTGCCTATAGCGCCGAGCGCAAATTCGCTGTAGCGATCTCCCCACATGCGCGGATCGTCATATTCGTTGCGTGCATCGATCCCGGTGCCATCAGGAGGCATGATAGTAAACATCGTCTCACCTGTACTTCGAGATTTCGAACTAAGCTTTGTTGCAACAAGCAAACTACCATCATCAGGAGCGGCCTCGGTGAACGTGGTTCCGACAGATGCTGCAACCAATATAAATCCAAGAGCAAGGGAACGAAACTTCATTGTTCGAAGATTGGAGCTAAAGAATCAGCATCACGCAAGGAGAGACGCCTTCGATTTAGCGATCTTTGGGGGCAATAGAAAAAAACGCCCCTAGGAAAACCTAGAGGCGTCGAAGATTATATATGCGTGATCAGTGTACGCCTAGAATGAGAAAGTATTTCTAAGCGACCATACTTGAGCCGGAGCTATTCGGTAGCCCGCTGGCGTCCCGTCCGGCTGCGTTGTTATCGGTATTAAGTCCTCACCATCGAACGCATTTCGCACATTAAGCTGGATCTTCCACGTTATATTGTCGTTCAGCTCTAACTGATACCCAGCCCAGAGGTCGATGTTCGTCTCGGTCGGCCCATAATAGGGGTTCTCGATGTCGAAACTAACCGTTCCGGGAACGTCTCCTAGAATCGGACGATAGCCAATCACGACGCTATCCTGCCAGCGAACGCCGCCGCCGACGTTGAAGCCCTTTAGGAATCCATCGCGGAAGTCGTAGTTCGTGATCATGTTGACGCGCCACTCGCGCATTTCAGGAACGTTGGTGCCTTCCTGGAGCTTACGAGAAACCCAGTCTGAACCGACGTTGGTGTTCCATTGGAATAGCGAAGTTTCGTTGCCCGCGCCGCCCCACCAGATGCGTAGATCTCCCGCAGCGGTGGTACGCAGAGCAGTCTCGTAGCCCTCGATGAACTCGGCCAAGGCCGTGCCACCAATGTTCTTACGGGTCGCTTTGGTCTTGGCGGCATTCACCATGATACTCCAGTTTTCAGTGGGTTGAGCTGTGAACTCGAACTCGTACCCCTTGGAGGTGCTGTCTTCAGTCACTGCAAAACCGTTAGGATTACTGCTTGGGATTCCACGCGGATTTGACGCATCGAAAGGAACATCCAGGTCGATTCCCCATGCCTCGTAGAAGCGAGG
>JBNKSG010000355.1:0-3295 GCA_050297195.1 Opitutaceae bacterium | reverse complement strand
ATCGGAACCTGCGTGCAAGACCTTGCCCTCCGTCACGCCTACCGCGTTCTTGTTGAAGATCTTTTCGACCGCGGTGAGGCCCTGCCCTTCGTGGGAAATTTCCTTCGAAGGCGCAAAAACGGACTTCAAGGCAACCCCAAGGGTTTCGGAGGCGAAAGTCTGTAGTTTCTTGCCAAATACAATCGCGTAAGAGCCGCCAGCCTTGATGAATTCGAGCTTTTGAGGAGTAAGCGCCGCTGAGATATCCACCAGCTCCTTGTCCCCGTTGTAGAGCTTCTTGGTCTTGGTATTGATGGTAAGAACGGTGCCCGTTTCGACCGAGTAGGCTTGCTCGAGAACAGGATCGCCGTTCTCGTTCAGCACTGGCTTACCATCCGCATCGAGCTTCTTAACCCAATTTTTCAGGTCCAGGCCGATTCCGCCCGTGACGTCAACCGTCGTCAGAAAGATGGGGGAAATCCCATTGGTGCCCGCCACGATTGGCGCATAGTTCACGAAGGGAACGTAGGGGCTGGCTGGCTTGCCCGTCCACAAGGCGACGTTGTTCACGCCTGACATGCGAGAGGAACCCACGCCCATGGTCCCCTTTTCGGCGATCAACATCACTCGCTTGCCGGGATGAGCCTCTTGCAAGGCTTTGATCTCAGCCTGGGCCGCCTCGGAAATCATGCACTTGCCGTGCAACTCGCGGTCCGAGCGGGAGTGGGCCTGATTACCGGGAGAAAGAAGGTCCGTGGAGATGTCACCCTCCGCCGCGATGTAGGTGACGACTTCGATCTTTTCCTCGACCTCTGGGAGCTTCGTGAAGAATTCGCCCTTCGCATAACTTTCGAGAATGTCCTTCGCGACTTCGTTCCCTGCCTTGTAGGCAGCTTCAAGTCGCTCCGTATCAGCTTCATAGAGAAATACCTGCGTCTTGAGAACCGCAGCAGCCTCGCCGGCGATCGATGCGTCATCGCCCAAAGCGAGATCGAGAAGGACCTCCATCGAGCGGCCCCCCTTCATGTGAGACAACAACTCAAAGGCAAAAGCGGGCGCGATCTCTTCCACCACGGACTCGCCGAGGATGATTTCCTTCAAAAACTTGGCCTTTTCTACAGCAGCGCTAGTCGTGCCGGGCAAAGTATTGTATATAAGAAACTTGAGAGAATCCTCCCTGTGTTCGTTCCCCGAATCCTTGATTTGCGCGACGATCTCAGCCAGCAGTTTGCCATCATCGATCGGCTTAGGGCTCAACCCCTGACCTTTCCGTTCCTCGATCTCCTTTAAATAGTCTAAGTACAAGCTCATATAGGCCATGAAAAATGGCTCCGCCCGCTTGACCATTTCAAGAAGATTATGCCAGTGATTCCATAAGAATCACGGCCGCGCCGCTCAACATGAACCAAGTTTTCGCCAAACCGTCTTCTTTTTGATCCTCCCACGACGGGCGACCTCCGTCGATTTCAGGCCCCGCAAAGGCAGCTCAACTTCGACCTGCCCCCGCCCCGTTCGAAGCGGAGCACCCCGCCAACCGCCTGCTCACGAAATCCCAAACGACCTAGTAGCCCCCCCATATAAGCCGCCCCGTGCACCCTTCCGCCTGTATCGGACTTCACCGACCTTTCCTCCATTGCTCGTATCCGAAATTTGGAACACGCTACAATCCCCCTCAGCCCCCGTGCCTGCAAGAATCCCCTCCGCGACCTCGACAAGCCTCCTAGCTCCTTGCACAGTAAGGACATGAATCTTTCCGAAGAACTCACCACCGCCCTCAACGAACAAATCGGCATGGAATTCCAAGCCTCCTATTCCTACCTTTCCATGTCCTCCTACTTCGAGGCCAACGCCTGGGACGGCTTCGCCAACTGGATGTCCACCCAGAGCGACGAGGAACGCGCGCACGCCATGAAATTCTACACCTACCTGCTCGACCGCGGCGCCACCGTCACCCTCCCCGCCCTCGAAGCCCCCGAGAAAAACTTCGATTCGCCCCTCGCCGTCTTCGAAGCCAGCCTCGCCCAAGAGAAGAAAGTGACCGCCGCCATCAACAAGCTCTACAAGCTCGCCCACAATTGCGACGACTACGCCACCGTCTCTTTCCTCAAGTGGTTCATCGACGAACAAGTCGAAGAAGAGAAAAACGTGGGCGACATGATCGACAAGCTGAAGCGAGCCGCGGGCAATACCGAAGCCATGTTCATGCTAGACCGCCTCGCCGGCGAACGCACCGCCGAGAGCGAGCAAGCCTAGCAAGCACCTTGCCTGCCTAAAGCCCCTCTTGCCCGCCAAACGGGCGAAAGCCCCCGAGCCACGTCGATAAACAACTTGCCTTACACCACACTAGCGACTACCCGAACACATCAGTCCTCAATTCTCGGATACAAGCTAAAGCCCCCCAGTCGCTACCTCTCATCGATCTCGGACCATCCCGCCGTTTCGCCCCAAAGCGGTCGCGATGCCCCTCGAAATACCCTTGGACAAATTCCTTCGAGCCAAGCACCGCCCCATCCGTGAAATAGCGAACCCGACAGCGCAGCGCTTCAACTTTCGCGATCCTTCCTCCCTCGTTCATCACCCGGGCCGCCTTTTCCGCGTCCACCGACCGACCTGGCCTGCCGGCGTCAAAACTCTGACCTTTCCCGAAGATCGCCACCCGATATCGGCCGCCCGCCACATCCCAGGACTCTCTCCCGCCAAACAAGGAGCAGATCCCCGTTCGAGCCAGCTTGAAGCCACCCATCGCCTCCGCGTATCCACAGAAACGGTACAAAGCTGGATCATCGACAATTCCCGCCCGCACAGGATTGAGCTCGATATACGCCGCAACCGTTGAAAGCGCCATCGGCTCGTCCTCGATCAAGACGCTCTTAAAGCGTTCGGCCCAAAGCGTACCGATACGCTTATACGACTTGTTGTACCAGATAGAGAAACGCTGCTTCAGCTCCTTCATGTACTGCGACACATCCCCCATCCGCGACAGCAGCTGAGCCCGAAAACGCTCCCGAACCTCCGCTTCCGGATCTGTCAGCCCTTGCTCAAAGGTCCCCGCCTTCTCGGCCGAGTAGATACGCTTCGCACGCCTGACAAGCTCCGCGTTTGTCAGCTTCTCCAGAAATTTCGGGTCCGGCGTTCGCAACAGGATATGCACGTGGTTGGACATGATGCAGTAGGTCAGAACCTCTACACCACAGAAGTCCGCCACTTTCCAAATCTGGTTGCGAAGCACCTCCTTCTCGCGATCCCCCTCAAGCAGGAAGTCGCCGCCCACAATCCTAGAGATGCAATGGTAGACCGCGCCAACGTCCTCCACCCT
>JBNKSG010000354.1:0-3302 GCA_050297195.1 Opitutaceae bacterium | reverse complement strand
TGGATTCGGGAATGGCCCATTGCGGAAACTCCGGTTCCTGGAGCTGGGCGGGGTAGGTGCCGGTCAGCTTGAGAAAGGTGTTGGTGGCGATCTTGAGTTGGCGGTTGCGGGATTCGAGGCTCGCTTTGGCCATTGCGAGGCGGGCTTTGACGAGAATTACGTCCGCCTTCGGTCCGGCTCCGGCTTCGAACTTCTCTTGAATTTTATCGAGGGCATCTTGGTGGAGGTAGACGCTCTGCTGCGCGAGGTTCACCAAGCGCGTGTACTTGATGACGTTGACGTAGGTTTGAGTGAGCTCGAGGGCGAGGTCTTCGCGGACTTTGCGGAGGGACTCTTCGCTGGTGCGCAGGTTCGCTTGGGCCTCGGTGATGCGGTGGCGGGTGTTTCCTCCATCGAAGAGGAGCTGTTTGCCTTGAAGGGATGCGTTCCCGGTTTCTCCGAAGACCTGGAACCCTTTGTCGTTGCCGAAGCGTTCTTCGCCTCCGCGCATGCTGAGGGAGAGCTGAGGGCGGAGGGCGGCGCGTTCGCCGTTGAGCTTGTTTTGCTCGATCTGAACCCGGGACTCCAAAACGCGGACTTTGGGGTAGCGGGAAAGGGTGGCGTCCAAGGCTTCGCCGAGGGTCTGGCCTTGGCTGTTGGACAGGCAAGAGAGAGCGAGCGTAGCGAGTATGGCGGGTAGAATCGATCCTCGCTGGCGTTTGGCGCGCTTGCGGATAGGCGAAAGGAGACTGGGGAATTGTGTTTTCAGAGTGCTAACTTTCTAGGTTCGGCACTCTATGATCGTTCAGATTCGGTGAAACTTGAGCTTGGTTTGCGGGAGAGGTAAAAAACCTATTTGGCGTGGGTTGTGAACCTCACTTTAGGGTTGGAGGCGCAAAAAAAGCTCCCATTCGGGAGCTTTGTTAAGGCGGTCGGGAGCGTTGGCAGTGGAACGTCGCCGAATGAAAGGCGCTATTTTCCGGATGCGACCACCGCTTTTACGACACTTTCAAAGACAGCGGGCGAGGTGGCGACGATTCCCTTGTTGGATTTGAGGGTGCGCCCGATAGAGAAATCGAGGGGCTGGCCGTAGGTGTCAGCGATTTTTCCGCCGGCTTCCAGCAGGACGATATAGCCCGCTGCGTGGTCCCAGATCTTCTCCTCGTACCCGGGGCGGGTCGGAAGCCGCAGGTAGACGGATGCTTGTCCGCGCGAGACGGCGGCGTATTTGCATTGGCTGTCCATACGGAAGGGCTCGACTGAGGTGCCGAGCGATTCGGTGATGATGGCGGAGCGTCCGTGGGCGGTGTGGCCCGATTCGACGGATTCGCAGAACACTGCCTTGGCGGGTTCGGAGACGGCGTCGGTGGAGATCGAGGTCGCTGCGGAAATGTCGCTCAGCGGCGCTTGGAAGGCGCCTTGTCCTTTCACCGCGTAAAGGATGCAGCCCTTTTCGCTGTCGGGGTTCGTGGGATCGACGGGGAGGTTTGGGCATCCCAACACGCCGAGGACGACTTGTCCGTTTTCGATCAGGGCGAGGGCGACTGCGTACTGTTCTCCTCTGAGGAATCCTTTGGTCCCGTCGATTGGGTCGAGCGTCCAGAAGCGTCCTTCCGGACCGCCGGCGTGGTTTCCGCGGTCGATGGCGGCCAGCACGGAGTCGGCGTCGAGGGAGGAATCTACCTTTTGCGCGTACTCGACGACGCGGGCGAAGAGCTCCGCGTTTTCGTCCTTGCGCAGGTCGCTGGAGTCTTCTTCGCCTACGGCGGGATCGGCGGGGAAGGCGTGGGCTAGGGTGGAAAGTACGAGGGCTTGCGCGCCGTAGTCGGCGACGGTGACAGGGGATTTGTCGGCCTTATCGTGCTTTTCAGCGTCGACGAGTCCGCGTTGGGCGGCGGAGCAAAGCAGGGAGGCTTTGCGTACGGCTTCTTTGGCGATGGCGAGTTCCTGTTCGAAAGGCATGGCGGAAGCATGGAAAGCTTAGGAAGTTCGGCAAGAAAGACTTAACACGCGGCAAACTTCTCTCCTATATCTTGCGGCGTGTTAAAGACCATCGAGCCCTGCCTGTTTTCTTTCGACTTGGAATGGATCCCCGATCCCTTGAGCGCGGAGATGCTTTTCGGCGTGGACACGAGCGGGGCGCACGGGCCGCAGGAAGCGATGAAGCGGCTCTGGCGCGAAAGCGGGGCGACGGAGGAAAATCCGCAACCGTACCTAAAGACGGTGCTTTGCCGCATCGTTTCGGTTTCGGGCGTGTTGCGCGAGGTGGTGGCAGGCGAGGTGAAGCTCAAGCTGGTGACCTTGCCGGCTACTGCGGGTGACGACGAAAAGGCCAAGGAGCGTACCATCCTCAAGCAATTGCTGAAGGCGATCGGTTCGCGCAAGCCGCAGCTGGTCGGCTACAATTCCCACAACGCGGACGTGCCAATCATCGTGCAACGCGCCATCGTGCACGGACTCTTCAGCCAGGGAATGGGGGAGCGTCCCAACAAACCGTGGGAAGGGGTCGACTACTTTGCCAACAGTGGCGACCACAACGTAGATTTGGCCCCGATGGTAGGACGTTGGGGGCAGACGCCGCGCTTGCACGAAATCGCCACCCTTTCTGGAATTCCGGGAAAGGTGGACACTGAAGGTGGCTTCGTATCCGACCTCTGGTTACAGGGTAAATTGCAGGAGATTTTGGATTACAACGAGTTCGACGCGATCACGACCCATTTGCTCTGGGCACGAATTGCCCACTTTGCAGGCTTGCTCAATGCGGACGCTTACGAGCGGGAACAGACCTTGGTGAGGGAGTTGCTGGACGACGAGATCGAGAAAGGGAAGAAGCACTTTATCCGCTACCTAGAGGAATGGGACCGTTTGGTGGCCATGACCAAAAAGCGGGATTGAGTCGCTTCCCCTTTTTCTAGGGAGGAGACCGGCTGCTCCGCTTTTCCCAAGAAAAAAGCCCGCTCCTTTTCAGGAACGGGCTTTTGCTTGGAAACTGTGATTCGGCTTAGTCGATGACGGTTGCCTTAACGATCTTTTGCTCTTCGAGAGGCTTGTCCATGCCATCGCGTTCGACGGATTCGATGGCTTGTACCACTTCGTAGCCTTCCTCGACCTCGCCGAAGATGGTGTGGCGCATGTTGAGCCAGGGGGTCTTTGCGGTGGTAATGAAGAACTGGCTGCCGTTGGTGCCGGGACCAGCGTTGGCCATGGCAAGCAGGCCGGTCTTGTCGAAGCGCACGTCAGGCGTGCACTCGTCCTCGAAGGTTTTGCCCCAGATGGATTTGCCGCCGCGGCCGGTTCCCGTGGGGTCGCCGCACTGGACCATG
>JBNKSG010000353.1:0-3316 GCA_050297195.1 Opitutaceae bacterium | reverse complement strand
CCCTCTCCGCTTTCCTCAACGACTCTGCCCAGCAGGCCCAGCAACAAACCTACGGCCTCGTCGGCTACCGCCTCTCCAACACCCTCTCCGAGCACGGCACCGTGTCCCGCGGGGTTTGCGAAACCGCCTCCGACCACACCCTCCTCTCCATCGAGGAACACACCGAAATCGGCTATCGCGGCGACAACACAATCGCCGCCCGCAACGAATCCGGCACCGAGCTCACCCTCTCCCCCGACACCCTCGTTTCGCTCAATTGCTGGGGCTTTCCGGCCGGCTGGGCCGCCCAACTGGAACCGCTCTTCAAGTGCTTCCTCGAAGCGCGCGGGCAGGAAGCGAAATCCGAATTCTACCTGCCCGCCGCTGTCGACCAGCTCATCAAAGACGGCGCCGCTCGCACCCTAGCCCTCCCCTGCGAATCCCGCTGGCTCGGCGTCACCTACCGGGAAGACCTCCCCTCCGTCCGCGAAGCGATCGCCGCCCTCCACGCCCAAGGCGCCTACTGAGGACAAATTCCCCGTGGGAGCGCGCTTGTCACCCGATAGCCAGTAGCATGGTCGCCTGACCAAGCGTCTTCGGAGTAAGCCGAGCCGCCCGAGCGCAGGGCGTGTCCTTAAAAAATCATTTCCGTGGTGCGGACCCGGTCGCCGACCTTAAACAGGTCGAGGTCCTCCACGATCACCTGATCGCCCTCTTCCAAGCCGGACAGGATTTCCACGTTGGTCATGCTGCCAAATCCCTTTTCGATCTGGCGCATCGAGACCAGTCCGTCTTCCACCACGAAGACGCGATCCCCGATGATCGCCGTACCCGGAATGATCAAGGCTTGGTCCCGCTCGTCCAGCGTGATGGTCGCCTCCCCCGTCAAACCGGGAAAAAGCTTTTCCGTCGGGATATCCACATCGAGGTGAACCGTATAGCGCTGGGTCACCGGATCGGCCACCGGCAAGGTCTTGGAAACCGTGGCGTCGAAGGTCGCATCCCCGTAGCCCAAAAACTTAACTCGGGCGATCTGTCCAATTTCGATTCCCGAAAAGTTCTCCTCGCTGACCTTTACCTTCACGATCCGGTCCAGCGAGATCAGGCGAGCCACTTCCTGGCCACCCGAGATAAGGTCGCCACGATAAGCCAACACCTCCGTGATCACGCCATCCATCGGCGCTCGGATCAGCATCTTCTCCCGCGTCCGCGTCAGCGACTTCAGCTCGTTTTCGAGCTGGGCGATGCGCACCTTCTTGGCGTTGATCTCCGCCTCGATGGCCAGCTCCGTGCTCGTAATATCGCGCTCGCGGGCCTCCACTTCGGACTTGCTCGCCTCGCCCGCCTCGAAGCGCCGCTTCACGTTTTCCAAATTCTCCTTCTGCGTAATGAGGCCGAAACGCCGGTTCGAGCCTTGCTCGAGAATCAGGCTCGCCGCTTCCATCTCGATTTCCAGCTTCTCGATCGCGATCTCCAAGTCGCCCAAGTCGAGCGACATCAGCACATCGCCCTCCTTCACCGTCGCGCCGAGCTCGAGATTCGACTTCAGCACCCGCCCTTGCAGGTCGCTTCGCACATCCATCTCCCGCTCCGCATCCACTTGCAAAGTACCCGGCACCGAACGCACGGCCACATGCCGCTTCGTCTTAGCGATCGTCGCGACCGGCTTCATCGAACTGACGAAATAAACAACGCCCGCCGCCAATACGGCGACAGCCACGAGAATTTTTAGTAGCAAACCTAGCTTCATCTTAAGGGTGCGGCTCGAGACGCCGCGCAATCACGATCGCCTCAATCCAATCCCAACTCTCTAGCGACCTGCGAAAGAGTATCAAGGTACGAAATGCGAGGGTCCTGGGTACGAATCAACGTATTGTCGTAATCGCGCTGGGCCTTCTCCTCCGCCGAAACCGGAGAACGTTGCTCTTCGACGGCCAACTTCACCTGATCCAATTCCTGCAAGGCGCTCCGCAAAACGCGTTCCTCGATGGCAAGGGCCCGACCCTCGATGCTCAACTTCCGCAGCAAGCGATCGAAGCTCAACAACAGGCGCTCCTCGCCCAAGCGCTTCGCCCGCTCCGCCTGCGTCAAACGGCTCAAGGCCTCCATGGTTCGACCCTTTTTGCGGAAACCGTCGAAAACCGTCCACCCCACGCTCAAACCAAAATAGGAATACTCCTGCTCCCGCCGCGTCCCGTCGAGATCCAGCGCGTTCGAGCTCAAGCCCACTTGGGCATCGACCTTCGGCAACAGCGCCTTCTGTTCGATCTCCAGCCGGCGCTTGTTCATCTCGATGCTAATCTCGCTCTGCTTGATCCGCTCGTCCCGCTCGACCGCTTCCCCATAGAGGGAAACCAAGCTGTCGATGGTCGCCTGGTCCAAGATCTCGAACTCGGGCACCAGACCAACCGCCAGACCATCCAGACGCTTCGGCGACATCGATGTAAAGCTGGCCAACTCGCCAAGGCGAAAATCGTAGTCCGACTCAGCCCGCAGCGACCGCAGCTCCTTGCGCTCCACCTCCAGCTCGTAACGGATCATCGAACTCTCGCTCGCCGCTCCCGCTTCCACCTGCGACTTCTGGAAATCCAGCTGCGAGACCGCTTGCTGCAAGTCCAGTCGAGCCCGGTTCATACGCTGCTTCGCCACGATCAGTCTCATGAAATCCTCCCGAGCCTGAGAGCGAACGCTCGAAGACACGATTTGCGTGTTCAGCTTCTCAATCTCGTACTGCAGCTCCCCCAGCTCCTTTTCCGTACGCTTCGCCCCCCAGTGGTAGAGCGGCTGGTTCAAGGTTACGTTGTAGACCACTCGATCCTCGTAGCCCGCGCCAGCCACCTCGTTGATATCCTTCTCCTGCCGAAACGCCACGTTGGATCGAAACGAAGGCAGCACCGCCGAACGCGCCGCAATCCGACGCCCCTCCGACTCCGCTTCCGAAAATTCCCGCTGCGCCATCGCGTCCGAGCCCTCCATCGCCGCGGAGATGACTTCATTCAACTGCGGAATCAAATCCTCGGGAAGACGTCCCCTCAGCGGATCTCCCGCGAAGGAACTCGTGCTCACGAAGCACGCGACAAGCAACAATAACGGACGCATAAGGAGAAGAAGATCAAATTGCAGGGATGCCGCCTCGAGGGACGAGGAAGGAACCTCTAGGCGTGGGATGCTCGGTTCTGTGAGAAGCGGGAAACGCGATCAACACAAATTGTGGGCTCCTCCCCCGACCGTGCCCGCCACGGCGGAATTCCTCCAAAATTAGGGTTGATTTCGCTTCAATTGTGCGTCTTCTTCACCGCTTTTCCGGTCAATGCCCAGGTGGCGGAATTGGTAGACG
>JBNKSG010000352.1:0-3334 GCA_050297195.1 Opitutaceae bacterium | reverse complement strand
TCATCATCGAACCGTCCTATTTCAAGTCTGCTGCTGCGTTTATGCGGCCAGGTTGGTTGATGAATTACGGAACCTCCGGTTCTTCGATGTCCGTTTGCGGAGTCACTCTTGAGGTATTGCCTGATATTCCTGAATTGGACTTCAGCAGAGGCAATGTGGGGGTTGGAACCAGCGCTCCGAGCCACAAGCTCGAAGTTGCCGGAACAATCCGAGCGGAGGAAATTATCGTCGAAGCCCAACCTTGGCCTGACTACGTATTCGAAGATGGATACGCACTGCGTCCTCTAAGTGAGGTGGAGGCTCATATTGCAGCGCACGGTCGCCTGCCGGGGATGCCGCCTGCAGTGGAAGTCGCGGAATCGGGAGTGTCTATAGGGGAATCACAGCGAAGCCTTTTGGAAAAAGTCGAAGAGCTGACGCTTTATATGATTGAGAAAGACAAGCAGATCGAAGCGTTGCGGATTGAGAGCGAAAAAAGAATTAAAGGGCTTGAGGCAGACCTCGAAATGCTACGCACTCAAATTGAAGCCATTAGGTAGGAGAAGTTGATATGAAGATGTATTTGAAGATTGGGTTCGTGTTGCTGAGCATGGCGACGACTGGTTTGCATGCCGCCCCTCGCATTGTGACGAGCGGCACTACGGTTGGCAGCGGCGACGACTACGTTGTTGTCGACGACCAGGGTGTCGAGACTGCGGGGACGGTCGTGGTGGAGCAGGGCGGCATCGCTGCTTTCGTGACGGACGGCGATTCGCAGATCAAGCTCAAGCCGGGGTTCCGAGCTACTCCGAGCGGTAGCGGCAAGTTCACCGCCTTGGCGACTTCCGACGCCTCTCTATTCAATCAGTTCTACGACCTGATGACCGACCAGGACGGCGACGGCATCGAGGACGCTTTGGAAATCCTCTTCGGCCTCAATCCATTCGACAATGACGCGACCGGCGACCTCGACGGCGACACCGTTTCCAACGAGGACGAAATAGCGGCCGGTACTGACCCGATGTCTGACAACACTTGGTATACCCCCGCCTCCGATCCCGGCGGGACGTACGACGGGGACCCAATCTACATCGTAGACCCGAACGGTTCGGGGCACGACCTGCAAATGGGGAGCATGACCCTCAACTAGGCCCTATCCCCAACCCCATATCGTTTCATGAAAAAGCGCTTTATAGCTTCCCTATCCATCGCTGTCGCTCTTGCGGCGGTAGCGTTGCTTCTGTTCAAGAGGGGTAACGAATCGAGCGACGTTCGAGGTGTCACCGCAGGCGACACGCCAGCTCCGGCAGGCGTTGCTGCAAAAGCTTCTTCCGAGGAGACTGCCCCGCTCGCCCAGCCTGACGATTCGGCATCCCCGCCCGAGACCGCCCCCGAACCCACGGAAGCGGTCAAGCAAATGCGTAGCATGGTGGCGGCTCATGCTTCCCTGCGTTCCCCCGAAGTCGCCGACCCTGATTCCGCAACCAACAAGCGTATCATGCAAAAGATGGTCATGCAGGCCTTCGAAAACGCCAAGTCCGACCCGCGTAAGTAGCCCTCCTCTTCCTTTACTATCCGAATCCTCTCTTTCTATTTGTCCATGAAGTTTTCTTCCTACCGCAAAACGTTCCTGTTCATTGCCTTGGCTTGCACCGCAGCTTTCTCGGCCCTCGCAAGCACCCCGCCAGTTGGCGACGATCCAACAATGCCCGCGGTCTTCTACGCGGGGCAGCCGCATACCATCACCTTTCACGCGACCGATGAGGATAATAACCTCGATAGATGCAAGTTCTACTGGAAGGACTATCGCGTCGACGAGTCCGTTGCAAATCCGTGGACTCCTATTGGAGGGTTTATCCCTTTGTCCGGTGGCGACGATACTGTATCGATAAGTTGGGTACCGGACTCCTCGCTCACCAGCCAAGTCGAGATTCATGTCGCCGTGTTTGATAAAGAGAATCTCAATCACGGAACGCCCGATCCCATTGTCAATTGGCCGCACGCAAGCGCGGTGCTTATGCCTGAAACGCCTCTTGATCCGCCCGCTTCCGCCTCCCCTATTGTCGGCACGCTTGGTGGCGACATTTCAGTAGACAATAAGGGGGCTTCCAACTACTCTATCCCTCTGGATATTCCGGCGGGTCGCTCTGGCATGCAGCCTAGCCTGTCGATCAGCTACAATTCCCAGGGCGGCAATGGGGTGATGGGGGTCGGTTTTGGTCTCTCCGCGGGGCAGTCGAAAATTACGCGAGGCCGCTCCTTGCTTGCTCGGCACGGGGTCGTAGAGGGCGTCAGGTTCAACGACTCAGACCAGCTCTACCTGGACGGCAAGCTCCTAGTCAAAGTGGCAGGTACCCAGTGGAAAGCCAATAGCGAATACCGGACGGAGGTGGATAGCTTCGTCAAGGTTACCGCCTTAGAAACGGATCCTGCTAGCGGCGATGCAAGGTACTTCAAGGTCGAGTCCAAGGACGGAACCGTGTCTTATTACGGAAACTATGGAGGCTCCGACGGTTTCCAGAAGCTTGGAGGGGAAACGCAGGGCAAGGCCTATGCATACGCTTTGGTACGGGTGGAGGATCTTCAGGGCAACTACATGACCTACCACTACGAAGAAGACACGGGAGAAGGGGAGCACCTGCTACGGTCTATCTCATATACCGGTAATGCAAGCGCCGGGATCGACGCCTTCGCTCAAGTTCGCTTCTTATACAACGCCCAGGTCGTAGATGGGGACGACGGTGGCGACTTGCTGCGCGACGACATCCGTTCCGGCTATCTCGCTGGACGTAAGACTCGCACCGCCTACCGTCTCGATGCCGTAGTCGTTTCTATTGATGACGGAACCGGGGCATTCGAAGCAGTACGCCGCTACGATTTCGGCTACGAGTACGCAGCTGTTTCCGGAGTGACGCGGCTCAAGAAGGTCGAGTGCTTCGCGAAGGCCGGGCTGGGGACGAGCTGGAATTCGATGAAGCCGACAACGTTCGACTGGTCCGACGCGGATGTCGTTTGCGACGCCGACCGTAAAGTAAACGTGAACGGCAACGCTCCTTTACCGGCCGTTGAGGAGGGCCAAGTCTGGCGGACTCATATGTACCAGCAATATGCGTTTGGTGATGTGAACGGCGATGGTCAGGCGGATTACATCGAAGCCACTTCTCTGGGAGTTAACGTCTATCTAGCTCAAGAGGATTGCACGTTCGCCAAGCAGTCCGATAAATGGCTTACGGAAGAGAATACTCCAGCACGGCTTGCGGAAATCCGCGTCGTTGAGCTGAATGGCGATGGGTTGGCGGATTTGGTGTTACTGTCAAAGGGATCCGAATACAACGAAGTAAGTGGAATCTCCGCT
>JBNKSG010000351.1:0-3442 GCA_050297195.1 Opitutaceae bacterium | reverse complement strand
CCCAGGTGCCAAACTGCTCAACTTCCAGGCCAACGCGAGCGGACCGGTCGGCCTCCCTGTCTACATCCAGCCCACCGGGCACGATTTCGGCAAACTCAAGGCAGCGTCCCTCGAGATTCAGGAACGGCTCAAGGAGGTGAATGGCCTCTACGATATCCGCGATACTTACTCCGAAGGAAAGCGGGAGCTCAAGATCAGCCTCAAGGACAATGCCCGAGCCCTAGGCCTCAGCGCGATCGACCTCGGCCGGCAGGTTCGGAACGCATTCTACGGCGCCGAGATCCAGCGCGTGCAGCGCGACAAGGAAGACGTCAAAATCATGGTACGCTATCCGCGTTCCGAGCGGGAGTCGCTCGGCGATCTCGAGAACATGCGGATCGTCACCCCTAGCGGAGCCCGGGTGCCGATCCAAGAGGTAGCCGAGATCAAGATGGGCACCGGCTACCCTTCCATCTCTCGCCTCGATCGAAAGCGCATCGTGAGCGTGCAGGCGGAAGCGGACAAGGGCACCATCAGTACCAACGAGATTAAGACCGAAGTTTACGACAAGATTCTGCCCGAGGTCCTTCGCAAGTACCCGAGCGTCACCCCTGCCATGGGTGGCGAGGCAAAGGATTTCGCGGAGTCCGGCCCTGCCTTGATTGGAGGCTCTATCTTGGTCCTGGTCGCGATCTACATGCTGCTCGCAATCCCCTTCAAGAGCTACCTCCAGCCCGTGATCGTGATCGCCGTCATTCCCTTTGGAGTGGCTGGAGCGATCGTCGGCCACCTCTACGGATTCCAGGACCTCAGCCTGCTTTCCTTCATCGGAATGATCGCCATGGCCGGTGTCGTCGTAAACGATTCGCTCGTGCTCGTCGAACGCGTGAACAGCCTGCGGGCCGATGGCATGAGCCTATTCGATGCGGTGAGGGTTGGCGGCATGCAACGCTTTCGAGCCATCCTCCTGACCTCCGTTACCACCTTTGTGGGCCTGATCCCCATTCTCCACGAAACAAGCCTGCAAGCCCAGTTCCTCATCCCCATGGCGACCTCGCTGGCTTTCGGCGTCGCCTTCGCCACCTTCATCACCCTCTTCCTCGTTCCCTGCGTCTACCTGATGCTCGAAGACATAAAATGGGCCTTCGTAACGTGGTGGCGCGGACTGCTTGGCGGCTACGGAAAACGTACCGCCGCCGATTAAGGTGCACTTGAAAGCAAGTTAAACTTGGCTAATTTCAGGACCAGGCCCTTTTAATAGTATGCGCTATAGCAAGAGCTTCCTTGCTTGCATACTTGCGCTTGATCGCAACGTAGCTCTACTACTCTCTCTAAAGCGTAGATGCTAGCAGAGACCGTGAACGAATACTTCTAACCCCATATCCCCAAAAATCGCATGGACAATCCACGTGTACTGATGAAGGACGTCGCAAAAGTCGCCGGCGTACACCAGACCACCGTTTCGCTCGCGCTTCGCAATCACCCCAGCTTGCCGCAAGCGACACGCGATCGCATCCAAAAGCTCGCCGACGAGATGGGTTACCGCCCGGACCCGGCTCTCTCGGCCCTGGTCGCCTACCGCCAAGCGACCAAGAACCAGCCGAGCGAGCAAGTCATCGCATGGATCATCAACGTTAAGGACGACAAACGCATCACCGACCAGCACGTCCATCGCCTGCTCATGGCGGGAGCCAAGGAACGAGCGAGGGAGCTCGGCTACAAGCTAGACGTCTTCTGGCTCGGCCGGGAGTACAAGGACAGCAAGTCGCTCAACCGCGTCCTCAAGGCTCGCGGAATCCAAGGGGTTATCTTCGGCGCCTTCGACTACCACGACGAGCCCTTCGAACTAGATTGGGACCTCTTCTCCTGCATCAAGGTGAACCCCCTACCGGAGAACCTGCCCTTCGACACGGTCCAGTGCGACCAGATCGACGCCGTCGGACAAGTGATCGCGGACCTGCAGCGCATCGGCATCGAACGCTTCGGCCTAGCCGTTTCCGAATTCGAAGAAATCCACAAGCGCTTCACCTTCGCCGCCGGCTTCCACACCCACCGACGCGAAATCGCTCCCGAAAACTGGGTGCCCCCTTTGTACTTCCAGCACGGCCCCGACTACCAGGAGGACGTCGCTCCTTGCACCCTCGAATGGGCCCGCAAAAACAAACTGCAAGCCATCATCAGCAACTGGAACAATCTGGAGGTGGTCGCCAAGAAATTGAACGAGGAAGGCCAGGAGTGCCGGTTCATCTCGCTCGACGCGAACGAACGCACCGCCCGCAACGGAGGGATCAACCAGGACCATCACGAAAACGGACGTCGGGCCGTGGACATGACAGTTGGTCATATCAAGACCTTCCGCCGCGGACGCGAGTCCAAGCCATCTACCACTTTGATCGGCGTTAAGATGATCCCCATCCCCGACGAATGCCCCATCAAGCAAGAGGTAGCCTCCAATGCCATGGCCTCCTAGCCACCCTCACAAGCTTTGAATCACCTGAGACCGCCCATCCTTTCGAGGACCGGCGGTCTTTCTGACTTCGAATACCCCACAAAGGCGGTGAATCCCCTCAACGCCTACGAAGCGAAGCCCTTTCCTCGACACCTGCGCAAGCCTCTGTTTCAGGGGCTTGCGCAAAGAAAATCCGCTCCAAAACAGCTCCAGGGGATCCCATCGTCCCACTGAAACGAACTACAATAGTTCATACTTTGTTCATTTTTTCATTGAAATAAACATGAACTAACTTAAACAGTTCATTCATGATCCATGAAAGCGACGCGAGCACAGGCTACAAAATCGGTACTGCCGCAAAGATGGCAGGCATCTCCCCCAACACCATTCGCACCTGGATGCGACGCGACTACTTCACCGCATCGATCGAAACCGACTCCGGGGAGCGCATCCTGAGCAGTGAGGACCTCAAGCGCCTCATCTCCCTCAAGACGCTAATCGACCTCGGCGACTCCATCGGGCGAATCGCACGACTGGACACCGATGCCCTGCAGAAACGCCTAGCGGAGCTCAAGTCGACCAGCGAGAACACCTACGCCAACGAAATCCCCTCCCTTGCGGACTTGGAAGCGGGCTTCGTGACATCCTCAACCAGCGTGCGCCTTTCGGCCGCTACCCCTTTGTTTTGGAATTCGAAAACCTTCGAGTCCGTCGAAAGCCTATCCGAGCACGCTGCGGGCGACCACAACCTGAGCATCGCCCTTATCGACAGCCAGGGACCAAACCCCGCCGAAAAGACTGCCATCCTGGAGTTCGCCAAGAAGAACCCGGAGATCACGGTCGTGCTCATCTTCGACTTCATGCCACGCTCCCTCCTGAAGGACCTCGCCAAGGCGCAGGTACACCTTTTGCGCTGGCCCGTAAACAGCATCATGCTCGAGCGTTACCTCTACAGCTTGATGCCGAGCATCTCACACCCTCGATCCAGCGCCGCCATGATCAGCGAACCGCCTC
>JBNKSG010000350.1:0-3465 GCA_050297195.1 Opitutaceae bacterium | reverse complement strand
GGCATGGGCCACATGACGCAGGCCCTGACCAATATCGCTGGAGCCCGCATGAAGGAGCTACTGGCTACCTTCACCCGCAACCGCTTCGCCGCAGCAGTCACTGGAGCCACCATCACTGCAGCCGTACAATCGTCTTCCGTCACCACCGTTTTGCTGGTCGGCTTTTCGTCAGCAGGCCTCATCAGCGTGGCGCAGAGCGTAGGCGTCATCCTAGGCGCCGACCTCGGCTCCACCATTACCGCCCAGATCATCGCATTCAAGATATCCGAAGCAGGGGCCATTCTCATGGCGGTTGGCCTAGCCATCTCCTTCATCCGAAATCACGAGCGGCTCGCTCAATTCGGAACCCTGCTGCTCGGGCTGGGAGCCATCTTCTTCGGCATGCAGCTGATGGGCGACGCCACTCGCCCCCTGCGCGGCTACGAGCCTTTCCTCGAAGCGATGCAGACCATCGAAAGTCCGCTCTGGGGCTTAGCGATCGGTCTCGTATTCACAGCCATAGTACAAAGCTCCGCAGCCACCATCGGACTCACAATCATTTTTGCCAACCAACAGCTGATCTCCATCGAGGCGGCCATTTCCATTTCCTTTGGGGCCAACATCGGCACCTGCGTTACCGCCGCCTTCGCAGCTCTCGGCCGCCCAGCCGCCGCTTGGCGAATCGTATTCGTCCACGTCTTCTCCAAAATCCTCGGCGTAGCGCTCTGGTTCGCCTTCATCTCCCAACTGGCGGAGCTCAGCCACCTGGCTGGGGCGCACATCTTCCATGACTCGACCTTGGGCCGCCAAGTTGCCGTAGCCCATACCCTCTTCAACCTAGTCAACCTGCTGATCTTCATCCCCTTCACCGGCCCCTTGGCGCGCCTCGCAACCCTCGTAGCCCCAGACCGCCCCAAGAAAACGAGCGATGCCGGCAGGCCAATCTACCTCGACCCGCTTTACCTCGAAACGCCTAACATGGCAATCGACCGAGCGCGGCTGGAGTGCGGGCGGCTCGCCACGCTCGCTGTATCCATGGCGGAAGACATTCCGCATGCCGCGATCGAAGGAAACCTCACAGACCTGCAAAAGCTCGCCCACCGCGACAACGAGGTCGACGAACTGCAAACGGCGATCCTCAACTACCTCTCCTGCATCCAAGCCTCCAAACTCGGGCCCAAGGATCAAGCGGCGATCAACCAAACCATCGCCCTCCTCAACAGCTGGGAAAACATTGGCGACCTGCTCGACACACACGTGCTGCCGCTCGGCCACGACCGCCTGGAAACCGGGCACGCGATCGGAGCCAAGACCAAGCAAACCCTTTTCGAACTGCATCAAGCCCTCCTGCAAGACTTGCGGCTCGCCTTGCTAGTCACCACCAACGGCGACGCGCAAGACGCCCAAAAACTATTGGCGAGCAAAGCCCCATTCCAAAAGCTGGCCGACGACGCCGAGAGCGACCTACGTAGCAGCCTCGTCGGTCGCGACCCCGAACGCATGGAGCTCTTCCGCCTCGAATCGGACCTGATTTCCAACTTCAAGCACATCCACCACCACTGCCGCCGGCCCGCCAAGCTCGTTTCCAACGCGTCCTAGAAGAACGGATACCACCGCCGTCAAAAGCGACAGCATTCCCAGATCATCGCGACCTCCGGCTGCGCCTTATCCGCCCCAAGCTTCGATTACGATTTTTCCAATCGACCTGCCCGACTCCAGTTGCCGGTGGGCCTTTAGCACGTTCTCCACATTGATAGGCGACAGTTTCGTGTTCGCCGTACTGCGCAACTCGCCTGCGTCGATGAGCTCCGCCACGCGCTTGAGGATTTCATGCTGCCGCTGCATGTCAGACGTTTCGAATACAGCTCGCGTGAACATGAGCTCCCAGCAAATACGCGCGCTCTTTAGCTTGAACGGACCGCCGAGGTCCAGGCTACCGCTTGGCTCCACGATCAAGACGACTCCCCCTTGAGGAGCGATCAGCCTTCCCATCACTTCCCAATACGCGTCGGTATTGTTGAAATTCGCAATGTAGTCCACGGTTTCGAAACCGAGCTTCGAAAGTTGAGCAGCGAGGTCCTCGCCGTGGTTGACCACGAAATCGGCGCCAAGATCAAGACACCACTGCGTGCTCTCCTTGCGGGAAGCGGTGGCGATCACCGTCAGGCCAGCCCGCTTCGCTAGCTGGATCCCAATCGAGCCGACACCTCCAGCTCCTCCAATGATGAGAAGCGACTTCCCGGCGTGACCACCCTCCGAGTCGATTCCTAAACGGTCAAAGAGCGACTCCCATGCCGTCAGCGCCGTGAGCGGAATCGCCGCCGCCGAGGCAGCATCCAGCGAGCTAGGCCGGATCGCCGCGATGCGTTCATCGACCACGTGGAACTGGGAATTAGCGCCAGGCCTTGCGATGCTGCCCGCGTAGTAAACCGTGTCGCCCACTGCCAAAAGCTCAACCGCTTCACCAACCGCCACCACCGTGCCCGCAGCATCGTAGCCGAGGACCTTTGCCTCGCCGCCTTCGCTAGGACGAACCTTCGTATCCACCGGATTGAGACCGATCGCCTCGACTTCCACGAGGATATCTCGCCCGGTCGGCTCAGGTTTGGGCAAATCGACCTCGCGGGCGACGTCGGGATTCTCGAGAGTAAGTCCGGGCTGAAACTGGATCGCTTTCATCGCTCGAAGAACGCCTCGGTCCAACACTTGCCTGCGCTGAATCGATCCAAGGAACCGGAACGATACCCGCGTCATTCTCGCCCAAAGCCGCTATTGATCCTGCAGCACGGTCGCTGGCTAAAGCTCAGCGCTACGCCCAGAAACGATACGAGCACGAGCAAATCCGCATTGCTTGCGAACGGCTTGACGACTACGACAAGGGCGTGGAAGAGGGCATTCCTTACGAGGAAGCCAGAAAGCTGATCGAGCGGGAAGACTGATGGAGGTATTTATCTGCGGCGGGCGATAGCCGATGAACGCCGTGAAGCTGATTTCTGGCAGGGACAGAGTCCCGAGCTAAGGGCCGAGTTCTTTGTCGAGATGAAGAAGGCATTTGCTACGATCACGAACGCACCTGAGGGCTACGCTGTTGTTGATCGACAAAGGAACCTTCGTCGCTTCGTGGAAAAGCGTTTTCAAACCGCCATCTTCTATCGCTATTCTAAGACTTCTGAAGCCCTGGTCATTGCCCGTATTATGAATTTGGGCACGGATCTGAGAAAACTACGACGGTAGCCTGTTTGTGGCAGACCATCGGCCAATCCTAAACAGTATTTCACTATCCTTCACCGTTTGAAGAAAAGTTGTCGCCCAGTGGGCAGTGGATTAAAACCGCCAGGGGCGATTGTGCCTGTCACAACAAATCCGGTGGGCGACGAGTCGCTTTGTATCGTTAGGAAAACAGCTTCCTTCTTCGAATCAGACAAATTGAGTTCTCAGCTCAACTTGACTTATTTTAGCGTGGAAATTAGCTAAGTGAATTCAATT
>JBNKSG010000349.1:0-3475 GCA_050297195.1 Opitutaceae bacterium | reverse complement strand
AGCCGCCACGTTCACGATATCGTATCCTGGCATCTTCGACACGCTGCTGTTCGTCGAATACTGGCTTGTAGCGTGGTAAAAGTTCGCATTCAAATTGAGCTTTCCGTCCAATGCGTTCCAGTTTCCGTTGATCGAGTATATGTTTCGAGGGGTTCGTTCAGCCTCTGCCGCATGCCGGCTACCGATTGCATACTCCGGACCGTCGCGGTAGAATTCAGCATCGGTGTAGGTGTGCGATACCTTGAAAGAAAATGCTTCGGACGCATCCCAGCGGATCGAGTTCTCAACCCCTACGCTCTTGTAGTCGTTGTTCTCATACGAACCCCAACCACCCTTGGTCATATCCCAAAAGATGTGTTCCTCGATATCATAGCCAAAGAATGTAGAACTGACCGTCACGTTCTGCTCAGAAAAGCTCTTTTGAAAGCCGAGATCCCAACCCTCGCCTTTCTCTGGGACAACATCGGGATTTCCATAGTAAACCCCGAACAGCTGAATGATCGTCGGAGCCTGGAAGGAAGTCCCGAACGAACCGTGAACACGGGCAGCCAAAGCATCCAAACGATAGCTGAAAGACGTTCTCCACGTCCATTCATTGCGATCTTCTACTAAATCCGAATCCGGTCCCACGATTTCCAGATCATCGTGACGAGCTCCAAATGTCAGGTCCAAGGCATCGCTCAAACGAACTACGTTTTCCAAGAAATAAGAGTAGGTTTCATGGTCTCCCGCACCGCTGCGGTTGCGCTCGTTCTCCCACTCGAATCCAGCGACCAAATCCCACGCCCCATTCGCTTCCACGGTATTCACCCAGTGAAACTTGTAGCGGTCCCCGTCCGATGGATACGGTCCGTAAGAGGAGACACTGACCGTGTCTACATCGGAATAGGCAAAGCCAACATCGCTACTCCAGTCTTCGGTCAACTCGACCTTTGCGCCGAGCTTGGAAAAATATTGCTCGGTTTCGTCATAATTATCCTCGTGTACAGAATCCGGTTGAGCGGCAGGCGGAGCCGATGGATCAAATTCTGAATAAGTATCCAGAAAATAGGACACGAAATACAGTTCTGCCTTTTCCGAGAGATCATACCCCAGCTTCAGAGAATAGTTACTCGCATCGTATGCGTCGTCATCGCTCCACTTCGGGCCATAAGCAGGATCGACAGAGGAAAAGCCGTCGCTCTCGTATCGACTCGCAGTAAATGCCCAGTGCAGACCGCCCGCCGCACCCTTGTTCGCAAAGGAAGCGTTTAGGGTATCGTAGGAGCCATAGCTCAGCGACAGGCTACTCCCTGTCGCGTACCGCCCATCGGTGGTGGATACATTGATTACGCCCGCGAGCGAATTTGCCCCGTACAGCGAGCCTTGCGGCCCCTTTAGTATCTCGACTCTCGATACGTTGCCACCAAAAAGATTTCCGAAATTGATGATCCGCCCGCTAGCCGGATTGCTCACTTCGACCCCGTCGATCATAACCGTCGGCCGCGTTGTATTGAGGCCGCGAGTGGTGATTCCAAACGCGCCTCCGGGGCCACCGTTGTTACGCAGGTGAAAGCCCGTTACGTCTCGCAGCGAATCGAGCAGGAAGGGTTGTTGCGCCTTGTTCAGTTCATACTCTCCCAGTACTTCGACCGAACTACCGACTCTATCTAGCGGCATTTCGAAACGGTTAGCGACAACAGTGAACGCGTCGAGCTCATGGACCGTTCGGGTCATATCCTCCTGAGATCGCGCAGGAGCAGCCAAACAAGCGAGGCTTAAACCAGCGACAAGGAGGCCGCCGGAAATATTTTTTTTGTATTCAGATTTTTGGTTCATTGTTCGATGTGAGAAGCGCCGCAGAGAAAAGGCGCTTCACATCGAACACGGTGGAGTGACCACGAATACCGTACCATGCGGTAGGATCCGCCAATCGGTCGTCTGCCTTGCGAGATGTTTGCGTTACCCTCTTGCTCTTGCGGCAAGTTGCGTGCCCTCGCGGAAACCGCGACGACGGGTAGGACTCGTAGGCAGTGGTCGGACTCCAAGTTTGCATCCCAATCGAATAGTCGAATGGAAAACCTTACCCAACTCCGCAGTGGCAGAGCGCAAAACTTTACCAAAATCTTGCATGGGCTTGTGACTTGTTACCGTAGCGCGACTGTCGCCGGTTCTAACGGCGTTTCCTGTCGACGAATCGATTCAATTTAAAAGAACGAGCCCCTTAAGCCTGATCCGGAAAACATTGGCAAGGCCAATCAATTACAAATTGGTAATTAGTTCAAAACAAGGACGCGAGAAGCCAGCCGGCGAGGATTAGGCCGAGGCATTTGCCGTAGGCAATCCCCATCAGACCGGTCGCTCTCAGGATGTCCTGCCGACGCGGCTGGCGAGCCCCCTTGTTCATCTCAGCGGTTTGCACGAGCTTTCCCTTTTCGAACATTCGCCCGCCGATCACAACCCCGAGACGCCTGGCCATAGCCGCCTCGGGCCATCCCGCATTGAAACTCGGATGCAGCTGCGCGTCCTCCTTCAAGCGTCGCCATCGCCTCGCCTCATTCAGTTTGAGGAGCAAAATACAGCAGAGTCGGGCCGGGACGAAATTGAGGGCGTCATCCAGGCGAGCGGACACCTTGCCCAGCTTCTCGAATCGTTCCGTGCGGTGGCCTACCATCGCGTCCATCGTGTTGCTTACCCGAAAAATCAAAGCCCCTACCGGACCGAACAACGCGAACCAGAACAAGGGAGCAATCACCGCGTCGTTCAAGTTCTCCGCCCCGCTTTCGATCGCGGCGCGGCAAACATCGTCTTCCTCCATCTGTTCGGTATCCCGCCCTACGATCCAGGAAACGCGCTGACGCCCCTGCGACAAACTCCGATCGAGCCCGACTTTCACTGCGACAACATGCTTAACGAGGTCGCGGTAAGCAATGCACTGGAATAGCAGCGTTCCATCGATCAACAGCTTAAGCCAATGCCCTATCGACTCCGTGCCCCATGCAACTAGGGCGTAGCCGCTCAGGCAGATGAGCGTAATGCCTAGCCAAAGTATCAAGCCCGCGAATACGGTTCGTCCCAGAATCGGCAGGAGAGCGGTCTCGCCCTTCACCGCAAGCAAACCGACCAGGCGCACGATGTGCGGCATCCTCCGCGGATCCCCCAATACGAAATCCAAGGCCACCCCTATTCCAAGCGCTATCGCAAAATCCGTGTACACGAACAGGACATTTGGCGACTCCGCCCAACCAAGTCCAGCCCTCGCTTGCAGGCCTCGGCTTCCTTTCCTCCGCGCGATCCTAGAAATCCTAAAGCGAGTCGAAGCGCCATGTCATATAGTCTGAACAAGGTGACAGGAGCAATTTCATCGATATGTTTGGTTCCTGCTCCTTCCCCCTCCTTTTTTTGTTGAACTAAAATGGTGGGGTTTTCCGTAGTTTCATTAAGTAGAAGGAAAGGAGCACAACGACAAAGTAAGGCACTGTCGGTACCCTGAGGA
>JBNKSG010000348.1:0-3482 GCA_050297195.1 Opitutaceae bacterium | reverse complement strand
AGACCTCACCGCCATCATCGATATTCTCGCCGCGCCGATGGATCCGACTGACAACTACCCCAACGGTCTTCCAGGACTTCGCATTGAAGTCACCGAATACGATATCACCGAAGCCAACGGCTTTCCTTCCGAAGCAGATCAAGCCGATCTCACCCGAAACATGCTGGAAGCCTTTTTCGAGCACCCTGCTGTGGATGGCATCACCATTTGGGGCATGAACGACAGCATGCACTGGCGCGACAACGCCATCCTTTTTGACGACAGCGACCCCGACAACTGGGTCGTCAAACAAAGCGGCCAAGTCTACGTCGACAAGGTCCTCGGCGAATGGTGGGAAGACCACGCCGGCAGCTCCTCCGCAAACGGCGACTACACCGCCAACACCTTCAAAGGCACCCACCGCGTCACCGTCACCTACAACGGCGAGACCAAAGAGCAAATCGTCGCCCTCTCCGAGGACGGCACCGCCACCTTCGAGTTCGTCGCCACTGCGGCCGACGCCGCGACCTACGACGCCTGGTCAGACTTCATAGCATGGGATTCCGCCGACTCCAACCGCGCCGCCGACCCCGATGGCGACGGACGCGACAACCTCCAGGAGTACCTCACCGGTACCGACCCGCTCAGCCACGACCGTCCGCGAACTCCGCCCACAGTCAGCCAGACCGACGGAAGCGCCCTAAACATCGATTTCCTCTCCCGAGCCCAAGGGGTCAGCATCCTCATCGAATACTCCGACGACCTCTCCACTTGGACCAATATCCACGAACTCGTTTGGCCCGACGTCGTCCCCACCCCCTCACTCACCCTCGACCAAACTAGCCTCCCAAGCGGTCAAACCATGCACACCCTCCAGCTTGCCAACATCACCGGCTTCTTCCGCATCACCCTCTCCGAGCCGAGCCAAAGCTAAATCCGCATTCAATCCCCCAATCAAGCCGCGATCCCCATCGCGGCTTTCTCATTTCGTCTCAAAGTTGCACCCAATTCCCGCTAGAGGAAAAAGCCCCGCTGACGGTCGCTAATCTCCATCCCCGCCTTTTCCATCACCTTCAGCCAATCTTCCCAAGCGCTGCGCTTGTCCTTCTTAGTGTCATTGCGAAGCAAATACGAAGGGTGGTAAGTCGGCATCACAGGTATACCTTCAAAGGTTTGCCACTGCCCCTTCAGTTCGCGCAAGGTGCGAAACGAATCCGCCCCCAGCAAGCCCTTCACCGCAGTCGCGCCAAGAGCCACGATCAGCTTCGGTTTCACCACTTCGAGTTGAGCCTTCAGGTACGGAAGACAAAAATGCATCTCCTCGATCGTCGGTGGGCGATTGCCCGTAGGCGTTGGCATCTCCGGCCGCCAGTTCATGATGTTGCCAATGTAGACATCCTCACGCTTCAGCCCCATCGCCCCGATCATCTTATCGAGAAGCTGACCGGCCTTTCCAACAAACGGCTCGCCTTGAATCTCCTCGTCTGCGCCGGGCGCTTCGCCGCAGAAGAAAATGTCCGCATCCAAGTTACCCACGCCGAAAACAACCTTCTTGCCCGGCTTCACACGCTCGTTGCAGGTCGGGCAATTCAAGACCTTGTCCCGCAAAAATTCCCAACGCGCCTGCTTGTCGCCATTGGGCAAAAGGATTCGGGGCGGGCGCGGCAGCTTCGGGCCATAGCTCTGCTTGGTCGCAGCCTTCTTCGTCTCCGACTTCGTTTCGACCAAAACCTTGTCGAAATCCTTAACGCTCGCGGAACGCACCCGATCGGGAATCGAGTCCAAAACCGCCGCTCGCGTCGAAGCGTCCACCGAAGCCGCTCGGGAAAATTTCTTGAGCGACTGTATCGCAGAGTCGGATACGTTCACTCGCGTAACGCCTGCTTTACGCAGCCGCTTCAACTCCTCCACCAACGCTTCGACTTCGGCTTTCATGAATCTCTCTGTGCTACGATCTTTTCCGTGTACTTCGCTATCAGGTCAAACTCCAGGTTCACCGCATCGCCCTCGGCACGCTCGCCGATCGTGGTCACTTCCAAGGTATGCGGGATCAGCCAAATCGTAATCACGCGCCCCTCGACCTTCGCCACCGTGAGCGACATCCCGTCGATCGCGATGCAACCCTTGTAAACGAGGTATTTTTCAAATCCCTCCGGAGCCTCGATCTCGAGGATCACATCTTTCCCTTCCGGACGAAGCGTCTTGATCACCCCCGTACCATCCACATGCCCCGAAACAAAGTGTCCGCCCACACGGCCGTCGAAACGCAAACTGGGCTCGAGGTTCACCGACGACCCGACCGCGATGTCGCGAAGATTCGTCAAGCGGCGCGTCTCCTCCAGAACATCGAAGCTCAAAACGCCCTCGCCAATTTCCACCACCGTGAGGCAGCAGCCATTCACAGCGACGCTGTCGCCCAGAGCGACCTCTGCAGCAACCACCTCTACAGCAATGCGATAACGCCAGGACCCCGAACGCTCCTCGCAAGCCGCGACCTTGCCCTTTTCCTCTACGATTCCGGTAAACATAAAACCGGAACACCATGCCAAGACGCCCACGACTGTCCAAGCTCAATCAGAAGCAAATATCGCCACAACCCCAGCCTCCAAATATAAACCTAAAAAGGCTTACATCTCACTCATAAACCTTTTTTGGTTTACTTATCTATTATAAACCTTTTTAGGTTTACCTATGATCGCAGTACTCACAGGCGATATCGTAGGCTCGCAAGAGCTGAGCGAGTCGGACCGCAACCAGCTTCAGAGCATTCTCGAAGCAGCCGTCGCGAGCACGGACCTGAGCACCAACATCGAAGTGTTCGCCGGCGACAGCTGGCAATGTACCTGCCACCCGCCCCACTCCGCGATCCGACTCGCCCTCACGCTCCGCTCCTACCTTCTCGGCAAGAAAGAGATCGACACCCGAATCAGCATCGGCATCGGCGACTACGAAAACCTGAGGCCCGAAAAGATTTCCCTCTCCCAAGGAGAAGCCTTCGTGCTCTCCGGACACGGGCTGGAAGAGATGCCCGAAGAACAAAGGCTCACCATCCAGTTTAGCCTCAAAATTCCTCGCCCCACTCAGGAGTTGATCTTCGCCAGCGTCTTGCTGCTCGACGGCATCACCTCAAACTGGACTTCCAAACAAGCCCAAGCCGTGGCTCTCGCCGGAACAAAACTGAACCAGTACGAACTCGCCGAAAAGTTCGATCCCCCCATTTCCGCCCAAGCCTTCGGCAAGCACCTTGCCAAAGCCCAGTGGAAGCTCGTAAAACAAGCCCTCACTTCTATCGGACTCGGCCTGCACGGCACCCTCAGAGAAACTGAGAAATAGCCCCACCCAATTCCCTCCTCCCATGCCATCTTTCGACCTCGCGCTCTTCGTCCCGCTTCTGGCAGCCCATCTTCTCTCGGACTTCGCCTTGCAGACCGACGCCATGGTCCGCACCAAGGACCGCCCCCTCACCTTCCTGCTACACGTCCTCATCACCGGACTGTGTGCCT
>JBNKSG010000347.1:0-3463 GCA_050297195.1 Opitutaceae bacterium | reverse complement strand
CACTGCTTTTGGTGATGAACCAAAAAAGGCCCCATCCGGAGAAGCGCGTTTGCGCTTCTTGCTCGGAAGGGGCCCTGTTTTACCCAATGAAGTGGGTGGGGGCGCTCTTTGTTGATCTAGAGAAGGGGGAGTGCTTGACTCCGTATTCTAGTCTGTGAGTCGCGGTCTATTTATCGATTTAGTTGAGGCTCGGCTCGGCTGTTTGGCCATCGAGCTTCCGTCTCGCGACGAATAGCCCTAGCAGGGAAACCAAGCCGATGCCGAATACGGAGCTGTCGGGTACGGATACGCTTGGGGCGCTGATGCCATCGAAGTCACCGACGCCTGCGAAGGTTTCGATGGTGGTCTCGTCGCCGCCGAGGGTGATCTGCAGAAGACTGTCTGACCAATCGGAGGCTTCCGTCCAGATAGGGTAGAGACTGCTATCGAGGATCGAAAAGCTGAACATGTCTGGAGTTAATCCGCTCTCAATGTTGTTGCTTAGGGTCACCAAGAAGGAGAGAACGCTCCCGGGGACGAACTCCTGGTAGAGCTCGTTCCAGAATTCCGTATCCGTCAATGTGATACCAGTTGCCACATCGCCACTAGCTCCGCCGAACGCTGTCGCGGGTCCAACCGCATTCCCGCCGCCGAACTGGAAGTTGCTTACGGTTGCGGTGTTGTTTCCGTCGTCGAGTCCCGATCCGTCTGTCAAGAGGAAGTCGAGATAGAAGGGAGCGGACGGGTTGCTGATGAGGGCGCCTGTGTCGAGCGAGACGTTATACGTAACAGCATTGGCGATACAGGTGATGCCTAGCGCTGAAATAGCGGCTGCCAGCAAGCGAATGGATTTCATCTTAGTAGTTTTCATTTTCTAATTTATGTTGTTTGGATTGTTGTTTAGGGATTCTCTCCTCCTACGATGGTACGGGTCGAGTAGGTGATGCCGCCCGATCGTGGCATTGTGAACTGGAGTACTGCGTTTACGGATGCTCCGGGCTCGATGGTTCCTTCGGTGAGCAGGATGTAAGGGCTGTCGATAGGAGCCGATTCTAGGGTCGTGCCGTCCGCGTTCACGAGCGAGGTGTTTGTGGACAGGTCGTCGAGGGCGAGGTAGATGGGTCCGAAGACGTCTTCCGTGCCAGTGTTGGTGACCATCACGCGTTGCACGAAACTGCGAGTGCGACGGTTGAGGGCGAATCCTCCGCGCTTGACGCTGAGCGTGTTGGGCGAGAGCTGAGCGCCGTCGATGAACACGATGTTCGACGCCTGAGCGCTGGTGAACTTGATGTCGTCGATGTAGTAGGTTGGCGCCGCAGAACCCGAGAAGTTTTGGAAGATGAGACGGCTAATGTCGGACCAGCCTTCGACACCGAGGACGTTGAGCTGAATCTCGGCTTTCGTCCAGGTGTTGGCTACCGGATGGACTGTGGTAGCGTTGCCCCATTCAACTCCGTTGGGGGCGGCTGAGTTTAGGCGACCGACGTTGACGCCGATGTTCTGGCCTCCCTCGGTGCCGCCGTGCATCCAGAAGGTCAAGGTCTTGATTGCCGACGTATCTACGGGAGCTTCCCAAGGATTTTGCGCCAGCACGACACCGGCGTAAGCGCCAGGGCTGACCTCCATGGAGTTCGCTCCGGACTGAACGGTGGTGGTGCTTGCCAAGTCGCGAGTTGCCCAGCTTGACCAGTCGTTCCAGCCAACAAGGCCGTCGTCGTAGACGACCCATGCGTCTCCTTCGCCATCCACGCTACCGGCTGTGAAGGTGAGGCGGTACTTCACCTGGCGGCCGCTCCACATGTGGAAGATAAGGTCGATCGGGTCGTTGTTGGTGGATTGGAAGAACGTGTCTTTGATGATCATACCGTTGCCCGCGTAGTCGGGGCGGTAGTTTTCCTTGTAGCTCTGGAAGGAAGTCCAAGAGGCTGGTCCGGGATTGGGCCATGCTTGGCCGACGTACTTGGCTTCCATCGTCGCTAAGACGTCGCCTGCGAAGTCGGTAGGAATAACGAGGTCGAGGCCCTTCGTAGTCGTAGCCGGAGCGAGGACCGTCGTGCCGAGGTAACGTACGAACAGCTTCCATGAAAGGCCTTCGCTGAAATTCGTGTCCAATACGGTCTTCACTCCGGTGTTGCCGGTTGCGTACTGGGCGAGGAAGTCCGCCTTCAGGGTCAGGACGTCGCCATCGAGCATGTAGTCTACACCTGCAGTGAGAGGAGTTCCGTTGTCTGTGATCGAAACGAAGGTGTTGCCGTTCAGGTTGAGTGGGATGGAGACATCAGCAGGGGCAGCGTCTTCGACGAAGACGAGGTCAGTCGCGCCGGTCGACGAGGGGCCGACGGCGCATTCCATCATGTAGTTGTAGAGATCGGGGGTGTCCCACTGGAACGTAGAACGATTGAAGAACGCCCCGGCGTCCCACCACTGGTAGGCCATACCTTTTGATTGGAGATAGGACATGACGTGCTCGAAGAACTGCAGGGCCTCGCCGCGCTGGACCGCTTCGTCGACTCGACTGAAATCCAAGAGGCCGATTTCACCGACAATCACGGGGATGCCGTTGGACACGAGGGTGTTGTACGCGCGTTCGAGACCAGACATCGTCCAATCCTTGGCGGCTCCATCGAACTTGGTAACTCCCGTGATGTTCGTGGCGAACGGCCAGTAGCCGTATTCGTGTATGGTCGCGATCAAGTTGGAATCGTTCAGTGCCTCCATGGTGTCCTTGACCGCATCGAGGTACTGCTGGCTGTTGTTGGTCCGCAGCGTGGGGAACACGAGGGGACGGGTGGCATTGTTGCCGCCGGTGTCGCGTACGATGTGGAAGAACGAGATGTTAAGTTCGTTGAGCAACGCGATCTGCGTCGCGTCGTCGGCATTGTTAAATTCCGGTTCGTTGATGCTCTCGAAATGGAGCTTGCTGGAGTAATCGCGGAAGCGGGGAGCGATCTGCGACCAGATGGCGTTGAATCTCGCGAGTACGGCATCGTGGTCGTCTGGCATCGACTTCATCCAGAGGGAGTCGTGGTGCATGTTGAGCATCACGTAGAGGTCGGCATCCATCGCCCAGTCGACGACCTGCTGTACGCGATCAAGCCAGACGGGATCGATCGTGTAGTCTGGCCCGGGGCCGACGTATTGGTTCCAGGTCACGGGGATTCGGATACTCTTGAATCCTTGAGCGGCGACTTGCTGGATGAGCTCCTGGGTGGCGGGCGCGTTGCCCCAGGACGTTTCCGTCGGCGAGGCGTCGAGCGAGTTGCCCAGATTCCAGCCGGGCTGCATGGCCTCGACGTATTCCTGCATGGCGGATTTTTCGGCGAAGCTCGATCGTGCCGCGAGAAGGGCGCAGATTAGGCCAACTGCCACACGGAGCAGATGGAAGCTTTTGGGGAATTGTATTCTCATAGGTGCTTTTTTTATCGTTTGGGTTGAAGGTAGCGTGAAATGGCGGAGGGAAGCGCTTTTTTTTTGGGGGGGGAGC
>JBNKSG010000346.1:0-3493 GCA_050297195.1 Opitutaceae bacterium | reverse complement strand
ACAAAGCACTACCCACGGACGGACAGAATGCTTCGCGAAAGCAACAGCAACCCAACTCAGAGCCCTGCAGGATCACGTCGACCCGACCCATCCCGACTCCCAGGCACCCCATCCCTTTCTTCGGATCAAGCATCCGAGCAAAGAGCGAATGCCCCTACCCTGAATTGGAACTTCTTCGCCCACCTCAGCACCCCCGGCGAAAACGCAGCCTACTCGCTGCATAACGGCCACCTCTCCTTCGTCGACTGCGACCTCAACGCCGACCGCGTCTGGGGACTCGCCCCCGGTCAAGCCAAGACCACCAACCTTTCCCTCCTCGTAAGCGACGTGCCTGCCCTCAAGGACTGGCTCTTCAGCATCGACCCCCAATCGGCCGCTCCCGACTTCAAGACCTCCCTCTCAGCCCCCGGCTCCACCGGCAACTCCCTGCACCTCAAGGCCTTCCCCCTCTTCATTTCCCCAAATCCAGAGAAAAGCCGCATCGTACTCAAAGCCGTCCAATCCAACGACGCGCCAGAGAGCGCCAAAGCCTTCCCGGTAAACCTAAACCTTTCCTCGACCCACGACTTCGACGGACGCTTCAAGACCGCGTCCCTCTCTTGGGCCGACCTGCTCGGCACCACCATCGAGCAAGTACGCGAGCTCAACCTCAACGAAATCGTCGTTCCCGCCGACTCCCAACGACTCGCCAACTACCTCGCCGAGGCCAAGGCGTCCGACTCCGTCAAGTCCTGCATCGTCAGGCTCCGCGCCGGCGCCGGCCGCCTCAAGTCCGTCCTGCTTTCCGCCCGCCGCGACGCTGGGCACAGCAAGCTCACCATCGAAGCCAAAAACATGACCGTGGAAGGAAACAACCCGGCCATGGACCTGCTCAAGACCTCCGTCGAGCTCGTGAAGGAATCCGTCCTCCTTCTCATGCGCGCCGGACCAAGCTTCCGCATCTGCTACGCCAACCGCGCCTTTGAGCACATGACCGGCTACCGCTACTCAAAAGTGGCCGGCTCCTCCCTCGCCTGCCTGCACGGTCCCAAGACCAACGCCCGGGCCATCCTCGCCATCGAGGAAAGCCTGCAAGCCCAAGACGAGCACAACGGAAACATTCTCCTCTACCGGAAAAGCGGAGACGCCTTCTGGGCGAATGCCTACCTCACCCCCCTGCGCGACGAAACCGGCACAGCCAACTACTTCGCCGTCATCCTCGAAGACGCCACCGAGGTGCGAAACGTCTCCGACGAGCTCGCCAAGAAAAACGTCGAGCTCCACGACGCCCTCAAGGACCTCAAGGAAACCCAGAAAAACCTCATCCAGCAAGAGAGCCTGCGAGCCCTCGGCCAAATGGCTTCCGGTATCGCCCACGACTTCAACAACCTGCTCGCCCCCATCCTCGGCTTCTCCGAGCTGCTCCTCTCCGTCCCCAAGACCATGGAGGATAAAGGCAAGCTCACCTCCTACCTCAAGAAGATACAGGTCGCCGCCCAAGACGGAGCCGCCGTCGTCAGCCGCCTGCGCGAATTCTACCGCTCCCAAAACAGCCCCGAAGAATTCATCCAAATCCTTCCCGACGAACTGCTCTGGCAAGTCAAGGAGCTCACCCGCCACAGATGGAAGAACCAGGCCGAAGCCAAGGGCCTCAACATCGACTTCCAAATGAGCATGTCCTCCGGACGTCCCATCATGGGCAACGAACCGGAGCTCCGCCAAGTATTCACTAATCTCATCATCAACGCCGTCGATGCCATGGCTCACGACGGAGGCATCACCGTCAGCGTCTCCGACCGCGCCGACAAAGTTCGCATCTGCATCGAAGACAGCGGCTGCGGCATGAACGAAGAGACGCGCCAAAAATGCCTCGAACCTTTCTATACCACGAAAGGAAAGCTCGGCACCGGACTCGGACTCTCTATCGTTTTCGGAGTAGTCCAACGACACCACGGAACCTTCAACATCGAGTCGGAAGAAGGAATCGGCACAAAAATCATCATGGAGTTCCCCGCCGTGAAGAGGAAGATCAAGCCGGAGCTCGACGTCAGCGCGAACGCCAAAATGAAATCCCTCCGCATCATGCTCGTCGATGACGAGGAAGTCCTCCTCGAAGTCATTTCCGAACTCCTCGCCAGCGGAGGCCACACCGTCGACGTCTACGGCGACCCCAACAGCGCCATCAAAGCCTTCGAACACAAGAGCTACGACCTCGTCATCACCGACCGAGCCATGCCGCTCATGAGCGGTGACCAGCTCGCCGCCGCGATCAAGCAAGTCGCTCCGCAAACTCCCATTTACATGATCACCGGCTTCGGAGACATGATTAAGGACAGCGGCGAAAAGCCCGAATACATCGACGAAGTCCTCGCCAAACCCGTGCCCCTCGACGTTCTCAACCGCAAGCTCGCCGAGATCGCATCCAGGAAGTAGCCCACAAAGGCAGTCTCAACAGCCTCCCCCAAAAAAGGAGCTCCCAAAGGGTACGCACTCGCGAAGTCTAAAAAGAGACCGCGCCTGCGCAAAGATCCCATCGGATCTGCAAGACTTGGAAACGAGCATGTGCTAGCATTCGAGCTAAGACACAATCGCGTGCGACCCGTGTCCGAATTCCCAAGAGCATGAAACAAACGATTCTCCCCCTGATTCTCTCGCTTTCGCTAGTCAGCCTCGCTCACACAGCAGACATCTCCCACCGCAAGGCAGACCTCAAGGTCCAGGTCCAGTCCCTTTCCGGAACTCCCCTGGAAGGTGCCACCGTGGAAGTGGAGATGCTCAACCACGCCTTCCGCTTCGGCTGCGCCACGGAGTACGAGGTGATCAAGCAAGACAAGTCGCGGTACAATTCCACCATCGTCGCCAACCTGCAGAAATACTTCAACTCAGTGACCTACGGCAACTTCATGAAGTGGGGCTATTTCGAAGGTCAGGACGACGCTACGCGAATGGATATCGCCACCTACCCGCAGTCGGCTTTCAAGGCCTTCGACGGCACCGATCCCTTTCGCCTCCGCGGCCACGCCACCATTTGGGGAGCATCCTACCAGGTACCAAGCGACGTGAAGAATTCCAATGACGGAACCTTCGTGCACGACCGAGTCCTAGAGCATATCGAAGCATTCCACAACTTCCTCAAGGACGCGGGCATCGACAACTTCGACCTCTACAACGAGCCCCTTCACGAACGAGCGGAGATCATCGAGAAGATCCTCCCCCAAGGCAGCACCATCCAGACCGAAGCCGCCGAAATAGCCCAGTGGTTCAACAAAGCCAAGGAAGCCGACCCCAAGGCCGTCCTGTTCATCAACGACTACAATATCCTCAACGCCACCTGGGTTCCAAACTTCGGCGAAGCGCGACGCTATAAGGAATTCATCGATGCCGTACGCGACGCAGGCGGCCAGATCGACGGCATCGGCGTGCGTCCCCGGCTCCGGGCGACCGGACCGGACGGGGAGGCGCTGGTGGACCGGGCATTCGACGCAGCGGCTCTGCCCGACCTGCCGGCGGCCAT
>JBNKSG010000345.1:0-3497 GCA_050297195.1 Opitutaceae bacterium | reverse complement strand
CGCGAACCGGCGTCAAAACCGCTTCAGCACTGGGCTCGCGGACTCTCGCTACGAATTTCAGGAATAATGCAGGCTAGGGTGATTCTTGGGGCAGTTTTGCCTTCGAATTAGGAAGAATCGTCTAACGAACGGATCGGGGCGGACGATATATCAAAGGTCTCCCTTCCGATTTGTTTCTTCTCCTCTTATGATACTCGGTTTCATCGCAATTGCAGCGCTCGCTATTGGCCTCATCTACATGACTCTTCGGAGCACAAGTACGACGAGCACCATGATCGTGGACGTGGTTGGCACGGTGGATGGAAGAACAGTCGAGGTTTTAGTCAACAAGGTAAAGGAGCGCGTCATCCTTGCGGGCATCGGATTTCCGCCGGGCGATCCGCGCTCGGAGCAGGATTGCGCAGAAGTCGTCGAGGAGGTTGTTACGGGAAGACGTCTCTACATGGAGGTTTTCAAGGAAGTCAGTGGCTGCCGTTACGTGACGCTTAAATCTTCGAATGGCGATTGCCTTAACGAGATGATGCTTCGCAAGGGTCTCGCCCGGTACGAGTCAACTGGTGTTGGATTTATCGGAAGCCTGGTTGAAGCGGAGACCAAGGCTCGAAACGAGGGTATCGGCGTTTGGGATTCGAATCGCGCCCTGTTCCGTCATCTAGCCGGCGGCGAGCATGAAGCGGTCACCGCCGAGCAGTACTCGGTCGAGGACTAAGGCCGCAGCCTATGCGGCTCCGCGGAAAAGTGGGAGTGGCGCTTGGGTTTGAGGGGCGGGGCTTTGTTTGGGTTCATCCGCAAGAGCAGTGGAGACTGCTCGAGTCGAGCTCTCTTCTATCTGGAATGTGAAGGGATAGATGAGGATAGGGGATAGAAGAGTATCCCGTGAGATGGTGATGAACCGGACTTACGGAAGAGCAGCGAACTGCAAGGCCTAGGCGAATGGGGGCTGTTCGCGGCCAATTCGCTGCTGGCTTTCTCGGAAGACAAGAAGCGAAAAAGGCTCCGCTATATGCGGAGCCTTCGGGTTTTGAAATTGCTTGGAAGGGGAGTTTAGAAGGAGGAGCGGCGTCCGATGCGGAGCGGTCCGCGGCCCGCCTTCTTTTCCATGTTGGGCTTGCCCCAGTTTTCGGGCTTCTTGGTTTCCTCGCCGTCAGGCTTGGAGGACTCTTGCTCGACGGCAGGAGTCTGAGGAGTCGAGGTTTGGATCGGCTCGAAGGCGGAGCTGTCTGGCTTCGGCAAGGTGTTTTCGGCCATGACTCCGTTTGCCTTGATGCTCTCTTCCATCTGGTTGAGGTAGGCTTCCATTTTCTTGAGCTCGGCCTGCTTGCTTTGCAGTTCTTGGACGTCTTCCTGGAAGTTGGTCCGAGCCTGCTCGAACTGCCTGAGTTCGTCCTGGAGCTTCGCTTGCTCGACCTTGAGCTTGAGTTGTTCCTCCTTGATGGAGTTCTGCATCTCGCGGAGCGAAATTTCGGCGTCGCGTCTTTCGACTTGGATTTCGCGCTGGTCCTTCTGGTGCTTTTCGTCGGCGATGCGTTTCTCGAGCTCGAGCTGGTCGATGCGTTCCCTGAGCTTGTGTCGCTCGATCTCGACGAGGCGTTTCGCGTCTTCGAGTTCTTCGACCTGAAGGTTGCTCGCGGTCGTTTCGAGGTTTGCCTTCAAGGTTTCGAGTTCGCGATCGCGTTGCTCGATGATGAAGTCCTTTTCTGCGATCGTTTCCTTGGAGTCTTGGATTTTTTCGCGAAGGCTTTGGATTTCGTTCTGCAGATCCTCGTTGCTGCCTGCTTTTGACTTTACGATTTCGAGCTCCCGCTGGAGGTCTTGAATCGTAGCCTGCAGGTCGAGGCGGACTTCGTTGAACTTGGCTCGCTCGTCTTCCAAGGCTTGGTTGGAAATGTCGGCGTTTCCGCCCAATGGGAGCGCTTCCTTTTGCGCTTCCTCAAATTCGATTTGCTGAGCTTCGAGTTCTGCGAGTTGGGATTCGACTTCGAACTTCTGCTGCGAAAGCTTGGCGGAGGTTTCCTTGAGCTTGCGTTCGCGTTCGTCCAAATCCGCGGAGCGTTCCAGCATTTCGGAGTCGGTGGCCTTGTTGCCGCTGTCGCGCTTGAGCTCGTCGACTAGGCGCTTCGTCTTGTCGAGGTGGGCTATGGTCGTAGCCAGTTCGCCGGTCGTGCGGTCGCGTTCAGCGAGAGCGGCCTCGAGCTTTTCCTTGAGTTCCTTGACCTCGCCGGAGCTTGCTATGGGGGCGGCGGCGCTGGAATTGCCGGATCCGGGGTAGGCGCTGTCGAGCAATCTCTCGACTTGGAGAATGTCTTCCCAGGTGACCTCGTTGTCACTGGGAGCTTTGTCGGCTCCGCGAAAGAAGGAGTTGGTCATCTCGACGAGGCTTTTCAGGTCGTTCGGGTCGTTGAGCACTTCGGTCACGCCGGCGCGGATGCAGCTGATCACGGTTTCCACGCTTTGCTCGGCTGCGAGGTAGAAGATGGGGAGGGCAGGCTGGGCGTCCTTAAGGTTGGAGACGAGGGAAAGGTCTGGCTGGTTTTCCGGAAGGGCTTCGTCGGTGATGGCCAGGTCGAAGCGCTGGTGGCGAGCAGCTTCTACGGCTTCGCCGGCAGAAGAGTGCGCGGAGATTTGGTATCCGGAACCGGCAAGTAGGAACGACAACGCCTTTGCGTTCTGCTTGTCCCCTCTGACTATGAGAATCTTCTTATTCAAAACTGGTCCTGTTGTTGGAGTTGTTGGTGAGTTGTGGAATGGATCTGTTCTAGTATCGGTAACTTGTCCCTGGCTCTGTAGTCTTAACGTTCGTTTTACGAGGTTTTGAACGCGATTTCCGAAGGGGGGATAAGTAATCCTAATCTTCGCATAACTTAGGGGCGCTACCTATGTTGTTTCGCGGTTGGCCCATTTGCTCTTTCAAAAACTTTTGATAGTTTTTTCTGCAATGAAGACGAAATCATCTAAGCTCCCGCTTTCCGACAATGCGCCGCTCAACAAGTGGATCGACAAGATGGCTGATCTTTGCGAGCCGGACGACGTGCACTGGTGCGATGGATCGCAGGAAGAGTATGACATGCTTTGCGAGAAGATGGTGCTTTCGGGCACCTTCGTTAAGCTCGACGAGGAAAAGCGTCCGAACTCCTATTATTGCCGATCGGACCCGAGCGATGTGGCCCGCGTGGAAGATCGCACGTTTATCTGCAGCAACAGCAAGGACGCGGCCGGCCCTACCAACAATTGGTGCGATCCGCTCGAGATGAAGAAGACGCTGAAATCGCTCTTTGCCGGCTGCATGCACGGGCGGACGATGTATGTCATCCCCTTTAGTATGGGGCCTATCGGGTCGCCCATTTCCCACATCGGTATTCAGATAACGGATTCTCCTTATGTCGTGACGAACATGCGCATCATGACCCGCATGGGGAAGGCGGTCCTGGACAACATGGAGGGCAAGCGCGTGGTACCCTGCATGCATTCGGTAGGCGCTCCCTTGGAGGAAGGGGATG
>JBNKSG010000344.1:0-3509 GCA_050297195.1 Opitutaceae bacterium | reverse complement strand
CGCTTTATGTGGTGGGGATTCTCGCGTTGGTAGGGCTGGCTGGGATTCTCGCTTGGGGACCGGCTCCGAGTCGTTTGATCATCGTTTGTTTTGCGTGCTTGTTCGCCGCGATCTTCACTGGAACGAGGGCGGCGCTGATCACGGTAGGCGTTTCGACTGTCCTGATGGCCGCTTCGGCTTGGCTGCACCCTTATGTTGGTGAGGTGCCGGGAGGCGATTCCATTTCCGATCATACTCCGCTGCAGTGGCTGATTACGCTTCTTTGTTTTGCTTTATATACCGCGGCCGGAGCTTTGTTGGTTTCCTGGGTGATGAAGTCTTTGCAGCGTACGATCGTTGCGCTGAAGCATAACGAAAGTGGCTTGCGAGATGCGAACGAGAGACTGCAGGAGCAGGCGGATTCTTTGATCGAGCAGCGAAACCTCGCCCAAACCAGCGCTAGGGCGAAGGAGCGTTTTCTCACGATTGTCAGCCATGAGTTGAAGACTCCGCTAAACCCGATCGTCGGCTTTTTGAGGTTGATGGAGGATGACGCGTCGATCAACGAGGAGGCACGCTCGCAAGTCTCGCTGATGAAGCGTTCGGCGGAGCATCTTGACCGTTTGGTCAGCAGGGTGGTCAATTACTCGGCAATTGATAGGAAAGATATTTCTACGAACCCCAAGCGAGTCTCGCTTGGTGACTTAGCTAGGGAAATTGCCTTCAGGCAGGGGCAATCGGCAATCGACGCGTCTCTCGAGTTTTCCTCGGACGCGGGCGACTTCGGCTGTGTGGCCGTCAAGGTAGACAAGCGACTTTTGCTCGATGCTGTGGAAGAGCTCGTGGCCAATGCGGTCAAGTTTACCAGCAAGGGAAGCGTTAGGGTGTCGTTTGCATTGGAGTCGGGCCAGAGCTATTCTTCTGGCGAGCTTTTGGTCGTGGAGGTTGCGGATACTGGCTGCGGCATGCGGGAGGAGGAGGGAGAGAGGCTCTTCGAAGGCTTCGTTCAGTCGGACGATTCGAAGACGAGGCAGTTTGAAGGGGTCGGACTCGGTCTCGCTGTATGCGATTCGCTTGTGCAATTCTTGGGCGGCGAGATTGCGGTGCGGAGTGAAAAGGGGGTGGGGAGTACTTTCATCGTCAAGGTCCCGTGCGTTCGCGCTGGCGTAGAGGCAGCGGATCGGCCGCTATCGAAGACCAGCGTGAGGGCTCGGCTAGAGCTACCGGTGGAAGTGCTGGTGGTGGAAGATGACTACGTTAATCAGCGAGTGGTTAGGTCTCTGCTTAAGAAGATGGGCGCGACGTCTCGTTGCGTGGGCAATGGCGAGGAGGCGTTGGCGGAGCTTTCGAATCGTCGGTACGATTTGATACTGATGGACCTGAGTATGCCGGTTATGGACGGTGTCACCGCGACTTTGGAAATTCGGGCTCGGGGTCTCGCCGACGAGACTCCGATTGTGGCCTTGACGGCGCATTCTTATGCAAAGGTCGAAGAGGAATGCGATAAGGCTGGCATGGCTGCGTTTCTAAATAAGCCGGTTAAGTATTCGGAGCTTTTCGAAACGATTTCCGATTTGACCAATAGTCCAGACAATCGCTTTTCAGACGCAGTCTAACCGTTCTGGAGTTAACTGAGCTTGGCTTGCGTGGGGCGCGCGAGAGGTGGCATCTGTACTGCAAGGAGTTGCTGGGGAATAAGCAGCCGCTCAGGCGGAGCGTTTTTCGGGTGGGCGCTGGTCGGATTGCTCGCCGGGTCGACGAAAGGGGGGGGCATTCGCGGGTGCTGCTGCAGGCGGCGAGGGCGAGCGGCAGGATGAGGACTAGAAATCGGTTCAGGCGGCGCATGCGAATGGGCAGGGTTAGTTGAAAGGCAAAATGTCCTCGGGCGCAAAGCCTAGTCTCGGAGGCGCTTTTCATGCAAATTGCGCGGGGACTTCATTTTCTGTTCACATTGGGCGGCTAGGGTTGCGGGGTGTGGAAAATCTTAAGCAGTCGCATCGAGCAATTGTTGGCGGGCCGACCTACGGAATTGGTCGCTTGGTTGAATCCGGGGGCGGGTTGGCCTTGGGGCTTCGCGGTGGGAGCGATCGTACTGGGCGGCGGCGCCTACGGGGCGACCATTGGGTTGTGGCGGAGCGAACTGCAGGCGGCCTATGCGGGGATCAAGTTCCCCTTGGTCGTGCTATTTACCTGCGGTGGAAATGCTTTGCTCAATGGGATATTGTCCCAGGTATACGCGACAGGCTTGAGCTTTCGGCAAACGACGTTGGCGATCTTGCTGAGTTTTGCGGTGGCTGCCTTGGTCTTGTTGTCCCTATCTCCCCTTGCTCTCTTTTTGCTGTGGAACACGCCTCCTCTCGTTTCGGAGGGAGCGCGTTTTGGACATAGCGTCACGCTCTTGGCCCATGTTGGCTTGATCGCGTTTGCTGGTTGGGCGGGCACTTGGCGTTTGTATCGACTTCTCGAGTACGTGGCTCCGAGCAGAAGCAGCGCGGCGTGCACCTTGTTCGCTTGGTTGGCGGGAAACCTCTTGTTGGGCAGTCAAGTGTCTTGGATCCTGCGGCCCTTCATTGGGAACCCTCGATTGCCGGTGGAATTTCTGAGGGATAACCCATTTTACGGAGGCTTTTACGAGCAAGTCTGGAAGTCGCTGCAGCAACTCTTTTCCTGATCCGAACGCCATGGCTGGCTTGATCGAATTTGTATCCTTAACAATATGACAACGAACGAAGATTCAATCCGTTCGCCTGAAGGCGATGAAACGCAAATCGTAGCAAGCAAGCGCGACCCGTATGCCGAGATCCCGTTGGAGGGTCGCGGATTTGGGGTTATGTTGGAGGCGTTGCTCAAGAAACCGGGCGGCTTGCTGCACGCTTTGCGGGAACGTGAGACGCGCTCGGTAGTGGGACCGCTGGCTTTGATAGCCCTGTTGTGCCTTTGTGGATACGGTATCGTGGTGGGTAGCCTATCCGGCGGGAATCAGCTTTGGGCGGCTCCGGTCAAAGTGGTTGCGGGAAGTCTGGCGAGCGCCTTGATTTGCTTGCCAAGCTTGTACGTCTTTTTGTGTTTGGGTGGAGTGGATGCCCGGTTTCGCGAGGTTCTGGGGTCGATGGTGGCGATGGTTGCGTTATCGGCGGTAATGTTGGTTGGATTGGCTCCGGTGGCGTGGGTGTTCTCGGAGTCGACGGATTCCGTGGCGCTGATGAGCGTGATGCATTTGAGTTTTTGGGCTATCGCCAGCGCCATGGGGGTGAGGCTTTTGGGCCGATTTCTGGGGAGGCCTGGCAGCGCGGCTCGGCTTCGCGGCTGGATCGCGATTTACCTGCTGGTGTGCGTGCAGATGATGACCTCGCTGCGGCCGATAGTGGGGAAGGCCGAGACGGCTTTGCCAACCGAGAAACGATTTTTTCTACAGCATTTCTTTGAGATGCTAGATGGGGATTTAGATGGAGGGAGGGAAAGGGGGAATCGCTACGAATAGCGATCGGATCGGGAAAGATCGTTTTTTTTGGATACGGAAAAGCCCCGCT
>JBNKSG010000343.1:0-3534 GCA_050297195.1 Opitutaceae bacterium | reverse complement strand
CGACGAGTTGGTATTGGATGGTCGAATACGCGAGCCAGCGAGCCTTGTCGTCCAAGCGATATGCCGCGGTGATGTAGGGCATGTATTGGTCGTAGCTGCTTCGTGGGAGGGTAGACGGGATTTCCTCGAGCGGAATCTTCGCGTCGAATCCGACCGCTAGGGAAAAACGCCCGTCGATCATGTCGTCCACTCGCTGTTTGAGGCCCAATGTCAGGTAGCCGTCGCTGCTTACCGGGTCGTTATCGAAAGGGTTCGAAAAGTAGGGGATGATGCCGAGCTTCCCCTCGCGTTTGTTGGTAAAGCTGTATTCGAGCGCCATCGGCAAGCGGATGTAGCGTTCGTGGATGATGTCTCCGAGCTTCGGTTTTATATCGATGCTGAAATCGGAATCTTGCCCGGTGAAGGGAAGCGGCGCCTTCGAGATGGAATCGACGAATCGGTAGCCGATCTTCTTTTCTTCAGGCCAGTCTTCCGCCTTGGCTTGGCAAAGCAACAGGGAAGCGGCGCTGTAGGAGAGAACTCCGAGCAGGAAGACCGCCGGTGTTGGCTGGGAACGAGAGTTGGAGGAGGAAAAGGACATGCGCATGTTACGCATTTAGAGTGCCAGGTTCTCGCGAAGTTCCTCGAGTCGCTTACGGTGGTGCGCTGTCTGGCAATCTTTGGATCCCAAGCGCGCCAAACGCACTTTTCGAGTACGCGAATTGCAGGGAGAGCGCGAACCGCGTAGCCGCTACTCGGGAACTTCGTTGCCCTTCTTGCAGACGCCGTTGGCCTTGAGCTCCTCGCAGGAGGCGGTCACTTGCAGGCGTTGGCTGATGGGGGTCAGTCCCAGTTTTCCGGATACGCTGCTACCGTACCACTGCAGGAAAGGGGCGCTGATTTCGAAGATCTTCTGGCAATCGTTGCAGATGACCTGGGCCTTGTGCGGGTCCTCCTCCGTGTTGGGCATGTAGTACATCGTGCTGGAGCCGATATCGACTTCGCGCACGAGGTTGCCTTCGACGAGGATTGGCAGAGAGCGGTAAACCGTGGCCCGCGATACGGTGCGATCGATTTCGCGAGCTTTGTCCAGTAGTTCCTCTGCAGTGAAGTGGGAGGTTTCCTTAAAGACTGCTTCGAAGATTGCCATGCGCTGCCCTGTCATGCGCAAGTTGTGCTTTACCAAGTAGCTTTTGAACTTTTCTCTGCAGTCGTCGATGGTCACGTGCCCGAATCTCAATACATTCTCAATAACTGTCAATCGCGAAGGAGCCTCAAATCGAGCTTGAGATGAGCCTGGATGCGACAGTGGTTTGCGTGTGGTTGATGTCCGGGTTTGACCGGCCTTTGCACTACCGTCTGCCGGATCCCATGGTCGAGAACGCCCAGCCGGGGTCCTTGGTGAACGTGCCTTTGGGGCGTCGCCAAACGATCGGATTGATCGTGGAAAAAGGCTGCGATCCAGACTTGCCGCTGATGCAGCTCAAGCTGGTGCTCAATCTCGTCTATCCGGTGCCGGTGATGACGCCTGCTTTGCTGCGGCTGGGAGCTTGGCTTCGCCAATACTACGGGGCCTCCATCCAAAATGTATTGGAAACCATGATACCCGGCCCCGTGCGGCAGGGTATGAAAGCCAAGGAAGAAAAGTACGTTGCCGCGGTGAAGGACGCGGCTGCGGAGGTTTTGGCTGCCCTTGAGAAGAAAGCGCCCAAGCAGTACGAGCTCTACCGGTTTTTGGCCCAGCAATTTCGCCCGCAAAAGAAGAGCCTCGTGCTCGCTCGCCTCGGGGCTTCGCCGGCGGCTTACACGGGATTGCTGAAAAAGGGGCTTATTACGGAAGAAGCTCGCAAGGTCGAGCGGGTGGCTTACGACGACGAGCTGGGCGACGTCGAATACGCGACCAAGCAAGAGATCGTGCTCAACGACGAGCAGGAAGCGTGCTACCAAAGCATTGCCGAAAGCATCCGTACTGGGAAATTCACTACGCACTTGCTTTACGGGGTTACGGGCTCGGGCAAGACGGAGGTATATATTGCTGCCATGGAAGAAGCCTTGAAGGCGGGTAGGAGCGTTCTCTTTCTGGTGCCCGAAGTGGCGCTTACGCCGCAGACGGTGGGGCGGCTCCGCTCGCGCTTTACCGAGCACAAGGATGCGCATGCGGTGGTTTGGCACAGCAGTCTCTCAGACGGGGAGCGCTTGGACGCTTGGATGGCGTTGGCCAATGGCACAGCTCGCGTGGTGGTGGGGGCCCGTTCGGCGGTGTTCGCTCCCTTGCCGAATCTCGGTCTTATCATTGTGGACGAGGAGCACGAGCCTGCCTTTAAGCAGGACGAGACGCCGCGTTACCATGGGCGCGATGTGGCGGTCTATCGGGCTTACCTCGAAAGCGTGGTTTGCGTGCTGGGCAGCGCCACGCCTTCTCTGGAAACGTATCGCAACGTCAAGCTGGGCAAGTACAAGGAAGATCGCTTGACCAAGCGCATCGACGACCGGCAGCTGCCGATGATGCATGTAGCGGATATGCGTATTGAAATGATGCGTACGCGGAAGCCTGTCGTGATTTCGTCCCTGCTTGCAGAGAAGCTGCGGGATCGTTGGGAGAAAGGAGAGCAAAGCATCCTTTTCATAAACCGCCGCGGCTACAACTCGACGATGCTCTGCAACGAGTGCGGGCATGTGGAGGAGTGCAAGCACTGCAGTTTGCCTATGACCTTCCACCGCAGCGACAACACCTTGAAGTGCCACCTTTGCGGGCACGAGGCGGAGCCCCCTTGGCGTTGTCCGGAGTGCAAGAGTGACGCGATCAGAGGCAAGGGGAGCGGGACTCAACGAATCGAAGACGTGGTGAAAAGCATTTTGCCGCGGGCCCGTATTGTGAGAATCGATACGGATACCATGGGCAAGAAGCATCTCTTTCGCGAGATCTTGGGCGACTTTCGGAAAGGCAAGATCGATTTGCTGGTGGGAACGCAGATGATCGCCAAGGGGCTGGATTTTCCGAACGTCACCCTCGTGGGAATGGTGGATGCGGACCTGTCGCTGCACGTACCGGATTTTCGGGCCAACGAGCGGACGTTTCAGTTGCTGGTGCAAGTGTCGGGTCGAGCGGGGCGCGGGGACCTTGTGGGCGAGGTCGTAGTGCAGACATTTACCCCGCATGCGGAGCCAATCCAGTTTGCTCGTCGCGGCGAGGTGGACGCGTTCTTGGAAGTGGAAATCCAGTCGCGGGAGCAATTCCAGTATCCCCCGTTTCGACACTTGGTACGGCAGGTTCTCCGTAGCCGCAACGCGGACAAGGCGATGTTTTTCGCCGAGCAATTCGCCCGCAAAATGGAAGCTCGCATGGGGGGCAAGATCGAGATGCGGGGGCCGACTCCATGCTCGATCGAGAAGATGAAGGACCAGTATCGTTTCCACATCTGGTACTTTACCCAGAACGTAAGTGGGCTCATGCGAGAGCTCAAGGCGGTGGAAGCGGAGGTGCCGCTGCCCAAGGACGTGCTGCAGATCTTTGACGTGGATCCGATGTCGGTGAGCTAGGTTTAGGTGGGAGCG
>JBNKSG010000342.1:0-3593 GCA_050297195.1 Opitutaceae bacterium | reverse complement strand
CGAACCCATTCATAGAAGCGAAGGCCGAGCTCCCCCCTGGAGTTCGGCCTTCCGTATTTATATTTCAACGACACGCCACCCAAGCAAAGACGGCTGCAAAACAAGGCGAAACGCCCCCCCGAACTTTCACTGGGCGCCAGATAAGCTGCTAGCCAAAAGCAAGTCGCAATCGTATTCGCATCGCGAAACGGTCATGCCAGACGTTTCCTGAATCGGCCTCGTATCCTTGCCTCCGATACAGTACATTCCGGCACCGACCAGCGGCGCCAAAAACGATTGCTACACACCACCCCCTTTATCCAATATCCCCATAAATAATCCCTATGAGCGACGAACCACAGGAAATCCAAGCCCTCCGCCAAGCCCTCGCCTTCAGCCCCGACAACATCCCGCTGATCGGACACCTCGCCAACGCCCTCATCAAGTACGGGCACTTCGCCTCCGCCGAACGCGAACTGAAGTCAGGCCTCTCCCAAGACCCCGGCAATCGCGACCTCCAGCTCGCCCTCGCCAAAGCCTACAGCCAGCAGGACAAGCGCTCCGAAGCCCTCGTCGTTCTGGAAAGCCTCGAGAAGAAGGACGCCCTCGGCGCCGAAGGGCACCTGCTCTTCGCCAAGCTCCTGAGCAACACCACCGAACTCGTGCTCGCCGCCGTCCACTACAAGAAAGCCATCGCCCTCGACCCCAAGACCGAGGACGAAGAAATCGCCGCCGAGCTCGCCCCCTTCCTCATCGAAAGCAACGACCCGAACGACCACCCCAACAAGCTCCCCGCCGGCGACCACCCAGGCGAGTTCGAGACCGACGTACAAAAACCAAAGATCACCTTCTCCGACGTAGGAGGCATGGAATCCGTCAAGGAGCAGATTCGCATGAAGATCATTCACCCGCTCAAAAACGCGGATCTCTTCAAAGCCTACGGAAAAAAGATCGGCGGCGGCGTGCTCCTCTACGGTCCTCCGGGCTGCGGAAAAACGCACATCGCCCGCGCCACCGCCGGCGAAGTGAAAGCCAATTTCATCAGCATCGGCCTGCACGAAATTCTCAGCATGTGGATCGGCCAAAGCGAAAACAACCTGCACGACCTCTTCGAGCAAGCCCGCCGCAACGCCCCCTCCGTCCTCTTCATCGACGAAGTCGACGCCGTCGCCGCCAATCGCTCCGACATGCGGCAAAGCGCCGGCCGCCAGCTCATCAACCAATTCCTCGCCGAGCTCGATGGCATCGACTACTCAAACGAAGGCGTGCTCATCCTCGCCGCCACCAATGCGCCTTGGCACCTCGACCCCGCCTTCCGCCGCCCCGGACGCTTCGACCAGATCGTCTTCGTACCGCCGCCCGACCTCGAAGCCCGCAGTTCCATCCTGCAACTCATGCTGGCTGAAAAACCGAGCGAAGACATCGATTTCGCCAAGCTTGCCAAGAAAACCGAAGGCCTCACCGGAGCCGACCTCAAGTCCATCGTCGACGTCGCCGTGGAAGCCACCCTCGACGAAGCCATGAAGACCGGCGACATCGTCCCCCTCCGAACCAAGGCCTTGCTCAAAGCGGCCTCCAAGACCAAGGCCAGCTCCAAGGACTGGTTTTCCTCCGCCAAAAACCACGCCCTCTACGCCAACCAATCCGGCCTCTACGACGAGATCCTCGACTATCTCAAAATCAAGCGATGAGCAGCCCAAACCTCGAAAGAGCTCAACTCCTGCTTGAGCAAAACCGCGGAACCGACGCCGAAGAATACGCTCGCCTCGCGATCCAAGAAGATCCCGACGCCGCCCTCGCCTACCTCTACCTTTCCACCGCTCTGCTGCAGCAAAACAAGGACCGCGACGCGCTCGCCCCCGCCCAGCACGCCCTCAGTCTCGCCCCCGACAACCCTCACATCCACGCCCACGTCGCTCGCGTGCACTACCACTGCCAAGATTGGAAAAAGGCGGAAGCCTCCGCCAATCAAGCGCTCCAGATGTATCCAGAAGATTCCGACATGTTCGGACTCCTCGCCTACCTCGCTGCCCGCAAGGCCGATTGGGAAAAGTCGCTCGAACTGGCCGAGACCGGACTTCGCTTCGACTCGGACCATATACTCTGCACCAACGCCCGAGCCAACGCTCTCACCAAGCTCAAGCGAGCCGACGACGCCCAAGATTCGCTCGACTACGCCCTCAAGCGGAATCCAGAAAATCCCTACACCCACTACCAAAAAGGGCACAGCCTTCTCGAAGCAGGCAAGTACGACGAAGCCGCCAAGCACTATTGCGAGGCCCTCCGGCTCGCGCCCGACTTCGAAGAAGCGAAAGTAGGCCTCGTCGAAGCCCTCAAAGCCAAACACTTCGTCTACTCCCTCTTTCTCAAGTACATCTTTTTCATGTCGCGCCTGAAACCGGGCGTTCAGATGGGCATTGTCTTCGGCGGCTACTTCGCCCAGCGAATTCTCTCCAGCAGCCTCGATTCCTCCGGCCAATACGGAGCCGCCAACGCCATCCGCATCCTCTACGGAGCCTTCGCCTTCTTCACCTGGACCGCTAGCAGCCTCTTCAATCTGCTGCTCTTCATCCACCCCATGGGCCGCTTCGCCCTCTCCGAACGCCAACGAAAAGTTGCCGCTGGTGTCGGCGCCAGCGTCCTCATGATCCTCGTTTGCCTCGGGGTTCACTTCACCACCCAGCTCGAAGGCTTACTTTTCGGAGCCCTTGCCTTCGCCACCTGTGCCCTCCCCATCGCCGCCGCCGAATACGCGACCACCCCGGGCAAGATAAAGCTGCTTGCAGTCATTATCGCTGCACAATCCCTCTGCGCGATCGGCGCCTTCACCCTCTACCTCGCCGGAAATTCCGCCCCCGCCGACGGACTCGCTTCCATCGCCGTCCTCACCGGCGTCGCCTTCACCTGGCTCAGCGCCTTCTTCCGCAATTGAAAACGCTCACCCGACTTTCGGAGAACTAACTCGACGTGGGAGCGTGCTCATGACAGGGCGTAGCTCGCTTGCCGAGCGAAGACTGTTGTCACGCGATTCTCTAATCCCAACCAAACCGACCTCCATGCCGCACAAAATTTACATCGACTTCCCCCTCTCTCCAGAGCTTCTCGAGCGTATCCAAAAAGGCACAACTGGACACGAACTTGTCCTTCCCGCCAAACCCGCGTCCGTACTCAATCTCGGCGAGATCGAGCCCGCCTTCTACGAGTGCGACATCGTTTTCGGCCAACCCCAAACCGACGCCGTCGAAAAGTCTGAATCCTTGAAATGGATACAGGTCAGCTCATCCGGCATCACCCGCTACGATACGCCTGAGTTCCGAGAGCTCATGAACCAACGCGGCGTAAAAGTCAGCAACAGCGCCCACGTCTACAACGAAGCCTGCGCCGACCACTTGCTCAGCTTCATGCTCGCCCAATCACGGCAGCTCCCCCAAGCCCTCGCCTCCTCCGCGCCCAACGGGTCCGAGCCATGGCAAGCCATCCGTTCCGCCTGCATCCCCCTCCGCGGGCAAAGCGCCCTTATCCTCGGTTTCGGAGCCATCGGGCGACGCCTCGCCGAACTCCTCGCCCCCTTCGAGATGCAGCTCACCGCCTACCGCCGCACGCCACGCGACGCC
>JBNKSG010000341.1:0-3596 GCA_050297195.1 Opitutaceae bacterium | reverse complement strand
ATCCCCACCCAGTCCGCTTGTCCCAAAGATGAGATTCGACGCACCGTCGGTGAGCACGGTCGCACCTGCAAGCCGCAACACCGAAACGGACGGGCCGCCCGACCCGCCTCCGCCCGGTCCGCCGGGGTTGCTGGAAGAGCCCAAGCTGACGAGCTTGTTTTTAACGGGGTCGATTAATCCGGCGTCGATATCCTCCTGGCGGATTTCCTCGAGAGCTTGTTCGATGCGGTTGAGCGCCTTTTCCGTTTCGGAGGCAGGCGTGCCCTCGACCATGGTGAGGCCGGTGAAGATATAGTCGGAGGGAACGCTGGGGAAGAAGACGAAGCGGATCGCGCCGGAGATGGGCAGGGCAATGGCGGCGACGAAAAAGAGGCTGAAAAAAGCGAAGGTGTACCATCTCCACTTGATCGCGCGCCGGAGCCACGGTTGGTAGCTTTTCTCGATGAAGCGTTCGAGTCCGTCCGAGAAGCGGCGCTGCAGGCGCGAAAAGCGGTTTAGCTGGTCGCGGCCGTGCTTGTCGCCGACGTGACAAAGAGACAAGTGGTAGGGAAGTACCAGCTTGCTTTGGATGAGCGAGAAGCCGAGGGTGGGAATCACCACAAAGGGAATGACTCCCATGAACTTGCCCGCCATTCCCGGTAATAGGAAAATGGGTACGAAGGCGACCATGGTCGTCAGTACGGCAAAGGTAACAGGGGTGGAAACCTTGTGGGTGCCGGCGATGGCGCCTTGCACGCCCGGGCCGCCTTTTTGGAATTCTGTGAACACGCTCTCGCCTACCACGATGGCGTCGTCGACCACGATACCCAGCACGAGGATGAAGGCGAAGAGGGAAATCAGGTTCACGGTGATCCCCACGAAGGGCCCGATTGCAAGGGTTGCCAGAAAGCTCACGGGAATGCCGATCGCCACGAAAAAAGCCAGCGAGGGGCGCAGGAAGATGGTGAGGGATATCAGGACCAATGCGAAACCGATGAGCCCGTTTTCCAGGAGCATGTCGATACGACCGCGAAGGTAGAAGGAGGAATCGCTCCAAGCTTCCAGGGTTACGCCATCGGGTATCCACGTCGATTCCGCCTTGTCGACGTAGTCGTAGACTGCCTTCGAAATCAGGAGAGGGTTTTCGTCTCCCACCTCGCGGATGAGGATGGTGACCGCAGGTTTGCCGTTGAAGAAACTTGCGGTGTCGTTGTCCACGAGTCCGTCCACCACGTTGGCGACATCCTTGATGTAGACGCGGGAGCCGTCCGGCTTGGTAAGCAGTACAATATTTTCGAAGTCGTAGGCATCGTAGGCTTGCTCCTTGGTGCGGAGCTGGATTTCGCCGCCATCGGCCTTGATCATGCCTCCAGGCAAATCGAGTGAGTTTGCCCGAACGGCAGCTACAACCTGGTCGAAGGTTAGGTTGTAGTTTCGCAGAACGTCTTCGCTTACCTCTATCGAGAGTTCGTAGGCGCGTACCCCTTCCATGGATACTTGGCTGATTCCAGGGATCTCAGTGAGCTCGTCACGGACGCGTTGGGCGATTTTCTTGATTTCGATTTCGCCGGTATCGCCGAAAACGGAGAGGCGAATAACGTCCTTGGGGATTAGGATTTCTTCGACGATGGGGCGTTCCGTGTTCGCTGGAAAGCTCGGTATCGCGTCGACGCGCGTTTTGATGTCGTCCTTAAGTTTGGATACAGGGTAGCCCTTGTTTACGGTTGCGGTGACTGAACCGTAGCCTTCGGAGGCAACCGAGTTGATCTCCTTGATGCCATTGATGCCTTGCAGCGCTTCTTCGATACGGATGATCACGAGCTCCTCCACTTCTTCCGGGGATGCTCCGAGGAAGGGCACGCGCACGGTAACCATGTCCAAAGAGAAATCGGGGAAGAGCTCGGTTTTCGCAGTGAAGGCAGACGCGAGTCCGCCTATGACGAGGATAAGCATCAGCAGATTGGCTGCGACACCGTTTTTTGTAAACCAGGCGATCATGAGTCTGTAGTGGTTGCTTGGTTACAGGGATTCGGAGCTTTCCGTGTTGGTTTCCGATTTCTCGGCCGCCTCGGCTTTGGGATCTGGATCGGTGGTGAGGCGAACCTCCATGCCGTTGACCACATACTGCAGCGGGGTGAGGCAAACGCGTTCGCCTGGTTTCAGGCCGCTTCGGATGATCACGCTGTCGCGCGTTTTCTGGAAGGGAGTCACTTCTCGGATTTCGAGAGTCCTGTCGTCGGAAACGATATAGAGGGAGTCGTTCTCTCGCAGGGCCCGTCGCGGAACGGTGAAGGACTGCTCGGTTTGCTCGCCCATGATCTTGGCTCGCACGAAGGAGCCAACCTTAAGGGGCGGGCGATTACCTGACTCGCTTTTGGCGTAGGGCGAATCGACTTGGGCCACCAAGTAGAGCAGCCTGGTCTGCGGGTCGACGGAACCTTCCGACCTGTCGATGATGCCTTCCCATTCGTAATCCTTCCCGCCGTAGTTGGCGATGAGGGTGACTTTGGGCTTCTTGCCGCTGATGGTTCCGTCTTCGTAGGATTCGGGCAAGGAGATGAGTCGCGTGTCGTCGAGGCTAATGCCGAGGCGAACTTCTGCTGTATCCACCGCGTAGATACTGGAAATCTGGCTGCTGCGTGCGTTCACGAACTGTCCGATGTCCACGAATTTCGATTGGACGCGTCCGGCGTACGGAGCGCGCACCACGGTGCGTTCCAGGTCGCGTTCCGCTGAGGCTACGTTTGCGGTGGCTGCTTCCAGGTTCGCGCTAGCTCGGTCCAGCTGCGGCTTGCGCAGCGCAAGCTCGCTAGGAGCTTCGCTATTTCCAATCTTCTCCCAGTCCTCCAAGGCTTGGGCGCTGGCGGCTCGCTCTTGCTCGTAAGCGAGTTGGGCTTCGGCGCGGCGGCTCTTTGCCGCTGCCAGATTCGCCAAGTAGTCGGTGTTGTCGATCTTGGCGAGGATGTCACCTTTTTCGAAGAATCCTCCCGCGTAAAGGGCAGGGGAGACGCTTTGGACGCGTCCGGAAACTTCGGCGAAGAGGTTGGTTTGCGTGCGGGCTTCGACGATGCCTTGGCTTTCGACGATGGCCTGCGTGGTCTCGGGTTGGACTTCGATTACTTCGACCGTCGGGACCGCCTTGATGACGGGCTTGGATTCGGGATCATGCTTGAGGAGGAAGGCCACGCCTAGGATCGCGGCGGAGCCGATGACTAGGATGAGGATGGCAGGAATGACGTGGAACAAGAGCCATTGCGGGAAATTGGGGCGGTATTCTTTTTCTTCCATTTTTTTGTAGTGGCGGAAAATTACAGGTCATCGCCGAGGGCGATGTGCAGATTGATGCGGTTTTGCAGGCGTTGGTTTTGAATGGAGATGAGTTGGGAACGGGCGGTGAAGGAACGGCGTTCCGCGTCGAGCACGGCGGTGATATCGACAAGACCGCGCTCGTAGAGCTGCCAGGCTTGTTGCTCGGCCTGCTGGCTTTCTGTGGCGCTGGTTCGAGTCGCTTCTTCGAGCTCGAGAAGGTCGGACTCGGCACGGAGGGCGGTTTCCACTTCTCGAAAGGCCTGCAACACAGTGTTATTGTAGTTGGCGAGCTGAGCCAGTTGGTTTGC
>JBNKSG010000340.1:0-3641 GCA_050297195.1 Opitutaceae bacterium | reverse complement strand
TCATTCTCCATGCCCCGAGCATACAAGTCTCGAGCCCGGCGAAAGATAGGATCCTCATCCTCGTTCAACACCTCCAGCGACCCCTGCTGAGCGCAGCCCGCCAATAACAGGAAGCCCGAAAGCGTTATCAAAAATAGTCTGGAAGCCTTTGCCCTTAGCGTCATTTAGTATCCTCTCTCCCTGCATAAGACAGCAACCCAAGCCGCGTTTCCAAGTCCTAAATACCGAATACACAGTTTTGATTCCAATACTCATGGAAACACCTGAAATCATCGCCAAAGGCCAACGTTGCCTCGATATCGAAATCGCGGCCCTGCAGGCCACCCGCAACGCTCTCGGAAACGGCTTCGCCCAAGTCGTCACCCTCCTCCACCAAACGCTCGCCCGCGGCAACAAGCTCATCCTCAGCGGCGTCGGAAAAAACGCTCACATCTGCCAAAAGCTAGTCGGCACCCTCAACTCCACCGGAGCGCCCTCCACCTTCCTCGACCCCGTGCAAGCCCTGCACGGCGATCTCGGCCTCTGCCGCCAAGGCGACACCGTCATCGCCTTCAGCAACAGCGGAGAAACCGCCGAACTCCTGCGCTTCCTCCCCATGGTCCAGCGCTTCGACGTGCAAACCATCGCCGTCACCGCCAAGACCGAGTCCAGCCTCGCCCAGCTCTGCGACGCCACTCTCGCCTACTGCGCCGACCGCGAGGCCTGCCCCCTCGAGCTCGCCCCCACCGCCAGCACCAGCGCCGCCATGGCAATCGGCGACGCCGTCGCCATGGTCCTGCTCGAACTCAATTCCATCTCCCGCGAAGACTTCGCCAAATTCCATCCGGGCGGCGCCCTCGGTCGCGTCCTCTCGCCCAAGGTCGAGGAGATCATGCGCCCCACCGCCCGCCTCGCCGCCCTGCCAAAATCCGCCACCTGCAAGGATTGCCTCGCCGAGATGTCCGCCAAAAGTTCCGGCTGCGTGGCCCTGCTCGAAGAAGACGGCACCCTCGCTGGCATCATGACCGACGGCGACATTCGCCGCTATATCCTCAGCCACCCCAACTTCCTGGACAGCCCCGCCAGCACGGTGATGACCCCCAAGCCCATCACCATCGCCAGCGGTTCCTACGCAGCCCAAGCCCTCAAAACCTTTGAGAAGCACAGCATCGACGACCTCATCGTAGTCGACGAAACCAACAAGCCGATCGGCATCATCGACGGCCAAGACCTCACCAAGGTCCGCGTCGTCTAGCCCGCCAAACGCATTCGGGTTTGCAATGGGATCGTCGTATGCGATGCATACTGGTTGCTACTTCGATCGATGCATAACATGACTCAAACTACCCGCTCGGGCACAACAAAGCAGCTCCCTGAACTGTTTCAGCTGCTCCAACCTCACTTGACAGCGCTCGACGCTTTCCTGGAGGAGCAGATCGCCGCATTCGAGCCAGAAATCCGCAAGCATGTTGCCTACAGCATGGAAACCGGCGGCAAGCGTATACGCCCTTCGCTCATCTTCTTCAGCGGCTGGAACAAGGAGTCGGTAGTCGACGAAAAGCTCGTACGCCTCGCCGCAGTCGTGGAAACCATCCACCTCGCCACCCTCGTGCACGACGACATCATGGACGAGGCCGATATCCGCCGCAACCGAGCCACCGTCGCCAAAAAGTACAACAACGCCACAGCCGTCCTCCTCGGCGACGCCCTCTTCTCCCACGCCGTCTACCTAGCAACCCAATTTCCCACCAACGAGGTCTGCCGCGACATCGCCCTATCGATGCGCCAAGTCTGCACCGGAGAAATCCTGCAAACCATGCAGAGAGGCGACCCCGACCTCGACATGGAAACCTATTTCCGCGTCATCGACCTGAAGACTGCAGAGCTCTTCCGCGTGTCTTGCCACCTCGGCGCCCGGCTCGCCGGCTTCGACAACGACTACGTGAAGGCAGCCGGCACCTTCGGCCGCCACCTCGGCATCGCCTACCAAATCTACGACGACATGACCGACCTCTTCGGCTCGCAGGAAAAGATAGGCAAGACGCTCGGCACCGATATCGCCACGGGAAAGCCAACCATGCCCCTGATCCTCATGCGAGACAGACTCCCTCAGGCCGAGTCGCAAGAGCTTCGCGACTCGCTCGCCGGAAAGATCGAGGCCGACGTACCGCGCTGGCTAGCCAAACTCCGCGAAATGGGGATTTTCGAGGAGGTACGCCAAGCCATATTCGACGAGATCGCCAAAGGCCGCGCCGCAATCGAAGCCTTCGAGGACAACCCGTCCGCCGCTCACCTCCGCACCATAAGCCAACTCCTTTGGAACCAAGTAGAAGCCCTCTAGGTCGCCCAAATCGCGGAAAAGCAAAAAAGCGGCTTCAAATCTCCGAGAAATTGCATATAAATCTGGGATCCTAACTTATCCCTACAACCCCTAAATGAGCATCAGCAAGGCCATCAAACAGACCTTGGTTTCCACGCCCGAGCGGCGTCAGGAGGCCGACGACGACCTTCTGATCGTACAAAAGGTGCAAGAGGGAGACGTCGATGCGTTCGACGAACTGGTCACCAAGTACCGCGAGAGAATCTACGCCGTCGTCTACAACCTGACCTCCAACCGCGAGGACGCCTCCGACCTGACCCAAGACGCGTTCATCAAAGCCTTCCAATCCATCGGAAGGTTCAAAGGCAAGTCGAGCTTCTTCACCTGGCTCTACCGAATCGCTCTCAACACCACGCTCACCCACCTCCGAAAGAACAAGCTTCGTCGCTTCTTCAGCTTCGAGAAGATGAGCGAGGAAGACCACTCCGCCGGCTTCATCGAGCAACTTAAGACCGACTCCGACTCCGACAAGAACACGCTGATGAACGAGCTTCAGGAAAAGCTCAACGACGCCTTCCAGAAACTCTCAGTCAAGCACCGGACCGTGATCACCCTCTACGAGATCGACGGCCTCAGCCACAAAGAGATCGCTGAAATCGTCGGAACCTCCGTCGGGACGGTTCGCTCTCGCCTGCACTACGCCAAACAGTTTCTGCAAGCCGAACTGAAAGACTACATCCAGTAGCCCGAAAATCGATGAGCCCCCACACCCACACAGCTTCATCAGCCAACGCTGACCAACGCCTGAGCAAACTCATAAAGCTCAAGCAGCTGGAGAAGCCAGACGCAGCCTTCTGGGAAACCTTCGAGCAGGAGTTCCGCAGCCGGCAGCTCACCACTTTCGTCCACATACAGCCCATGCACACCCGCCTTCGCCGCGCGTGCATGATAATCGCCCGAAAGGCAGCCCCGCCTGTGGCCGCCGCCGGAGCCGTGGCTCTCACCTTTTTCGCAGTCACCAACACCCGCTTCCTCTCGAAGGGAACGGAAACAGAGGTTCAAGCTCCCAGCGATTCGCTCGCGCAAGCCGAACCAAGCGAAGATCAGGAAGCCTACTTCACAGTAAAAGTGGAAGATGCCCCGGACTCGCCATCAGAAAGCATTTCCAGCGATACGATCTACCAGATCAATTCGCTAGCCAGCCAAGGCGGATCCAGCAATGGATACCTGCTAAACGCCACTCCAGTGACCTTCTCTCAAAACGCGGCAGCCCAAACGAGCGGAGCAAACATTCTCAGCAAGAAATCGAACTACTAGCAGAATGCCGCGCCGCGCTGGACCC
>JBNKSG010000339.1:0-3648 GCA_050297195.1 Opitutaceae bacterium | reverse complement strand
GTCGGCTGAAAGGCCCCGTCGAAAACAGACTACGGTGCGGGGCGGGATTACTTGCGTCCGGTAACCATCGCCTCAATCCGCATCCGCAAGCTGTTCAAGCGGATGAAGCCCTCGGCATCCTGTTGGTTGTAGGCCCCGGCGTCGTCCTCGAAAGTCGAAATCTGGGGATTGAACAAGGTCTTGTCGGATTTGCGGCCGACGACGATGACGTTGCCCTTGTAGAGCTTGAGGCGGACGGTGCCGGTGACGCTCTTTTGGCTGTTGTCGATGAAAGCCTGCAGCGCCTCGCGCTCGGGGGCGAACCAGAAACCGTTGTAGACAAGCTCCGCGTACTTCGGGATGAGGCTGTCGCGCAAGTGCTCGAGGTCGCGGTCCATGGTGAGCGACTCGACTTGCTTGTGACCCATCATGAGGATCGTGCCACCTGGCGTCTCGTACACACCGCGGCTCTTCATGCCGACGAAGCGGTTTTCCACGATGTCAACGCGACCGATGCCGTGCTTGCCGGCAATCTTGTTGAGTTTGTAGACGGCTTCCGCAGGCGTGACTTTTTCGCCATCGATAGCGGTACAGTCTCCCTTTTCGAAATCGAGCTCGATGTACTGTGCTTCGTCCGGCGCATCCTCAGGATCGACAGTGAGCTTGTACATCTTCTTGTTTTCCGGAGTGGTCGGGTCGAACCATGGATCCTCAAGGATACCGGCTTCGTAGGAAATGTGCAGGGAGTTGCGGTCCATCGAGTACGGCTTGGAAGCGGACGCTTCGACGTCGATGTTATTGTCAGCGCAGTACTGGATCATCTCGGTACGACCCGGGAAAGCCTTGCGGAACACCTCCATTCTCCAAGGGGAGATGATTTGCAGGTCGGGAGCGAGGGCTGCGTACCCGAGCTCGAAACGAACTTGGTCGTTGCCCTTGCCAGTAGCGCCGTGAGCAACCGCGTCGGCGCCAACCTTGCGAGCGAGCTCGATGTGGGCCTTGGCGATGAGCGGACGGGCGATGGAAGTGCCGAGGTAGTATTGGCCTTCGTAGATCGTGTTCGCCCGCAGCATCGGGTAGATGTAGTCCTTGGCGAACTCGTCCTTGAGATCGAGGGTGTAGTGGGCGGAAGCGCCAGTGGCCTTCGCCTTTTCCTCGAGACCGTCGAGCTCCTCTTCCTGGCCGACGTCAGCGGCGAAGGTGATGATCTCCGCGTTGTAATGATCCTTGAGCCAGCGAACGAGGACTGAAGTGTCCAAGCCGCCCGAGTATGCGAGTACGATTTTCATAATGCTAAAATTGTTGGAAGTTTTTTGCCCACTAAGTTCGCGAAGGTCACTAAGATAAATTCTAAAACTCTCCTCTACTTCGTGTTTCTTAGTGTCCTTCGTGGAAGATAATTATCGCCGGTTCGCTTCTGCGAGCACCGACATGATTGCCTTCTGAGTATGGAGCCGGTTTTCGGCTTCGTCGAAGATAATGGATTGCTTTCCGTAGAGCACGTCTTCTTGCACTTCCATGCCCTTGTAGGCTGGAAGGTCGTGCATGAAGAGCGCGTCGGACTTGCCGAGCTTCATGAGATCGGAAGTCACGGAGTAAGGCTTCATGGCAGCGATGCGCTCAGCGGATTCTTCCTCCTGGCCCATGCTCACCCAAGTATCGGTGTAGAGCACATCTGCGTCCTTGGCCGCTGCTTCTGGATCTTTCGTGAAGCTCCAAGTCGGAGCGAGGCCGCTTTCGGCGAGAGTTGCCTGAATGTCTTTACCCGGCTCGTAACCTTCCGGTCCTGCGAGCACCAGCTCCATGCCGAACATGGCCGCCCCGAGAATCCATGAGTTGGCGATATTGTTGGCGGTGTCGCCAAAGTAGGCCAGCTTCTTGCCCTTGAGCGACTCGAGGAAATTGGTCCCGTCCGCCCAACGTTCCGCCATGGTGAAAGCATCGGTGAAGATCTGGCAGGGGTGCAGGTAATCGGTGAGAGCATTGATAACCGGCACGCTACCGAGCTCGGCAAGCTGCTCGATCTCCGTCTGCTCGTAGGTGCGTACGATCAATCCATGCACGAAGCGTGAGAGTACGTTAGCCGTATCGTAGATCGACTCGCCGCGTCCCAGTTGGATGTCGTTCTTGTTGAGAAAGATCGGATGTCCGCCTAGTTCGTGGATTCCCACATCGAAGGAAACGCGAGTACGGGTGCTGGATTTGGAAAAGATCATAGCCCAGGTCTGCCCTTTGAGGGTAGGAGGCGTGTGCTTGCCGCGGCCCTGCTTGAGAGCGTGAGCGAGCGTGAAGACCTCCGCGGCCTGATTAACAGTCAAATCCGTTTCCTTGAGAAAATGTTGCATGAATAAGTGTTGGTTTTTGGGTATTGGCTAATTGGTTACACAGCAGCTGCTTGTTCAGCGACCCGGGTGGCAATGACACCCTTGACGATTTCGAGAGCCGCATCGATGTCGGCCTTCGTGGCAATTAAGGGCGGCAAGAAGCGGATAACATTCCCCCCTGCAGGAGGAACAACTAGACCCGCTTCCCGAATCTTGGTCACCATCTCGAACGGAAGTTCCGCAATCTGGATACCAAGCATGTAGCCCTGCCCTCTCACATCGATGATGTAGTCAGGGAACTCTGCCTTGAGCAACTTGAGCTGCTCGACAAAATATGCCCCATTCTCAGCAACGTTAGTGAGAAGATTGCCCTCCTCTAAAACCGCTATCGTTTCTAGGGCCGCCGCGCAGATGAGCGGCGTGCCGCCAAAGGTGGTTCCGTGCGAGCCTGGACCAAACAGCGATGCGTGCTTGTCGTCCATCCACACGGCGCCGATCGGAACGCCGCCGCCTAGGCCTTTAGCCATTCCGATTGCGTCCGGCCGAATGCCCGCCTTTTCGAAAGCAAAGAAGGTACCGGAACGGCCGGCCCCGCATTGCACTTCGTCTAGGAGAAGGAGGATGCCCTTCTCGTCGCAGAGCTTGCGCAAGCTTTGCAGGAACTCGATGGAGCACGGATTGATCCCGCCTTCGCCTTGAATGGTTTCGACGAAGATCGCGGAAGTGCTCTCGTCGACCTTGTCAGCAAAGGCTTGCAGATCGTTCAATGGAGCGGCTTCGAAGCCGGGCACCAACGGGCGAAAACCGCCTTGGATCTTTTCCTGCGGCGTGGCGCTCATGCCGCCAAAGGTCCGCCCATGGAACGCCTGTTCCGCCACGACCACCTTATACTGCTTCCCTTCCTCGCCGGACTTAGACTTGCCGTAGAGACGCGAAAGCTTGATCAAAGCTTCGTTCGCTTCCGCGCCGCTATTGCAGAAGAAGACCTTGCCGCCACCGCCCGCGAGCTCGTTGAGCTTGGCGGCGAGCAGTGCCTGCTTCTCGTTCCGGTAGAGGTTGCTGACATGAATCAGGTTCTCCGCTTGTGATTGAATCGCGGATACCAATCTTGGATGGCTATGACCGAGGGTGAGCACTGCAATCCCTGAACAGAAATCGATATACTCCTTATCCGCATCATCCCACACGCGCACTCCACGGCCACGCGTGAACGTAATTGGCGGCAATCCATAATTGCCGAGAACATGGTCCTTATAAAGTTGCTCGGTGTTTTGTGTAGTCATGATGTTTTGTTTTTTGTAGCGCGGAGCTTTAGCCCGCGTGTTTATTTTTATGAGATCTTGCA
>JBNKSG010000338.1:0-3663 GCA_050297195.1 Opitutaceae bacterium | reverse complement strand
AGATCCTGCATTGCTGACGCGGGCTTCCGTCTCTACTAACGCTACGCCGCGACAAGGAAAGCTCCGCGCTACGTTTACAGGAAGGCGACGCGGGCGCAGGCGGGTATTTCGAGACTGCTTGTGTGTGCGAGTTTTCCGGATACGGGGTCGATGCGGAAGAGTTCGCAGTTGTCGCTGTCCATGTTGGCGGCGATGAGCCAGCGGCCGGAGGGATCGTATCCATCCACAGTGAACTCTCCGGATACTTGTCGACTGAAAAGGTGCCATGCTTTGGAAGTCGAACAAATGTATTGATAGATGTACTTAGGTCGTGCACACGGTTGTTTGATTGGAGTTTTTCAATAAACTGAATCTTTGATCCTGCATCTCTTGTTTCCATGAATCGTTACCTCATCGTCATCGCTTCGGCTTTCGGCTTCTTCATTTCCCCGCTTTTTGAGCAGCTGGAAGCTGCTGCATACGCAAAGAACGATAGGCCGGTTCAGGTCGGAACGGTTATGGAGTTTGGTCGGGCCTATCCCTCTGCGGGCTCATTTAGCTTGGGGCTGGAGAGGAAGGTCCGGTTTTCTAAATCCCCACGAATCTTATCGGATCAATTAGCTTGGTTTCCGCAGGTAGGGCATCTTTTCGATCCAAACACCTTGAGCATTATCAGAGGGGCTGAGTCTGAATCAGAGTCTCTGTATGCGCCTGCTGTTGGTTATTCGGAAGCAACGAGCAACAAATGGACTTTGGTATTGGACCTATTGTCTTCTCAGCTTCAAGGCAGGAGCGTTGCGCGTCTGCAGGTAGATTCGCTTGGAGAGACACCTCTTGAGATGTTCGCTCATGTTGATGGGGCAGCGTTTGTTTCGAATGGTACTGTTCTTCTCGTCAGTGGGAAATTGAGTGGGGATGAATCGTACTCATTGGTCGGACTTAGCCCAATAAGTGGCGAGGTGGAGTTTGTATTTCCTCGGGAGAGATTGAAGAGCTACTTTGTCGAATCTCGGAGCAATCGGGTGGTAGGTCTTTTTAAGGATGAAGGCTCTTATGAGGTCCGAATGTATCGGGCTGAAGATGGAAGTTTGATGAATTCTATGAAGTTGGATTCTGACATAACATCTGTCTTGGAGATTGCCTTAAGGGAAACGGCTGAATTTCCATTGATCTCTTATGGTCTTGAGTTGGACAGAATCGACTTAGAGTTCGGGCAGTACATTGCCCTTTCGAATCGATTAGCGGCGATTGATTTGGAAGGGCAGAGGCTCCTTGGCAGAACGGAATTAACCGATTCTTCGTTTTTCGTCTCTTCAGATTCTCGTTTTTTTGCGTTCTCGGATAAAAACTCACCCAAGGTCGAGGTTTGGAATGTAAGTGAAAACTCGATACTTTTTGAAGTAGAGAATGAGTCAGATGAACCGTTTGCCGGGTTTTCCGCTGATTTGGGTCAATTTCTCATGTATGATTCGAATGCTTCGGAGATTGATCGCTGGAATTTGAGAAGTGGTGAATCGCTGCCTTCTATCCCTTTGTCGGGCGAAGATGTTATTCATCTAAGTGTAGACGAGCTTGGTGGGAGGCTCTTTGTAATCTCATTGGGTGGTCTTATGGAGGTGATTGACTTGGAAAGCGGTAGCGTACGGGGCCGAATCAAGTTACCGAGTAGTCGATACAAATCAGTTATCCCTTTTGCTGAGAATTCCCTGTTCGTAGAGTCTGAAAACAATGCCCTCTTGAAAGTCGAGTTGGCCGAGCCGATTCGTTATACGATCGTCGCGAGGGATAAATTCGATCAGTGTTTCCGCATTGGTCCTGAAAAGGATTGGTTGATGTCAAATAGTGGAGGTTCGTTTTGGGGAGGTGGAGGTAATCATAGTTCTCCGCTACTTTTTGCTCAGGTCGTTGATAGAGAAACATCGTACGTTTCCGACTCCTTTGATATCGAGTTTTATCCTGAAGGCTATTTTTCTGATTCGGATGAGACTGTGACTATAGGTTCTTTTCCATACGCGTATCGCCGAGAGCAACGTGCAGAATTGTTGGATGCATCTTCAAAAGATCGAAAACTCCTCGCGGCAAGTGGGAATGAAGATCAGTTGTTCGTTGATCTGATTGATCTGTCTTCGGAAGAAGGAGTTATCCGTCTTGAGCCGCCTGCTCAGTCGACTGGAATAAGTGAAGATGAAAGTGACTACCTGCAGTTGATTTGGGGATCAGGTCAGAACTCCGCTATGCAGGCTTGGATGGATGCTTGGGGAGTAACCTCTCTCTCTCCTTTGTTGGGGCTCAATCAGGACGTCCCATATTCGATGGGGCGGTTTATAGAAAAATTGGATCGAGTTGTCATCTCTAACGGACAAGTACTCCAATTCTTCGATGCGTCGGACGGTTCGTTCCTTTTTACTTCAGAGCTGAAAAGTCAGTTTTCCGGGAGTGTTATTCAGCTTGAGGCATCTGAGAATAGCCAAAAGGTCGCGGTCGTTTCCAACTATAGGGAAAATCGTGGTTTCAGCGATTCCCTTTTTGGCTCAACTATTGAAACAGCATGGGGAATTGAGTCAACGATTGCTCGGAGTATCACTTACTATAGCGATAGTTCTGGTGGACTAGACGCGTGGAATCCTCAATTGGGAACCGAACTAGAGTCTTCGGTTGGTGCAGGTGGGATTCTTGAGATTCATGATGCGTTGGGGGGAGGTACTCTGTATCCCGAATTTGGAGAAGAATTGGTTCGGTCCGTTTGCTTTAGTGCTGATGGAGGCCTTTTGTATGTGCTCACGGGGCAATCTATTTATTCGTATCAACTATCAAATGGTTTAGTCGAAAAGAAGCTCTCAGTCCAGTCCGTGAATGGATGGGATCACATCGATGTTTCTCCAAGCGGTCGATACGCAATCCTAAGCGGAGCAAATTATCCACTTTGGGATAGTTTCTTCCTGGGTGGTGGAAATTATTCAGAGATTGCAGTCGTGGATTTTGAATCTAGGAGCGTTGGCAGTGCCCTCAGTGATGGGCCGTTTGGGCGAGTGTATTTTTCGGACGAAGTCGAAGGTCGGTTTTCAATGTTCCATTCAATGAGGTCTATTTCTGAGTGGGAGATCGAGTCGGGTACTCCTGTTCCTATTCGCTTGGAAACAAACGCAGAGGGAAATCCTCAAATAGTACTTCAGGCCGAAAAGGACGTTGAGTTTTTGTTGTCCAAATCTGGAGACCTATTTAGTTGGGAGGATGTGTCGTTGCTCAATCTTGTAGAAGGAGAGGCTCACATCCCTATCGAATGGGACGATGGCTCTCCATTGTTTTACCGAGTCTGGAAGTATTTGGTAGCGGATCCAAACTAAGAGGTCGTTTCTCTCGTTTTACAAAAAGGCGACGCGGGAGCAGGCGGGGATTTCTAGGCTGCTTGTGTGTGTTAGTTTTACGGATACGGGGTCGACGCGGAAGAGCTCGCAGGTTTCGCTGTCCATGTTGGCGGCGATGAGCCAGCGTCCGGTGGGTTCGATGTTGATGTAGACGGATTTGATCGCGGACTAGAGGGTTGCCCACTAAGGGCACTAAGTGCGACGAAGGGAATGAAAATGGATCCGTTCGAACGCGTGTTCGGAGATCCTGCATTGCTGACGCGGGCTTCCGTCTCTACTAACGCTACGCCGCGACAAGGAAAGCTCCGCGCTACGTTTA
>JBNKSG010000337.1:0-3668 GCA_050297195.1 Opitutaceae bacterium | reverse complement strand
GTCATCCAGCTTGGAGCGTGAGGTTTCGGCGAAATCCTCGATTTCTATTTCGAGGCGCTTCTGAGATTCTGAAAGCTGTTCGGCTCGCGAGCGCGCCTCCCTCAAGGCTTCGGAAAATTGGCTGCTATTTGACTGTCGCATTTGTTCGCGGCTCTTCTCGAGCGTCTTTTGGGCCCGCGTGCCCGAGGCCAGAGCCTGTGAGACCTCTCCTTCTTCGAGGTCCTCGCTCGCTTCTCTCATGTTTTCTCGGGCTTGCTCGAGTTGTTCACGCAAATCGCGCGTCTTCTGGCGGTTGCCTGCTTGGCGAATCGCCTCGTCTGCGTCAGCTAGCATTTGGCGTTGCTCTTCCTCGAGTCGCTTCAACTCCCTTTGGATGCGCTCGCGTTCCTCCTCGGATTTGGCCAGGGCCAATTCGCTCTGCATTTCTTGGAGGCGATCGTTGATGTCGTCCTGCCGGCGAGAGAGTTCGTTCAGCTTGGAAATGAGTTCCAAATCCTTTTTTTCGTCAGGAGAGGTAAGCGATTGGGCTTCGGATGCGGTTTCGTAGCGACTGTCCTCCTGACGGAAATCTAGCTCGTTGATCTGCGCTTGGTTGCGCGAGGCACCTCGGCCGGAGCCTTGCTGGGGATTCTGGGAGCGGGATACGTTGAACTCGTCGTTGCTTAGTTTAACCAGTCTGTCGTAGGCGTTTTGGGCATCGCTCCAAGCGAGGTCGAGCGGTTCAAGGCTCGGTTGGTCGATGGCGCGGCTCAGACCCACGTCGACGCCTTCCATGAAGCGCTGAGCCTCGGTGGCGTATTGAACGGATTGGGCTTCCTCCAGCTCTGGAATGAGCTGCTGCAATTCCTCGAGGGCTTCGACTTGGCTCAGCTGAACAACGTCTAGGTTTTCGGTTTCGGATTTAATATTCGTAGCCGCATTCTTGATACGGAAGAGCGAGATCGCGATGCGCCGTTGCTTCTCGAGCAGCTCCATTCCTTGTTCTCCCGCTTGGCCTTGCCCGCGACCGCCTTGATCCTGTTCGCGAAAAATCTCGTCGAAGCTTCGCACGTCCGCGAAGTAAAGATCGCCGGAGGTTCTGCGAATGTTTCCGTCCGGCCCGTAGTCGTTTGCCCAAACGTACCAGCTAAACGTGTCCTGCGGATCGAGCCCGTATGGCTCAAGGTCGAGAAGGTAGTTCAAGCCTTCTTCCAGAGTGTCGTTCTCGGTTTGAGCGGGCGCCAAGGAGATGGTCTTTGGCTCCTTGCCTGCGAAGGCGAAACCGATCCCGTAGTCCAGCAAGCCAAAGTCGTCGTTCACGGAACCCGTGAAAAGCACTTCCTCGAGTGGCGATACCCGGAGGTCGCCTTTGGGACTTTGGACTCTGATGTCGGGACGTTTGTTCGGAATCGAATCGATGCGGATTTCGGATGGGAATTCGTTTTTGCGGCCGGCTTCGTCTAGGAGTCTCAGGGTGTAAGTTTCTGAGCGGTCTAAAACAGACTCCAGCGAAAACCGGGTTTTGTATTCGTTGCTTGGATCCAGCTTGATCTGCTCGCCTTTCTTGCTTTCGAGAATCGCGCTCGCGACCGGTTTGTTTATTTCGAAGGTGTAGGTCAGTTTCGTCCCTTCGATTGCGGAGAGCCGCAAGGTGTCCTTGACTTCGCGGGTTTCCCAGCCCGTGTAATCGGGGAATTCGAGCAGGGCATTGGCGCTGCGAAGCTTTGGCAGTTCGAAGACTGAGATTTGGTGGGACTCGCTGTCCGTGCCGAGGTAGCTGATGCGATAGCTCACTGGTTCCTCTAAGTCCTGTACCGAATAGGCGAATACGGGATCGGAAAGGCTGCGAGCCATTTTAAAGGTGCGGCTGAGGCCAGAGGCTTGCTGCAGTTCCAATTCCACGTCCTCGGGAACGTTTCCGGAAAAACGGGCGGTGATGACCAGCGACGACCCGCGCTCGACCTCCACGTCGCCCGGTTCTATCTGCAAGCTGGTATTTGTGATTGTAGTACGCTCTATCGGGCCGCTGCCAATGGTAGTCCATCGGTCGGCGTGGAAACTGGCATACATTGCGAGGGCAAGGATCGCGAGCGAACCAATATGGGCAAGCACGGTGAGGCACTGCTGAGTTCTTCCGATACGGCTCCAGTTTGCGACCGTGTTCGAAGACAGGGCTTGGTTCGTGACTTGGGTGGAGAAGAAACCGCTGTTGCCCGCGAGGTTTTGTTCCACGGCAGTGATAAGCGCCTGGTTCAAGCCCGGATTTGCAGCTTCGATCTGGCGAGCGGTTTCTTGATAGTCGAGCTCGATGCGGCTTTCCTGCCGGTAGGCTAGGAATATGAGGGAAAGCGTGATCAGTAGGGCTATGGGAAGGCTGACGATTGCGATGTGAGGAAGCGCAAGGGTGAGAATCGCGGCTGCCGCATTGACGACGAATGCCTTCAAGAAGGCCCTGGTGCGGACTTTGATTCGTTTCGTCTGGCGGAACCTTTTAGCGAGGGGAAAAAGGACATTCTGCAACTTCGCGTGCGAAAGGTGCGACTTGTTCTGTATCTGATAATTCATTACGATACGGTTTGTCCTTTCTGCGGTGTGATAATGGCAAGGAGGCTTTCGACGGCGAGCAGGGCGAGCACGACCCAAAGCAACCATTGCCAAATGTGTTGTCTCTGTTCGAGCTGGACTGCGGATTCCTTGTTTGAGTTCGCGCGAATTCTTTCGATCTGTTGAAGGGCTACGGAAACTTCAAATTCCGGCAGGCCCAATTGGTCCCAGCGGTCTTCAGAAATTGGCTTTACCTTGCTTTCTTCGAGGGTGGGGTGGAAAGCGATCCATCTCTTCTGAAAGCCGGGCACTTCATATACGCCGACGCTGTCCACTGTATCCCGAGATAGGATACCTTTGAATTGATCAATGCTATCTCGCGTTAGCGAGGTGTTGCTTGGGAGGGCGGGGCCACCGGATGCTTGCAGCACGAAACGGTGTAGGAAGGGGATGAATTTGCTGGAGAGAACCCATTGGGAGGCCTCGGGAGCCCAGCTTCCCGTCCAGATGTAGAGCGTTCCTGTGCCGATTTTGATTTCGGTCAGCAGCGGTGTCTCGTCGTCAAAGCGAGCTAAGATGCGAGCGGTTTCGGGCGCTGCGATTTCAGGGGCCTGCCAGATGTTGATATTTGCAAAGTTGCTAAATTGCGGCGAGGCGAAGGGAGCGAAGAGCGGGTGCTCGAAATTGACTTCGCCGATCAGGAGACCGGTGGCGAGTGAGCGTTCTTCGACTTTCCACTCACTGCTGCCGGTCAGACTTTTCAGTGTATCGGTTACTTCAATAACATCCGCAATGAGGAGGGCGTATTTACCGTTTTCTATCGCACTTCTGAGGGTGGCTGCTTCGTCTGGATTCAGAGCGCGGTCGATGAAGTAGGCTTCGTTGTCCGCGCTCAAAGGGGTGTCCGCGTTGATGCTGGTCCGTGGACTTTCAAATCCCTGCACGCCTTTTTGTACAAAGTAGGGCGCGGCGTGGCTTTCGCTGACTGAGGCGCTGCTGATAAGTCCGATTTGAGCCTCGGGAATGTATTCCGGGGCGATGGGGAGGACGTTGTCAAAGTCTTGCTGGTCGCCAGTGAGCGTAAAGGTGAGCGGCTGGTCTTTCAGATTGGAATCGATGGGGACTTGCACGATATGCTCGGATTC
>JBNKSG010000336.1:0-3727 GCA_050297195.1 Opitutaceae bacterium | reverse complement strand
CCGCTTCGGTCGCGAACCAAGGCAAGGCCGCTTCCGGGCGGGATTCGTGGGCGCGTAGTAGAAGTCTCATGAATAATGCAGGCTAGAAGTGATGCACGTAGAAACCGTGCCTCGTGCGGCTGCCAACCGTATAGTGGCAAGCGGCGATCAAGAACGGCAGCCAGATCAGCACCTGCAAGGTCCAAGGCATCGACCAGACCTCCGTGTCACCAAAGATTCGATACGCGCCAAAATAGGCGAAAGCCGATAAGCTCGCCACCCGGAAGACGTAGTTGCCCTGCCCCACCCCTACGATCGCTAGCAGCAGGAAGCTCCACGGGTAGATCGTCGTCGCAAGCGCGATCGTCCACACGAGGTAAAAAGACATAAAGCGCTCCAAGCTCTCGCAGGTATGCACCATCCAAATCGTCGCCACTGCCAAGAGCGAGAGGAACACCGTCGGATTCACCACCGCTCCCGAAACGAAAGAAACCATCGCCGGGATCAGCGAGATGCCGCGTTCCCCTATGCCAAATTCAGGAGCCACGATTTTCGAAAGGTCCACATCGAGCGAGATCGATGCCCACATCAACGAAAGCACCAGCGGAGCTCCCGCAAAAACGAGCGTGACCAAGCCCGCCCGGATTCCGCTGCGCTTGAGCACGTGCCAAATCAGCCAGAGCAAGCCCGGCACCATGAGCACGTTCATAGCTGCTCCGATTCCCATCAGGAGAGCGGCGATGCAAACCAACTGCCCCAAAGCGCTGCCGATGCCGCCCGAAGCCTTGATCACCGAAACGCCTCCTTTCTGGTCGATCCAAAAGTCCCAGATCAAGTACCCCGCCACGAAGGGCAACAGGAACAGGCAATAGTCGATACCCAATCCGCCCACCGCATAGATCACCAGCGGGTTCCAGGCGTAGAGAGCAGCCCGGTCAGCCCCGAAACGAAAAGCAAAAATCAGGCACAGCGCTAGGTCGAATACCACCAGCAAAGACTTAAACCAGTTGTGCGGGTCCCCAAATTCGTCAAAGGCGCTGTACACCCAAAGCAAGCCGGGCAGGTAACGCGACGGACGGTCCTTGTCGCGGATCGCATCGTACTCCTCCCCTCGGAACGGGACCAGCCGATCCTCGTTGGGCGCCAGCTCGTAAGGATTGTGCTCGGCCGCAAGGATCTTGCTGTCCCACAAGCGGCGATTCAAAAGGTCGCCCGTATCGATCGGCAACATCGCAATGCGCGCCACCGCCGCGACCAGGAGCATCAACCAAGTCAATCGCTTCGCGAAGTGCCACGAAAGCAAGTACCCCAAAGCGATGAAGCCAAAGCTGATTTGGAATTTGGATACATTCTCCGGAATTCCCAAATCCGAAAATCCCACCATACGGAAGCTCCCCAGCAGAACCAACCCGGCAGCCAGAAAAGGCAGCACGTAGTCGCGCCGCTTCGTCCGGTAAAACGATCCGCGGCCGGAACCGCCGCTCGGTTGGTTTAATATTGCCGAATTCCCACGCATAAATGGCTAAGAATCAAAGGGCTGCCAATTTGGGAATGGCAACTTCCCCCCAACTCTTAGCATTTCCGCGACGCACTCAAGCAATATGCGGCCTTATTCGTATAATTAGAAAGTAAAAGCACGATCAGAGCTTACTGCTTTGTAGACCGTCACTTGCGTATGCGCGCCCACCAGTTAAACTGATATTGAAAACTGGCCCCCTAGCGCCCAACCCCAAACCAAGCCATGAGCTCCTACCTGAAACGTTCCCTCAAAACCTTATCGAGCCGCAACCCAGCCCAAAAACTCTTCATGCAGGCGGTCACCGAAGTCTTCGAATCCCTCGAGCCACTGCTGGCCGAAATCCCGGACATCGAAGCGAACGCGATCCTGGAGAGAATCTCCGAACCGGAACGGCAGATCATGTTTCGCGTCACCTGGGTCGATGACGCGGGCCGCATCCGAGTCAACCGCGGGTACCGCGTCGGCTTCTCCTCCGCCCTCGGCCCCTACAAGGGCGGCATGCGATTCCACCCCACCGTCAAGCTCGACGTCATCAAGTTCCTCGCCTTCGAGCAAATCTTCAAGAACAGCCTCACCGGCCTCGGTATCGGCGGCGGCAAAGGCGGCTCCGACTTCGACCCGAAAGGCAAGTCCGACGGCGAGGTCATGCGCTTCTGCCAAGCCTTCATGAGCGAACTCTACCACTTCCTCGGCGAAGGAACCGACGTACCTGCGGGCGATATTGGCGTAGGCGCCCGGGAAATCGGGTATTTGGCCGGCCAATACAAGCGGCTCACCAAGCGCTTCGCCCAAGGCGTTCTCACCGGCAAGCAGGTTGGTCTGGGCGGCTCCCTCGCCCGCAAGGAGGCCACCGGCTACGGAGCCGTCTACTTCGCCGCCGAGATGCTCGCCACTCGCGGCGACTCGCTCGAAGGCAAAAACTGCGTCGTATCGGGATCGGGAAACGTCGCCATCTACTGCGCCCGAAAAATCCAGGAGCTAGGCGGCAAGGTGCTCGCCATGTCCGACTCCTCGGGAAGCATCCACGACCCAGCCGGCATCGACCTCGATATCGTCGCCGCGCTCAAGGAGGTCGAACGCGCCCGCATCGAGGAGTATTCAAAACGTCGACACGGATCCAAGTTCTTCGAAGGGCAGAAGGTTTGGAGCTTCCCCTGCGACATCGCCTTCCCCTGCGCCACCCAAAACGAACTCTCGCTCGCCGACGCCCAAAGCCTGCTCGACAATGGCTGCGGAGCCGTGATCGAAGGAGCCAACATGCCAACCGAGCCGGACGCCATCGCCCTGCTTCGCGAGAAAGGAGCCCTATTCGCTCCCGGCAAAGCCGCCAATGCAGGTGGCGTCGCCGTATCCGCTCTCGAAATGCAGCAAAACGCTGCCCTGCAAAACTGGTCCTTCCAGCAAGTCGACGATCGACTGAAGGCGATCATGGCCAACATCCACAAGGACTGTGTCTTCTACGCTACCAAGTATCGCCGCCCGGACGACTACGTTTTCGGGGCCAATGTCGCCGGATTCCTAAAAGTCGCCGAAGCCGTCAACTGCTACGGAGTTACCTAAAACTCCCTCCCAGCAAAAGCCATAGTTGCCCCTCTTACCTAAGCCATAGGGAACAGGAAATGCGCTGCATCAATATCGATAATGCGCAGTTATAGAGCAGAATTCCCCTTCCATCTGTTCACCCATATTCTAGGTTCATAGAATGACTTCAACCTACCCCAATTATATGAAGAAAGCCCCTTTGATCCTCGCAGGCCTCATCGTACCTGCTTCCCTTTTCGCTGCCGTTACGAGCACCCCATTCGCGCCGCGCAGCGCCCCAGACGGAGAGACGCTTTTCACGAAACTGGGCCCCGCCCAAACAGGACTCGACGGCAAGAACGCCTATGCCGACCCCGACATGTGGGGAGATAAGTACGGCGAGTTCCAAGGCGGCGCCGTCGGCACCGGACTGGCCGCTGGCGATATTGACAACGATGGGCTGGTCGATCTCTACGCCGTCAACAAAACCGGCCCAAACAAACTCTACCGCCAAGTCGAGCCCCTCAAGTTCATCGACATAGCAGCCCAAGCGGGCGTGACCGGAGGGGAAACCTGGGGCACTGGGTCCACCTTCGCCGATGTCGACAACGACGGCGACCTCGACCTCTACGTCTGCCAGTTCGACGCCCCGAACCTGCTCTACTTGAACGACGGAAAAGGCGCTTTCACCGAAGCGGCCGCATCGGC
>JBNKSG010000335.1:0-3745 GCA_050297195.1 Opitutaceae bacterium | reverse complement strand
GGCCGAAGTACATGGATGGAGCTAGCTTCATTCCCTTGGCTCAATGCAAGGAGATCCCATGGAGCAGGACAATTTGATCTGCGATGCGGCTTACGCGGCGGAGGTTCGAGAGATGGAGGACCGCCTTTACGCGATGATGGAGGATTTGGGAGGGGACTTTGTCCCGCTGCGCAAGCCGAGCGCTCACCGCAGAAACAAGCGCTTGGGGCCGATCGGTGGAGATCATGCCTCGGACTTTCCGAAAGCTTTGATCCTGGACAAGGCGGAACGCAGCAACGCGGACTAGTCGCGTGGAAATTGCTCCGCCTCTTCGTTTGAATTGATCTCGGTCTTTTGCCCTTCGAAGGAATTGTAGAGCTCCCGATGGGCGGCGAGCGAGAATTCGTCGTCGCGGCTTTCGTATTCGCCAACCCATTCGAGCAGCATGGGGAGGTTCTTGTCCTGTTCCTCCTTGCTGGCGTATTTATGCGGTTCCCATGGACGGGAGCGGCAGTTGGCTTGGCAAGTCGCTGTGCCTGGATTCAGGAAGATGAGCTCTTGGGCGTGGGGCGCGGCGATTTGGATCAGGGACGCGTAGCAGCCTTCGATTGCCCATTCGTAATTCGCGGAAATGAATTTGCGTATCCGTTTTTCGCTGACAGAAATCGATTCGCGTACAGCTGGATCTTTCCATGCCAAGGTGTCGAGATCGAGGTGAGCAATTTCAGCCGCTCGCGCGTAGCGTTGGACCAAGGTTGACTTCCCGGAGCCGGAGTTGCCGAAGATCAGGGTTCTCAACTTTGGGGCTTCGGGTGGAGGCGTATGCGTCATTTAGCGAGCTGGGAGTCGTTGATTCGTCGGGAAAAGGAATTCCAAAACTATTAGGCAAGTTGGATTCATTGCAGCTTTTTCATCATAAGTATAGAATTCTCAGATTGTGGTTTTCACGAGGGTTGAATCTTCGGATGATCTCCAGCGTCATTGCCAGATTAACACCGAAACCGCCTCAAAGTGATTAAACTACCTCATTTGACGAAAGTCCTGCTGTTCCTGCTATTTTCGTGGCTGTTGGGGCCTATTGCTGCTGCAAGCAGTACGGGAGGCTCGCCTAAGGCACGTTTGATCGTCCTTACCGACATGGGCGCGGATCCGGATGACGAACAGTCGCTCGTGCGGTTGCTGTTGTATGCAAATCAGATCGATATCGAGGGGATTGTCGCCACCACTTCCTGCTGGCAGCAAAACCGGATCCGCCCGGATTTTATCGATACCATCTTGAATGCCTATGAAAGGGTGCAACCGAACTTGTTGAAGCACGAGACTGGATATCCCACTGCGGAGGCGCTGCGAAATGTATCCAAAAAAGGGATTCCTAAGTATGGGATGTCGGGAGTGGGAGAAGGCATGGATACGGAGGGATCGGATTGGATCGTCCAGAGCTTGGAAAAGGAAGATCCGCGTCCGCTTTGGGTGTCGGTTTGGGGTGGAACGAATACCTTGGCTCAGGCTTTGTTCAAGATTGAGAAGACCCGGTCCGCTGCGGAGACTCAGCGTTTGATCTCCAAGCTGCGCGTTTACACGATCTCCGATCAAGACGATAGCGGCGCGTGGATTCGTAGGACGTTCCCTGATCTGTTCTACATCGTCACTCCTGGCGATGACTATGGGAAGGCGACGTGGATCGCGATCAACGGCGTGCACGAAGGCATCGACAATACCACGGTAGGCAACGGATGGCTGGCTCAAAACATTCAGCAGGGGCATGGCCCGCTGGGGGCTGCTTATCCTGACGTGGCTTGGGGGATGGAAGGCGATACTCCTGCCTATCTGGGATTGATCCCCAATGGTCTGAATCAGCTCGAACATCCCGACTGGGGAAGTTGGGGCGGCCGCTACGAACTGGGGGTTCCGGATCTCTCGGGTCATGCGGATGGAAGCTCGGTGGTCAAGTTAGAGAAGCCGACGCGTCCCATCTGGACGGATACTTCTGATCGTTACACTCCGTATTTTCTTGGAGACTACAAACGCTCCGTGGAAAAAGGCACTCGCTCCTTTTCTGGAAACGCCGTGACGTTGTGGCGCTGGCGGGATGATTTCCAAAACGACTTTGCCGCCCGCATGGACTGGTGCGTTGTGAGTTACGAAGAAGCGAATCATCCGCCGGTCCCGCACCTGAATCACGCGGACACGCTTACGGTCAGGTCGGGAGAAGGGTTCACCTTGGATGCCTATGGTAGCGGCGATCCTGACGGCGATAGCATCAGCTATCTTTGGTTCAACTATCCGGAAGCCGGAACCTACAAGGAAACCATTTCGGTCAACGGCGCCGAAAACGTAGATCGAGCCAACTTTACGGCGCCCCATGTTCAAAAGACCGAGACTGCCCATTTCATCCTGAAGCTTACCGACAAGGGGGAGCCGCCGCTGTCCCGATATAAGAGGATTGTGGTGACCATCGAGCCGCAATAGGTTCGACGAACCCATACCGCGGGGGATGGCTCTGTTGAGCTGTGGCGGTGTCGATTCGATCAAAGCGGTTGGCTACGCGTGGGCGAATGTTGCGAGCGGAAATTTGTTCAACCATGAAGGCTTGCCGGTGTCGCGTTTTAAGAGTTAATAGGGCGAACCCAGTTATCGAGCAAAGGTGTTGAATTCGAGAAAGGGAGGAATGCTAGATGGAATGGTCGCCCTCGTCACGGGCGCGGCTTGCGGGATTGGCTTTGCCATTGCGGAGCGTTTGGTGAGCGAAGGCGTCAAGGTTTTGCTGAACGATGTGGATCGCGATGCGGCTTCCAAGGCGGCGGCCGTGTTGAGCCCGAGTGGGAAAGACTGTTTTTCCTACGCGGGTGACGCTTCCGATCCGCTTTTCATAGAGGCGATGGTTGGGGCTGCTATTGAGCGTTTCGGCGGTTTGGATATGGCGGTGGCCAATGCGGGACTGACGCGATTCAATCGTTTTTTGGACATAGAGGCGGAAGAGCTTCGCCAGATGCTGGACCTCAACGTTCAGGGCTCGGTCTTTCTGGCCAAGTTCGCGGCTCGGCAAATGGTTAGGCAGGGGAAGGGCGGGCGAATCGTTTTTCTCTCTTCGGTGACGGGACATCAAGCGCACGAGGGGGTGGTCTGCTATGGGATGACCAAAGCGGCGCTGCGAATGCTCGCGAAGGGGCTTGTGGTCGAGCTCGCGCCCCACGGCATCACTACGAACGCGGTCTCTCCGGGGGCAACGCTCACGGAGCGCACCTTGAAAGGAGATGCCGAATATTCCGAAAAGTGGGCTGCCAAGATTCCCACAGGCAGGGCGTCCTTGCCCTCCGATATCGCAAATGCGGTGGCTTTTCTGCTCAGTCCCGAAGCCTCTCAGATCACTGGGCAAACCCTTGTGGTTGACGGCGGGTGGTCCGCGACCAGCGAAGTTCCCGAATTTGGGAGCTAGTCGACGCCTGCAGGTTCAGCGAATCGTAGATCCAGGGTCGCCTACGGGGGGGCAACCCGTTTGCCCCCGTTTCTTATGGGCACAAAAAAGCCCTTGCAAGTTGTTGACCAGCAAAGGCTTTTTGGTAGGCCGACCGGGACTCGAACCCGGAACCAATTGCTTAAAAGGCAACTGCTCTACCGATTGAGCTATCGACCCATCAGCGCCCATTGGGCGTTCGGAAGGTGGGGAATACAGGATGTGCTCCAAGGGATGGCAAGTCCTAATTTGCGAGTTTCCTTAGTTGCTGCGACGACCTTTCTGAGCTAGCTTTTGTGGCTGGATTTGAGC
>JBNKSG010000334.1:0-3752 GCA_050297195.1 Opitutaceae bacterium | reverse complement strand
ACTGCTCGACTCCCCATCGGACCAGCTCGAGCCACTTGCTTGGCGTTGCTCCGGACTCGCAGCTTGGATGGCCCTTTGGTGGATGACCGAGGCGGTTCCGCTGCCCGTCACTTCATTCATCCCTCTCGTCATCTGCCCCTTGAGCGGCATTCAAGCCATCAAGCCCGTGGCCAGCTCCTACTCGCACCCGCTCATCTTTCTCTTCATGGGAGGGTTCATCCTTTCAATCGCCATAGAAAAATGCGGACTCCACCTCCGAATCGCTCGCGCCGTCATCGCTTCGGTGGGCTCAAACGCTCGGCTACAAGTCGGCAGCATCATGCTGGTAACCGCCTTTCTCAGTATGTGGATATCCAATACAGCTACCGCTGTCATGATGCTCCCCATCGCCCTCTCCATCGCGAGCCTCCTGAACGACTCGCAACGCAATAAGTCCCAAAGTTCCAAGTTCACCTCCATCCTCCTTCTCAGCGTCGCCTACAGCGCTAGCATCGGCGGACTGGCCACCATCATCGGCACGCCTCCAAATGCCTTGCTGGTGGCATATTTGGAAAGCAACTACGGCATCCAGATAGGCTTCAGCCAATGGATGCTTTTCGGCGTTCCCTTCAGCTCCCTCTTCCTTCTCATCACCTGGGTCTACTTAACGCGCGGCACTTTCGAATCCGCCCAATCCTCCGAGGCGACCGCCCAAATTCGGGACGACCTGCGAGCCATGGGCGCCATGTCCTTCGAGGAGAAAGCCGTCTTCACCGTTTTCGCCCTCACCGCCACCGCTTGGATTTCCCGCATAAAACTAGCCAAGCTAACAGGTCTCGAAATTACGGATACAGGAATCGCCATGACCGCTGCCCTTATCCTCTTTCTCATTCCCAAACGCAGCGAGCCAGGGAAGCGCCTCCTCGAATGGGAAGCCATGAAACGACTGCCTTGGGGCGTGCTTGTCCTATTCGGAGGGGGGCTGGCTCTGGCCTCGTCCATCAAGGCGAGCGGCTTGGCTGTCTACATCGGCCTCCAGTTCCAGTCGCTGGAGGGGCTCGACCTAGTTTGGATCGCAGCCATCGCGGCCACGGTTGTGGTCTTCCTCACCGAAGTCACGAGCAATACCGCCACTGCCGCCGGCTTGCTTCCCCTCATCGGTCCAGTTGCCATTTCCTTGGGAGCGCCCCCTACCGAGCTCGCGATTCCCGCCGCTATGGCCGCGAGCTGCGCCTTCATGCTCCCCGTCGCCACCCCGCCCAATGCGATCGTATTCTCCTCGGGAGACCTTAAGATCGGCGAAATGATCCGAGCGGGGTTTGCCCTCAACATCCTCGCCATCCTGATGATCATCCTAAGCGCAAAATGGGTCATCCCTCTGGTATTCTGAGCGCGGGCCCCGCTCCGGACGGCAAGAACTGGATGGTCATGGCCCACTTCTTCGCCTCCCACCGCTGGGGTGACGGCGAGGGGATTTTCAACTACGGACGCGAAGCGCAGGATCTGTTGCGAATGATGATCCACAAGGACGACGACCCCGAGCGCGGCGGCATCGTCAGCATGTTTCATCCGGAAGAAAAGCAGATCCGCTTCACCCCCGACGGTCAATACGGTCCGAACTTCACCGACCCTTCCTACCATACGCCGCACTTTACGGAGCTGATGGCGCGATGGGCGGAGGATCCAGCGGATCGCGCTTTCCTGGGGGAGGTCGCGCGGACCAGCCGCCAACTCTTTCGCAACGCCGATCGTCCGATGGGACCGCTCCTTCGCCGCCGACGCGTGGCGCACCTTGGGCTGGCCGGCAATGGTTTGACCGGGATAGCGGCGACGGCCGCGTTGGCCGCCGATCCCGAGTTGGGAAAACCGATGGTCGAACGTCTCTGGAACCTCGAGCTGCCGAACGATGTTGGCCGCGACACGGATGGATTGATGGCCGAAGAAGAACTACGCAGCCATCGCTACTACAGCGGCCTGCTCATGATGTTCGGACTACTCCACGCCAGCGGCACCTTCCAAGTCTACGGTCCTGTATCACCGTGAGTCCGTCACCGTGAGGCAAAAAGGGAATTAGCAAAGGGCACTGCAACCAGAAGCCCAAGAAGAAAGGCTCGAAGCCCTCTCCTTCCGGACGGGAGCAGACTTTCGGGCAGTCTTGACTCGCCTCGAGCGGAAGGCGCTCTAGGCTGGTTTCGAATATGGAAGAAGAGGAAAACCTTCCCTTGCCACTCTATTTGGCCTGTATGCTGGTTGCGACCCGCCTCGAGGGTCTGGTCTTGCAGGCTCCGCAAGAGGTCGTGGTCAAAGCGATCACCGAGCGTCCGGAGTTGTTTCACTACCGAGCCCTTCGCAACGGCAAGCTGCTCATGTGGGACCTTCGCATGGAGACCGCGCTGCGGGAGATAGACGAGTACGTTCCGAGGCTGGCCGACGCGGCACGCGCGGCAGGCATAGACGTCCTGCCGCCCTTTCACGCCTTCGAGCAGGAGGACACCATTCCGCACAAGCTTTGGGAAGAGCGAAAGGCCAATATCCATGAACCCATCGTCGATACCACAGACCCTAACAGCGAGCCCATCTACGGAGGGGCGGAGATCGATATCCCGTTTCTGGATACGGACGCGGCTCTCGACCAGCTCAACGAAGCTCTCGAGATGTCGGACGGCCCGGAAAAAGAAAAAGCGATCGAACGGGCCAAGGACCTGCTCAACAAAATCCAAGAGGATTCCCAATGAGCTGGGACGCAGCCGGCTGCCTTGTCTTCCCGATTTGAGCCGCAGGAACGTCGGCGAGCAGACAGGCCATTCCAAGCATATCCCCCCAAAGCACTAGCACAGAGCAGTCATACGAAGCGGATTCGACCGCTTTCCGCCAGAGCATTCCCGGCATTTAGCATCGACTTTCGCCGACACCTTGGGAATCTCGCCTCCTCTTGCGCCGAAGGGTTTTGAGTGGCCTACCCAGATTATCTCAGCCCCCTTCCCGCGCTGAATACATTCTGGAGACTAAAACAAATGCCTCAGTACCGATCTAAGACAACCACCGCAGGCCGCAATATGGCGGGCGCTCGTGCCTTGTGGCGAGCGACCGGCATGAAGGATGACGATTTCCGCAAGCCGATTATCGCCGTCGCCAATTCCTTCACCCAGTTCGTCCCTGGGCACGTCCACCTCAAGGACATGGGGCAACTCGTCGCCCGCGAAATCGAAAAGGCCGGTGGCGTCGCCAAGGAATTCAATACCATCGCCGTCGACGACGGTATCGCCATGGGCCACGACGGCATGCTCTACAGCCTGCCCTCGCGCGACATCATCGCGGACTCCGTCGAGTACATGGCCAATGCCCACTGCGCCGACGCCCTCGTTTGCATCTCCAATTGCGACAAGATCACGCCAGGCATGCTGATGGCCTCCCTCCGCCTCAACATCCCAACCATCTTCGTATCCGGCGGACCCATGGAAGCTGGCAAGACCAAGCTCATCAACCACGGGCTCGATCTCGTGGACGCCATGGTCATGGCCGCGGACGACAAGGTCGACGACGCCACGCTGGCGGAGATCGAGCGCTCGGCCTGCCCCACCTGCGGTTCCTGCTCGGGCATGTTCACCGCGAATTCCATGAACTGCCTCACCGAGGCCCTCGGACTGTCCCTCCCCGGAAACGGCACCGTCCTGGCCACCCACGAGGACCGCAAGGAGCTCTTCCTCGAAGCGGGGCGCACCATCGTCGAAATCACCAAGCGCTACTACGAGCAGGACGACGAAAGCGTCCTG
>JBNKSG010000333.1:0-3755 GCA_050297195.1 Opitutaceae bacterium | reverse complement strand
GAAGGCGCGTCGGGGGATTCGAGGTGAAAGATATCGGGGGATTGGGCGTGCAGGAGGCTTTGCCAATCATCGTGGGGCGGGAGCGGATACGCTTCGCTTATCAGGGGATCGGAGCGGGACCAACGCTGGAGTTTGCTTGCGAGCGCCTCTTTATGAATGGAGGTGAGACGACGTGCTGTTTGTACTTGGATTTCGGATAGGTAGCTGGAGAGCTTGTCGGTGAGGCGGTTTTGTTGTTGAGCGATCAGGTCGGCCCGGCGTTGGGCATTGCCTTTTTCTTCGCGGTAGATGGAAAACAGGGTGAGAGCCGCGAGGGTGAGAGCGGAGGCGCCCAGTAATATCCAGGCGAGGTTGGGGTTGAACGAGCGTTTCACGGGGAGGTTTCGGCTGCTTGGGGAGAGGCGGTTGGATAGAGGGTTTCGGTGAGGGCCTGCTGTTCGATAGGCGATTCGTTAGCGTTTTCTATCGCATCGATCGTCCGGTTTATTTGATCGAGGGAGGCTTGCGTTTGGAGGTCAGGGATGTCTTCGGAAACGTTGCGGATGTTGCGGGCGAGGCGTCTTAAATTGCGGAGCGCTTTCTTCGTTTTGCCTTCTTGCTGGTAGGCGATGGCTTCGCGGACGATGTCCGAGGTTTCGTATTCGCAGATCGTTTGGTAAACGTGCGCTTGGACGGTGTCGAAGGAGTGGCTGACGTTTGGGGTGAAGCGGGCCCTTATCTCGGATTCGATGCTGGTGGGAGGAAGGCCGACGGGCGTGTAGCTGAGTTTGACCTTGGCTATGGCAATAGGGCTGAAGAAGGTCGCGGAGGCATTTAGTGTCCCTTGCACCAAGGTGGTGATTTCTTGGTGGGAGCGGAGGGGCCCGAGTTGGAAGATGGCTCGGCGGGAGGTGAGGTCTGCTTCCCGCCCGATGCTTTCGGTTATGTCGATTGAGCGGTGAAACTCGATTTCGAGGATGGCGTTTTGTGCGAGAGGGGGATTGAGGGGCTGAAGCTCGTAAGCGATGGTTTCGGCTAGGTGGGCTGGTTTGGGGACGGAGTGAGTGGAGGAGTTGTTTGCGATTTGCGAGAGGAGCTCGGTAGGGGCTTCGGGGCCAAGGGCGAAGCTGGTGATGGTGATGTCTTGGCGAGATATGGAGTCCGCGAGGGTGGTGATCTGCTTGGAATCGATGATGCCTTTGTTTGGGGGACCGTCGGCGATAAGGAAAATGCGGTTGGAAGTGTGATCGGCCGCGTTTTTCAGGATTTCTTCGTGAGCTCGCTGCAGTCCTTCGTAGAGGGCTGAGCCGCCGTCGGTCGAGATATTGGCAATCGCCGCGGAGGCGTTGCCCAATTGGTCGACTTGAGTGGGAGGAATTAGGGTTTCGACGCTGGAGCCGAAGGCCACGAGGGCAACGCGGTCGTGCGAGGAGAATTTTGCGAAGGCGTCTTGCAGGCTCGTTTTTAGGGCGGCGAGCTTTTCGCCTTCCATGGAGCCGGAGCGGTCGACGAGGAAAACGATATTTGAAGCTGGGGGGCTCGACTCGCCAGCAAGTCCGCCGGTGTGGATGGTGGTTTTGAGGTAGAAGTTGTTTTGCTGGCCTTCGACATAGTATTTGCGTTCCAGCGCGAGCTCGAGCCGTGGAGTAGCGGCCGCTATTTGGGTGAAGGCGGCGAGCAGAGAGGCGACTAAAAGTCTCGTGACCAAAGGCATGAAGGGAGTTTAGCGGAAGTGGGACGCAAAAGAGTCATCGATCTGTAAAACTTTGTCACGAATTTGTGTGCTTGGGAACGCTTCGCGTAATGAACTTTGTTGCTGCTTGAGGCTTTTCAGGGACAGTGGCTCGTTTAAAGTGTGTGTGGCGGTCCGTTGGGGTCGCGTACCTTGTTTTTGAGGCTCTGACCTCTCGGCCGGGTGGTTTCAACTAGGGGGGGGGAAGAAGAGGGTGTCGTCGAGTGTTGTCACGGATTGGATGCGGTTGTGGGAAAGTGGCTTGGCGAAAGAGGTCTCTTGCGTAGCCGCAAGAAATGTTCGGTGTGTATTTGGGCACGTCCGACTCGAGTCGCTATGACTTTGCCTTCGTCGTTTTGCTTCTTCTATTTGCCTACCTGCCTTACTGTTGAAGGCCATGGAACACAGAGGGAGGGGAGCGGCTGGTATTCTCGCATTAAGCAATAGGGGCGTATTTAGGTTCCCAATGCACTCTAGTCTGTTTGGCTGATGACTGAGGGGACCTTTTTAATAGGTGTAAATCAAGGCTGGCCATCTGTGGGCGAATTTCCTTCTGGATCTTCTAGGGGAAACGCGCAATGTGACGCCCCATTATGAACGAGGTATTCAAGCTGCTAGCAGAGGGCGAGCGACTCAACGAGAGCCAGATGGCCGAGATTCTCGGCTTGTCCGTGGAAGAGGTTGAGGCGCAACTTGCTGCGTTGAAAGAGAAGGAGCTCCTTCTTGGCTGGATCCCTGTGCTCAATCCCGAGAAGGACGATTCCCTGGCGGTTCGCGCCGCGATCGAGGTGAAGATTTCTCCGGAGCGCGATGGCGGTTTCAATCGCCTTGCCCAGCGCATCAGCCGTTTCGACGAAGTCGAGTCCTGCTACTTGATGTCTGGCGGTTACGATCTGCTGGTGGTCGTGAAGGGATCGTCCCTGCACAAGGTCGCCAGTTTCGTATCCGAGCGCCTCTCCACGATCGAGGGAGTGCTTTCGACTGCCACGCATTTCATGCTTCGCGCTTACAAGGAGCAGGGCTACTTGATCCAGCAACCAGCGGAAGATAAGGCGCGTCTCGACGTGACGCCGTAGCAGGGAACGAAATCAAACTTCGAATCCTTTCGAGCGGCCGCGACCTTTGTCACGCCGCTCTTCCAGTTTCTATATGTAACCAATTTTAGAATACGCAGCCGCTTCTGAACTGCAATTCCACCAAAACCAATACTACAATGTCTCAAGCTCAAAACCGTTTTATCGCCGATCATGTTATCGGGCTCCCGCGTTCGGGAATCCGCGACTTCTTCGAGCTGGTGGCGGCGATGAAGGACGTCATCTCGCTGGGAATCGGCGAGCCGGACTTCACCACCCCCTGGCACATACGCGAGGCGGCAATCTACGCATTGGAGAAAGGTCGCACCCACTATACTTCGAACCTTGGCTTGATCGAGCTGCGCCGGGAAATCTCATCCTACGTGGGGCGTAACTTTGGCTTGGACTACAATCCGAACAACGAAGTGCTGGTCACAGTGGGCGTTTCGGAGGCGATGGATATCGCTTTGCGCGCTGTATTGAATCCTGGAGACAAGGTGCTCTACCAAGACCCGTGTTTCGTGTCGTATCATCCGACCGTTCTCTTGGCTCACGGAGTGGGCGTCGCCATCAAGACGGACGCGGAGTCGGCCTTCACGCTCAAGGCTGAAGAGGTTAAGAAGTCGTGGGAACCCGGTTGCAAGGTCCTGCTCATCAATCTCCCCTGCAATCCGACAGGCGGTGTGGCGGAGCGCAAAGAGCTCGAGGAGATCGCCAAGTTCGCGGTCGAGAAAGACATGCTGGTCATCAGCGACGAGATCTACGCGGAGATGACCTTCGAAGGTGAGCACGTGAGCATCGGAACGTTTCCGGGCATGCGCGAACGTACGATCTTCTTGCACGGATTTTCCAAGGGCTGGGCCATGACTGGCTGGCGTTTGGGTTATGCCTGCGCTCCGGCCGAGCTGACGGAAGCCATGATGAAGGTGCATCAATACTCGATGATGTGCGCCTCGATCGTAGCCCAGGAC
>JBNKSG010000332.1:0-3774 GCA_050297195.1 Opitutaceae bacterium | reverse complement strand
GGCGTTTTGTTAGCGGGTGCGGACCTTGGTGTCGATGTCGGATGCCTCGACGGCGTCCTGGCGGATCTTTTCGTAAGCGGTGCGAATTTCGTTGAGGGAATAGTAGTTCTGGCTGCTGCCAGATCCGAGCAGCATGCGTTTGACCATGGATTCGCTTTGCTTCGGTTCCTTGTGTGGCAGGAGCGAGCGGATTCCCTCGTCATGGATTCTGAATACAGGTCGATCGAGTGCGAGCTGCGGCTGGAAAAGGACTTCCGCGAGCCATTCGATCGCCTTGTGTCGGCTACCGTCCTGGTAGGTCGCGGTGCTTTTCCCGTTGATGGCGAGCAGGGTGTTTCGGGCGACTGAATCGAGCGGCTGGATACGCCCGTTTAGGACGACGGGGATTTGGCCGAGGGAGTCGTAGTCCAGGTCGGACTTTGGCGTCTGCCTCTTGTAGTTCGAGTAGATGGCCCCGAAAAAGAGGCAAAGGGAGATGATGGTGAAGAGGCTGCGTTTCATGCGGCGGCTTTCTTTCTTTTCTTGGAGAAGCGTTGGAGGCTGATTCCGAATTGGATGATCAAGCCCAGTGTCATTATGGTGCAGGAGATGTAGGGAAGGTTGCGGCCGGGATTTCGCACGACCTGGAGAATGGTGGTTTTGTCGTCATTCATGAAGCCCTGCTGGTAGAACGTGAGGTCGTCGTAGCGGAGGGGGTGGTTCATGTAGATGAGGAAGTCTTGCTCGCTTCCGGTGGTCTTGTCGCGTACCACAACTTCGCTGGAAAAGTTCTTCGGAATGTTGGTGCCAAGGTAGCGGTCGTGGCTGAAGTCTTTTAGTGCGATCGCGTAGTTGATCATCTCGCGTTCGCGTCTCATCAGGATCGTGTATTCGCGATCCTTGTACGTGAAGGTTTGGTTCGGGACAAACTCTCGGACGAGCCAGGTGCCGATGACCTCGGATCCGTCCTTGCCGGTCTCTTTTGAGAACAGGGTTATGATGGCGGCTGGGACGTTGCGGTCGTTCATCTTGCCGGTTTCGGGAATTTCGATGGCGTAGGCCTGCAGCCCGATGCCGCGGTTGGCGAGTCTCGCGGAGTCGGGGGTTGACTCGTTGCGGCGTTGGACGACGGAGTTGGGCAGGAAGCTGTCTACACTAATATAGAAGGGGAGCTCCTCGTTGGTGATCTGTTGCTTGCGTTCGAGCATGGCCTGGGGAATCGCGTAGACGCGGTCCTTGTCGGGGGAGGTCGTGTCGATGATGGCGAGCTCCGAGTTGCGGAAGCTTTCCGTGAAATCGACGGTTTGGCCTTCGTCGATGGTGAGGCTCGTTTCGTGCTGGAATACGCTGGAAATGAACTCGCCTAGGAGCAGCAGGATGAAGCCGACGTGGACCATCCAGATCCCGAGCTTTTGGGTCGAGAACTTGAATCGGTAGATGATGGCGGCGATCATGTTCACGAACAGGGCGAAACCGATGAGGTAGCCGCCTGGCATGTAGGGTACGTTGATGCCGATCGAATCGATGTATTGCGTGACGAATACAGTGTAGAAGTATTTCTCGGTGGCTCCGTGGATACCGAGGTTTACCTGGTCGATCGTTCCGAAGAGGATGAGGACCATCGCGAGTACGAAGGCGCCGATCGTAAGCTCGAGCGATGCGAGTAGTTTTAAAAGTGGCTTCATTTTATCTTAAGGCAGATGCGGCCTCTAGTGGTTGTGCCCTTCATGGCTGAAGTGAACGCTCTGGAGTAGCGATTTGAATTCGTCGCTCTGCAAATCTACTAGCACGGCATCTCCCTTGAGCTTGAAGAACCAGGATTTGCCGCCTTTTTCCATGATGGCTACGCGTATCCACTCATCAGATACCGATTTTTCCTTGTCGGAGCTCGGCTTGAGTTCGAAGACCTTGAATTCTAGGCTGGCCGCGTTCGTGAGCTGTTGCGCGGCGGCGCTGACTTGCGAGGCATCCCATGGGGAGAGTCCGATCTGGCGTCGCCACCGGTTGACGTTCGCCACGAGGCCTCCGGTATCTCCTGGGAAGGAGGTGATGGAGAAGTCGGCTGGCGGGTAGCCTTCCTTGCTGATCGAGTAGCTGGCGAGACGGATGGAATTGCCCGGAGTTTCTACCCAGCCTGCTGGGGCGGTGAATTCAAGGTCGCCGAGGTGTTCGGCTTCTTGGTTGGCCAAGTCCGTTGGCTTGGCGGCGTCTTCCCCGAATCGAAGCCCCCGCAGGAAGGCGCTGAACGCAGGGATTTGGCTTTGCACGGTGGTAAATGGGCCGGACATCTTGAAGAACCAGCTTTGGCCTTGGTAGGGAATGACGGCGGCGTAGATACGGTTTGATGTCTCGGATTTGTCCGCGGCTTTGAGGTCGAGGACGAAGGCGCTTACCTCGCTGGCGAGCGTGATTTCCGTGGTAACCTTGGAGAGTTGCTCTTGGGTGATCTCCGGAAGGGAGACCTGGCGGAGCCAGCGATTTGCGTTGGCCAGCAGTCCTCCGGTATTGCCTGGGAAAGAGGTCACGGTGATCTCTGCCGTGCCGGCGGCATCGGTGAAGGTGAAGTTGCCCTTGCGGAATTGGGTAGGCGCGAGTTCTTTCCACTGGGGAGCGGGCGTCCAGGAAACAGGATCGGAGCCGGTATCCGATGGAGCGGCCTGAGTTAGGGGGCTCGTCGCGGCGGTCGAGCCTTTGGCTACGTCATAAACCTTCATTTCCGGTTTGCGGCAGCCGGAAGGCAAGGTGAGCGACGCGGTCAATACGCCGATCCAGATTAGGCACAGGTGGGATTTCATATGGATGATCGGTGACATAAGGGACTCGAATAGCATAAATCAAGCAGGACCGGACTCCCCAGGCCGGACTGAGGAAATCTAATGATAGCTATTAGTAAGACATGGGGATGAATGGAAGGGTTGCCAAAGGGGAGTACGGCGGTCTAAAGACCTTTGCTGCAGCGTTTTCTATGATGGCGAAGAAAGAATCCTCACTCGACCGAGTGCTCGGTCGTATCGAAAGTCTCGATGCGATAAACTTAACGAACCTGGCCCAGAAGCTCGCACGGGAGCGGGCTTACCTCGAGACTGTCTTCAATACGGCTCTAGAGGGGATCCTCGTGGTCGACGAGGAAGGGGAGGTGCAGTACGCCAACGAGTCGGGCCAGCGCATGATCGGCTTGAGCGATAGCGAGTTGGGAACGACTCTGCTGTGGCGACTGATCCCCGGACTGCGCGATTCGCTCGGCCTAGAAGAAGGGGAGCCGCTGCGGGACTCCATTAGCTCGCGTGAATTGGAGCTCACTTATCCGGAGCAGCGTTTCGTGCGGATCTATTTCCTGCCATTCAAGGAACCGGTGGGCGACGATGAAAAGCAGTTCGTGGTCATGCTTTCCGATATTACCAACGAAAAGCGGTCCAAGGATGAGACCATCGAATCCGAGAAGATCGCCTCGATTCTCCTGCTTGCGGCCGGCGTGGCCCACGAGTTGGGCAACCCGCTCAATTCGCTGACCATCCACTTGCAGCTGATGGAGCGGCAGCTGAAGAAGCTGGAAGATAATCCCGGCACGAAAAAGCTTGGCAACTCCTTGAGCGTTTGCCGCGGGGAGGTCGAGCGACTGGACGGGATTGTTAAGAATTTCCTGGAGGCGATCCGCCCGCAGGATCCGGATTTCCAGGTGCTGGACTTGAGTTTGGTACTCGAGGACGTGCTGGAAGTGGTAGGTTCGGAGCTCAACGACCGTGGTATCTCCGTAGAGGTGGAAGTGGTCTCGGAAGCGCCGATCGTGCGCGCGGA
>JBNKSG010000331.1:0-3791 GCA_050297195.1 Opitutaceae bacterium | reverse complement strand
CGCCCAAGGGAACATTGTGGCGCATGATACCTTGTCGGCCCTCAAAGGCCGCCGGCGACCAGAAGCCGAAGTCGTCGTGGCCGACTATAAAGAGGCGCTCATGAGCCTTTTCCGCAACGAAGGGTGGTCCTGCTCGGTTCTCAACAACGGCAACATCAAGGTCGTTCATGGTCAGGCGTCCTTGAATCCGCTCATCGCTCTGATGCGGGAAGCGGGAATCACGCCGCTAGAAGTGAAGGAGAGCCCGAACGCCTTGAGCGAGCTGTTTTTGCAAGCTCTCGAAAAGGGGAGAGTTCCTGCATGAAGCATGCGTGGAACGCTCAGTATCGACGTTGGGAAGGGCAGAGTGTAGGGGTTTGGCAACGACGGCTTTCCATTGCCCGCTATGGGTTACGGCTTTGCCTTGCGGGTAAGATCATCAAGATCTTCCTCGTTCTCGCCTTTGCTCAAACGCTGGTCCTTGGCGGAGTCTTTTTTCTTTTTGGCCAGCTGGTCGCTCCGGAAAGCGCCTTGCTGGGATGGTTGGAAGGGATCGGCGGCCAAGAGATCGTGCGCGTCATCAGCGGCCTGACCTCTTGGGCTCTCTTGTATCCAGAAATTTGTGTCGATGGCGTCTATCGGGTGATGTTCTACCTGCTGACCTTTAGCTGCCCGTTCCTGTCCATGATAATCGTCGCCTTGTTCGTGCATCGACTCATCGCGAACGACTTGGCGAGCAACGCCATCGTCATCTACAACAGCAAGGCTCTGACCCGCTGGGACTACCTGATCGGCAAGTTCATGGTGGTATCGACGATCCTTTCCGTGGTCTGGCTTTTACCGGTGGTCGCTTCCTGGTTGCTGAGCAATTTCCTGTCTCCGGATTGGTCGTTCTTTTACCACTCGTTTCCTTCCTTGCTACGCGGCCTTGCGATAGGCTTTGTTTCAGTCGTGTCCCTGAGCTGTTTGGCGTTGCTGGTTTCCTCGTTCGCCAAGAAGACGGGGGCTGCGGTGGCGTATTGGATTCTGGGGTGGATCACGGTTGGGATTGTCGCCAGCGTGGCCAGCATCGCGCATCCGGCTTTCAACTACATCAGCCCGACTCAAGCGATCTACGCTCTCTCGGCTGGGATCTTCAGGATGCTCGATCTCGTGACCGATGCCCAGGACATGCTGCCGTTCTTTGGCGGATTCTTTAACCGGATGAGTGACGGTGTCGATCCTTCCGACTTGCCCATCGGCAACGGGGAGATCGTCCTGCCGCTCCTGTCGCTCTCCCTCTACTGTTTCCTATCGATCGTTGTCGTGAGCAGAAAGGTGCGCGCCTCATGAAGCCAATCATTCAAGCCAAGGAGCTGAGTTGCTTCTACGGAATCGTGCTCGGCCTTAACAACGTGAGCTTCGAGATTCCGAACGGTATCACCGGTCTCGTGGGACCGAACGGCGCTGGCAAAAGCACCTTGATCAAGCTGATCACCGGGCAGTTGGCTCCATCATCCGGTAGTCTTAGGGTGTTCGATCAAATGCCGCGTAACAATCCGCAGCTGCTCGGGCAACTGGGTTATTGTCCGGAGCGCGAGCAATTGCCCAAGGACCTGCGCCCGGTCGATTGGTTGCGGGCCTTGGCTTCGATTTCGGGGACGCCCTGGGGAGATACGAAGGTCTTAGCTAGTAAGGCGCTGGATCGCGCCCGGCTGGGGCGGCAGCACTGGAAAAAGCGGATCGGTACCTACTCGAAAGGGATGAAGCAGCGTGTGAAATTGGCCCAGGCCATCATGCACGACCCGAAGCTGGTGGTCCTCGACGAGCCCATGAACGGGCTCGATCCGATGGGCCGATCGGAGTTCGGAGAGATACTCAAGGAGCTGAACGAGGGCGGCACCAGCGTGCTCGTATCCAGCCATATCCTACACGAGCTTGAGTTCCTGTGCGGCGGGTTCGTGATGCTGAACTGGGGGCGTGTGCTTGCCTCGGGTAGCCAGATTGAAATCCGCAAAACGGTGGTCGAGTGGTCGGACGAAATTTCGATCCGTTGCTCCAGGCCCAACGAGCTGGCGGCTCATTTGCAGGGGCAGGGGCTGCTGCGAGGATTTTTGGCAGATGGCCAGGACCTTACGATTTGGGTCAACGACCCGGAGAGCTTCCTCTCGAAGTGGCCACAGCTGTTCGCCGGTTGCGAGAGCGAGGTATTCGAGGTTCGCAACAAGAACCAGGCTCTCTCGAGCATTTTTGAAAGGATGACGCGATGAGCGATTCGACGATTCGCAAGGCTCGCTTGGGAGCGATTCGGGGCCTTCTCTACATGCGTATCCAGGAGATGGCGACGGTTTCCGCTTTGACACGGAGCGCCGCCATCATGGTCGTTAGCTTCTTGCTGCTGATGTTGCTGCGATTGGATTTAGACCACGCGAGCGAACGCTACCAAGGTTTGGTGGCCGGTTTGTTCGCGCTGAAATTCCTACCGATCTTTTGCCTGACCAAAGGGGGCGAGACCTTGAGAGGCGAGTTGAAGGAAGGCACCATCGAGTACCTTTGGGTTCGGCCCGCGAACAAGGTCGAGCTGTACCTCGGTTTCGTGCTGAGCAGCTTTATGAGCAGCTTCTCCCTCGTCGGGGCGGCCTTGCTCGGCATCAGCCTTGCTGGGCTCTTCCTCGGGGTGGTCGGCTTCGGAGGGTTGCTGACCTTGTGGGTGACGGTGATCGCGGTGGTATGCAGCTTTACCGCGATCTCCGGAGCGCTGGCTTCCTTTTCCTCGAAGTTCGTTGTTCTCGGCATCTTCTATTACTCCTTCGTCGAGCTCGGACTGGGCGCGATTCCGAACGGAGTGCAGCGATTGGCGGTTAGCTTCCACGCGAAAACCATGCTCAGCGGGCTTGTCGAAACAGGGGGAAGCGTGGACCTGAACGCCTTCGCTTGGATATCCGCGACAGGACTGATCGGACTCCTGCTGGGGGCCGCCATTTTTAGCCAGGCCCGCTACGTGGTGGGTGGCGAGAAGGAGTCCTAGGTCACGCCCTCATTTACAAAGTTAATATTTTTCGTAACCGAACAGCCTCCGAAAGTGAATCCTGAGGCAACAAACGCATTACCATAATGATTAAGAAACAAATTTTTATCCTGTTGGCCGGGGCCGTTGCAGCAGCAGCGTGCTTGACGGCGGCTCCTCTCGTGAAGTCCGAAATCGCGAAGGACGCCAAGTGGCTGGCTCATGTCGATATGGAAGCTTTGATGAAATCCTCCTTCAGCGACATGGGCGTGGCCAAGCTTAAGGAGGCAGTTGAATCCGCTCAGGAGGGGAAGGTGAGTATCGACGTGGATCTGGTGCTCGCCGAAATCAAGTCGCTCACCGCCTATGGGGCGAACTTCAGCGACACCGCTGCCACGGAAAGCGTCCTAATCCTGAAAACCGGCGATCGCCTGCAGGCCATTTTCGAAGGTTTGCTTGCCCACCAAGAAATGGAAGGCACCGAAAGTCCGCTCACGCGCCTCGATGACAAGCCTTACCAAACCTTCCTGCTCGAAGGAGAGCTCTACCTCTCTTTCCCGAACAAGAATTACGCGATCGCCGGCAAGAACTTCGAACGGATCGAAAAGGCTTACGCCGTGATCGCGGGAGAAGCGGAAAACCTAAACGACCTCGACCAGAAGCTCGTCCTTAACGAGGACGCGGGATTCTTTCTCATGATGACCGCTCGGGGAATCGATAGCTTGAAAAACGTGCCTCCGCAGGCCCGCATGCTGCAGAAGACCAAGGGCGGACAGCTCTCGATCGGCGAAAATGACGGAGAGTTCCGGGCAAACGTGATCCTCAC
>JBNKSG010000330.1:0-3821 GCA_050297195.1 Opitutaceae bacterium | reverse complement strand
GGAGCCAGTCGACCGTTATGTATTGGACAACGGGCTCACGGTCTTGCTGAAACCGGACCGCTCATCTCCGGTTTGTTCGGTACAGGTTTGGGTCAAAACCGGCAGCGTGCACGAAGACCGCCACCTCGGCTCCGGCATTTCACACTTCGTGGAGCACATGCTCTTCAAGGGGACTGATAAGCGCCCCGGCAAGGAGATCGCTCGCGTGGTGCATGAGTCGGGGGGCTACATCAATGCTTACACGACTTTCGACCGCACGGTCTACTACATCGACATGCCTGCCGAAAATGCGGAGGTGGCGCTCGATGTATTGAGCGATTCCGTCTTTGGCTCCGTTTTTCCAGCAGAGGAGGTCGACAAGGAGCGCGAGGTCATCAACCGCGAAATCGCCATGGGGGAGGACGATCCCGACAGCAAGGTGATGCATTCGCTTTTTGAGACGGCTTTCAATAAGCACCCGTACCGTTATCCAATTATTGGTTACAAAGATGTTTTTAACCGCATATCGCGGGACGATCTAGTTGGCTACTACCAAGAACGCTACGTGCCGAACAATGCGGTGTTGGTGGTCGCGGGCGATTTCGCGATCGCGGACATGCGAGCTGCGGTGGAAAAGCATTTCAGCGAATACCAGCGTCGCTCGTTAGCTCCGGTCTATTTGCCGGAGGAGCCCTTGCAGCTTTCCGACCGTCGCCAGGACCTTTACGAAGATGTGCAGATTTCGCGAGTAGCGATGGGCTTCCAAGTTCCCGGCCTCACGCACGCGGATACGCCAGCTCTCGACGCTCTGGCCCTGGCCCTTGGCAGCGGGGACAGCGCCTTGCTGTATCAACGCCTGCGCGAAGACAAGCAGCTGGTCCACCATGTCGACGTGTCGAATTGGACGCCGGGTAATGTAGGCGTGTTCTACGTCTCGATGTTGTGCGATCCGGACAAGCTCGAAGCAGCCCTCGCGGAGATGCGCAGCTATGTCGAATCGCTTGAGGAGTCGGATTTTCCGCAGAAGATCGTAGAGAAGGTGCGTCGCCAGCTTTTGGTGAACGAGGTCAATAGCCGCAAGACGGCTGCCGGCCAGGCGGCGCGTCTGGGTTCGGCGGAAGTGGTGGTGGGAGATATTGGCTACGCCCGCAACTACTTGAACCGAATCGCGCAAGTCCCGAGCGCGGATCTCAAGCGTGTGTTGGATACGTGGATACGCTGGGATCGCTTGACTACTGTAACCTTGAACCCGAAGGAGGAGCTTGAAAAGAGCGCGACCGATCTGGATCAGGAAAAGGCATCCCTCGATTTCGAGGAGATCGCGCTGTCCAACGGCTGCAAGATTTTGCTGCGCGAGAACAAGCGCCTGCCGAATTTGCATTTCAGGGTCGCCTTGCAGGCGGGTTCGCTTTTCGAGCCTGAAGGCAAGCAGGGACTGACTGCCTTGTTGTCTACCATGATGACCAAGGACACTGCGAAGCGCAGCGCCTTGGAGGTTGCCGAAGCGATCGAAGGGGCAGGGGGAAGTTTCTATGAATTCTCCGGTAACAACAGCTTAGGCTTCGCTCTCGAGGTATTGCCTTCGGATACGGATCTGGCGATCGACTTGCTGGAAGAGGCGCTGCTGCGTCCGTCGTTCAAAGCCGAGGTTTTCGAAATCGAGAAGGAGTCGCACATAGCCGGCATCAAGGAGAATCTGGACGATATCGTGACGGCTGGCCGGCGCGTGCTGCGAAGGAAGTTCTTTGGCGGCCATCCGTTTGGCATTAGCGGTAGTGGAGATTTGGAGACGGTCGAGTCGATCGAGCTGTCCGACGTTGAGGCGTTTTGGAAGCAGATCGTAGTCGGCGGTAATGTGACGGTCGGTGTATCCGGGCAATTCGATGCGGCCGACTTGAAGGCGAAGCTCGAAGCGCTGTTGGAAAAACTCGCTCCAGCGGCCTTGCCGCAAAGGGACCTTGCTTTCGAAATGCCGGCGGAGCCTGGTATCCACCGCGAAAAGATGGAGCGCCAGCAGGCGATCGTCTTTCATGCCTATCCGGCACCGGGGTTGAAGGCGGACGACTACTACGTTTCAGAAGTGGCGGATGAACTCTTTTCCGGTATGTCCAGCGAGCTTTTTGATCGGGTACGGGAGAAGCTGAGCCTTGCTTACTTCGTCCGTTCTGCGCGTCTTGTTGGGTTGGATACGTCGATGTTCTATTTCTACGCCGGCACGTCTCCGGAACGGTTCGAGGAAGTGATCGTCGAGTTGGATCGGGAAACGCGTCGCGTCATGGATGGCGTTGCGGAAGACGAGCTCGCTCGCTGCAAGAAGCGCCTCAAGGCGGCGAAACGCATGAGCATGCAGACGAATTCCAGCTGCGCGAGCCAAGCGGTGCTGAACGCGACCTATGGGCTTCCGGTAAACGAGTGGCGGTTCTATGATAAGAACATCGATGCGGTATCCGTGGAGTCGTTACGCGTATTTGCGAAAAAGTACTTCGTGGAATCGAAGCGCGTGGAGCTGGTGATTGGGCCGGTTGCGTAGATCGCCGAGTCTTTTTTGAGTTTTGTGGTCGCGGGCTTCCGTCTTCGCTTTTGGCTACGCCGAGACGAGGAAAGCTCTGCGTTACGATTTTTGAATACGAAAAAGCCGTCCGGAATGGGACGGCTTTTTCTTAGTTGGGAATGCTTCTGGCGAGTCTTATTGCACGACGGCGTTGCTGGGGGCGACGGGGGCTAGGGCCGCGTTAGCGTAGGAGTCAGGATCGTCGACCTTGCTTTGCCAGGAGGCGATGCCGTTGGTGAGTTCGCTGGCCTTGACTTCGAGGGCTGGGAAGACGCTTTCGCCGAACACGTTGATGACTTCGTAGGCGAAGCTGGGATCGTCGCCGGTCATGTCGAAGCTGAGCAGGCCGAAGTTCATGCTGGCGGAGTAGGGCTCGTGGATGTTGATGGTGGAGGGCTCTTGTTCGTCGAGGGTGGCGACGGGATCTTGGGCGAGCGGGCTGCTAACGAGTTCGTAGAAGTCGTATCCGCCTTTTTGAGACATGGGGATGGCTTTGACTTCTGCTTGGTCGTTGTCGCCGGAAACGAGGATGACGCCTGGGATGTCGCTGGATGTGATGTAGTTGAGCAGGTCGTCGCGCTCTTGGGAGAAAGCGGTCCAGGTGGAGTCGTTTTGCTCTTTGATGTCGGTCCAGCTGCTGGAGCTGAGCAATACTTTGAAGGGGGTGGCACTGGCGTCGAGTTCGGCTTTCAGCCAATCGAGCTGTGCGCTTCCGAGAAGGGTGCTTTTACCTTCGGAGTCGCGGAAGCTGTAGGTGTCGAGCACGAAGAAGTCCACGCCGCCGTAGTTGTATTTGAAATACGAACCTGGGTTCTCCGTGGTGCCGTAGCTTGGGTTGGCCCAGTAGCGTTGGAAAACGTCGAAGGACTTGGCGGAGTCGCGCTTGGGGCCGTCCCAGGTGGCCATCTGCGGGATGGATCGCAGGAGCGGCTGCAGGAATGGGATGTTGCGTTGCTTGCGGTATTGTTCCGCTTGGAAGGCCGGTGGGAGGCCTTCCGCGGAATCGTTGTCGCCCAGCCAGAAGAAGGCGTGCGGGCGAGCGTTTTGAACCTGCAGCCAGATGGCTTGCATGCTATCGACTTCGGTCTTGGCACCGGCCCCGAAGGCGATGGTGAACTGGACCTCCATGTCGGAAGGAGGCGCCGTGAGCAGCGGGTAGCCCTCCTTTTCGCGGGTGGCGTCGAGCGGTTCTCCGTCGACGAGTATTTGGTAGTAGTAGAAGGAGCCGGCTTCGAGTCCGTCGATGGTCGCTTGTACGCAGTAGTCGTTTTCGGCTAGGGCGCGTACGGGG
>JBNKSG010000329.1:0-3863 GCA_050297195.1 Opitutaceae bacterium | reverse complement strand
TTCTTGTGGGAAATATTAAGGCGGCCAACTCGCTTTACTCGATTCGCGCTGGATGCTTGTCGGCGCTCAAGGGGGGCGTTTGCGTGGTGGGTGCCATGGGCAATACTCCGTGGGGCCCGGTGGGGCCGTACCGTCACGAACGCGTTCAGAAGCATTACACTGAGCAGGCTCTTATCCCGATCGTAACGTGGCCGCGAATGGAGCCGGGGGCGTCGGCGATTCCCGGGCATGAGGGGAAGGACTTTGGATCGACCTTTGGGGGATCGGGGCTGACGGGCCAAGCGCGGCGAGACATGTTTGAGCTTTGGAGAGGGCAGGCGGTCTCTTACCACAACGACCAAGCCCGCAAGGACGAGACGCTTGTTGAATTCAAAAACAGGATACAGCCGGACGAGGTGCTGCTGCACCACGAGTATTTTAATGGGGATACGGTGCTGGCCTGCCAGGCGGAGACCATGGAGCTGGCCAAGGAGGCCGGCCTCAGCAGCTTGCTGGCGCGTCACATCCCTACTGGGCCGGCCCTGCAGCAGATTTTGGACGCTCGTAGCGTGATGCCCTATGCCTTGCCTGCTGAAGTGGGGCTCGACTATGTCTACTGGTGTCGCGAGCGATTGCTGACGCAGAAGCGGGAGACGGCCCTAATCAACTACCGTCGCCCAGCGCACCCGAGCCGGGAGGACCAGCTGAGCCTCATCGAGATTACGCGAGATACGATTCGCTCTGGGGATGGCTCGATCTTTTTTGGGACGGACCATGCGCCGCATGCCCTCGCTTCCAAGAAGTTCAAGGACGGGCTGCCTGGCGCTCCGGGCACGCGAAACATCGAGCACAGCCTCCAGTTTTATGGGGAGTTAATACAGAACTACGGGTACACGCAGCATGATATCGATCGTCTCGCGTCCATCAACTCAGCCAAACATATGGCGAAGTTCTTCGAATTTCCTTTGGAAGTGGGCACCATGGCGGATGGGGCGATGGCGAACTTGGCGATCTTCGATCCGGATGCGGCCTACGAGGTGGATGAAGCGGCCCTTGCGATCGAGCTGGAGGACCCGAACTACCACAGCGCCATGAAGGGCGAGTCGGGCCTCCGCGGAAAGTCGCTTTTCACGGTTGCCAACGGTCGAGTCTGGAATGTGGAAGCCGCTCCCACGCCTCTGAATTAGACGCCCTCCGCTGCGGGCGCGTCGCTCAAGGGGAGGGCGATGACTTTGGGTGATTCGTCGGCTGGGCGTCTTCTTGGCTTGGATACGCGTAGCTTGGCCAGCGGTTGAGGGGGCGGTTCGGAGCAGGGGGCATTTGCCGTTTTTGAAGCTGTTGAAATCGTATAAGTTTCTCGTTAGGAGCTGGTTAAGTAGAAATGTGACTTTTGTTGAAGTTTCCCATTGACGGACTAAGCCCCGCTTCTATTGTCCGAAATCTTTCTAGCAGCGGCGGGTTAGCTCAGTTGGTAGAGCAGAGGACTGAAAATCCTTGTGTCCCCGGTTCGATTCCGGGACCCGCCACCACTGCTGGGACGGTGAAAGCCGTATGAAATGCCTCCTTCGTGGAGGCTTTTTTTGTGTCTGGTTGGGACCCGTCATCTTCGATGCCTCCGCGCTTCGCTCGTCGGGTGTGGGAGGGCGTTGCTCGAAGCGTGTGGGTTGCGATGGTTTGGGAGCTGTGGTGTGGTCGCGGGCTGAAGCTCCGCGCTACGGGGAGGGTGCTTGGGTCGCTTTGCTGTGGAATGGTGTTTTGGCTGCACTTCTTTGCTGACTCTACCCTTGGGGGAGGGATTATGTTCTCACCCCATGAGTAAGATCGATTTTAAGAAGGAGCGTAAGGACCTGTATCGTCCTTCCGCTAAGGAGGTTTCCGTGGTGACTGTTCCGGCCATGAATTTCTTGATGGTTGACGGCTGTGGAGATCCAGGAACGTCCAAGGACTTCGAGGCTGCGATGGAGTCGCTGTATCCGCTGGCCTATACGCTGAAGTTCATGTCGAAGCTGGGCCCGGCTGCTCAGGACTATGTGGTGCCTCCTTTGGAGGGGCTTTGGTGGGCGGATGACATGGACGCGTTTGTGGAAGGGCGTCGAGACGAATGGAAGTGGACGCTGATGATCAGGCAGCCGGATTTCATTTCGGAATCAATGTTCGCGGAAGCGGTGGAGACCGTGCGCAAGAAGAAGGCGCCAGCTTTGTTGGACGCTGTGCGTTTAGAGGCGTTTGAAGAAGGCGAGGCTGCGCAGCTCATGCATATCGGTCCCTATAATACGGAAGGGCCCAGTGTGATGCGGGTGCATGCGAAGATCGAGGAGCTTGGAAAGAAGCCGGCCCTCAAGCATCATGAGATTTACCTGAGCGATCCGTGTCGTGTAGCTCCGGAGAAGCTGAAGACGGTGTTGCGTCAGGCAATGCGTTAATAGGGGGGCATTTTCATGCAGTATTCGATCGGCGAGTTTTCCCAGATCGCGAAGGCCTCGGTGAAGGCTTTGCGGCTGTATCACGAAAAAGGGGTGCTGGTGCCCGATTTTGTGGATCCGGAATCTGGATACCGGTACTACTCCCAGGAGCAGGTGGGCGAAGCGCGGGTGGTGGCGAATTTGAAGGAGCTCGGGTTTTCGCTGTCCGAGATCAAAGAGGTGCTCGATAGCTGCGAGGAGGATGGCGACCTGTTGGATCGTTTGCAGGAGAAGCGTCGCGAACTCGAGAAGCGGGTGAAGCGATTTCAGGATTCCATCGCGGACATCGAGATGGTGGTAAGCGGGCAATTTTTGGAGTCGGGGTATGCGGAATCTGGCGAGAGCGTGATCGAGAAGACCTTGCCGGATCTGCTGGTGGCCGGGGTTCGCATGTGCGGTCGCTACTCGGATGTGGGGCAAGGATTTCGGGTATTGGGGCGTCGGGCGGGTCGCGTTTTAGCGGGCAAGCCGATGTGCCTGTATTTCGATGGCGAATACAGGGAGGATGATGCAAATTTCGAGCCATGCTTCGAGGTTAAGAAGGTGGTGGAGCATGAGGCCTTGCGTTGCCGCGAGCTCGCTGGCGGGCGGGCTTTGACTTTGATGTACCAAGGGCCTTACGAGAAATTGTACGAAGGCTACGCGAAGCTTTTTGCGGAGGTGAAGAGGCGAGGGCTCAAAGTGCTCTGTCCGTCGCGTGAGGTTTACCACAAGGGGCCGGGCATGATCTTGCGGGGGAACCCTCGGAAGTATCAGACGGAGATCCAGTTTCTGGTAGGCTAGAGGGGGCGGCGCTCCTGCGCTACGGTTGCCGGCTTCCGCCTGCGCTTGCAGTTCATTATGAAGAGGAAGCAGCGGTTGCTGCGGGATTGATCAAGCGGGCATTTTGAATGAGGGTTTCGTATGCCCCGTTTTTCTACCCTCCTTTTGCCGCTCTGCTTTGGCGCGGCGTTTTGTTTTGGCTCTAGTCCCGAGGACTGGAGCGCCTACCTCGGAGATCGGTCTTCGAGCCAGTTTTCGGAGCTCTCCGAAATCACGGCGGAAAATGTGTCCAAGCTTGAACTGGTCTGGCTTTGGGATGGGGACGAGGGACAGCAGGTGAAAGGTGGCTACTCGGAGATCCAGTGCAACCCGTTGGTGATCGATGGGGTGCTCTACGGAACGGATGCGAATGTGGACCTTATTGCTTTGGACGCGGCCAGCGGAGAGCTGCTTTGGAAACTCGACCCGTACGAGGGATTAAGCGTCAGCGAGGGACGTGGAGTGAATCGCGGGCTGGTGTACTGGGAGAATGGGGACGAGTCGCGGATCTTGTTCGGGGTGAGCCGTTTCTTGATCGCGGTCGATCCGAGGACCGGCCAGCGGATCGAGTCGTTTGGGGAGGCGGGGCGCGTCGACCTGAAGGCTGACCTTGGTAGGGAC
>JBNKSG010000328.1:0-3883 GCA_050297195.1 Opitutaceae bacterium | reverse complement strand
CTGGGCTCGCGGACTCTCGCTACGAATTTCATGAATAATGCAGGCTAGGAGTCTCGGTGGTGTTTGTTGTTGATTTAGCAAGACGCTTTTCCGTTTGGGGAAGCGTTTTTTCTTGTAAGCGGGAAGGGGCAAATCGTTTATCGAGCTCTTTTTTCTATGGATCGATCGAGCCGGAGTTTGCCTGAGCAGTGGGATGTCATCGTAATTGGCGGCGCCTTGTCAGGCGCGGCGACGGCGATCGAGTTGCTTAGGCAAAACGCCGGGCTGCGGATTTTGATCGTGGAGTCCAGCGAGCGGCATGGCCGTCGTGTGGGCGAGTCGACGGTGGAAGTGAGCTCCTATTTCTTGGCTCGGGTGTTGGGCTTGAGCGGAGAGCTCAATCGAAACCATATCTCGAAGCAGGGGCTGCGTTTATGGTTCGCCAATGCGGAGACGGAGGGCCTGGCGGACTGCAGCGAGCTGGGGCCGAAATTCAATGTCCTGTTCCCGGGCTACCAGATCGATCGGGCTCGCCTGGACGAGGTCGTGCTGGAAAAAGCGGTTTCGATGGGAGCTTTCTTGAAGCGTCCGGCGAAGGTGGTCGATTTCGGATTGATGCCGGGTGGACTTCAACGGGTGACCGTCCGGTTAGGCGATGGGACGGAGGAATTGCGCGCCCGCTGGCTTGTCGACGCCTCGGGGGTGCGAGCTTTGCTAGGGCGCAAGGGTGGCTGGATTTCGACCAATGAGGAGCACCCGATCGCTACGGCGTGGAGCCGCTGGCGCGGCGCGGTTGATTGGGACGATGAAGCGTTGGCGGCGGAGCTGCCGGCTTGGTCTCGGCGTGTTTTTGGCGTGCGCAACAATAGCACGAACCACTTGGTGGGCCGCGGTTGGTGGGCTTGGTGGATTCCGTTGCAGGATGGAGACGTGAGTATTGGCGTGGTGTATGACCAACGTTTGGTGGAGCTCCCTGCTGGCGAGCGTCTGGGAGAGCGGCTGCGGTCGATGTTGAGACAGCACCCAGCGGGCGAACGGCTGCTGCGCGATGCGGAATTTGTGCAGGGCGACGTCAGCTTTCGGCGAAACATTTCCTATGCCTCCGATCGCTTCGCAGGTGATGGTTTTGCGCTGGTGGGCGACGCGGCCGGTTTTCTGGATCCATTTTACAGCCCTGGTTTGGACTGGGTTTGCTACACGGTGATGGCTAGCGCGAAGTTGGTCGCCGACTCTCTGGAGGCGGGTGAAGCGTGCGCGAAGAAGCTGGATACGTACAACGTCCAGTTTCGGGCTTCTTACGACCGCTGGTTTCGCTCCATTTACAAGGACAAGTATTTCTACATGGGCGACCTCGAGCTGATGAGCTTGGCGTTTCGTCTGGATTTGGGTTTCTATTATTTGGCGGTGGTGACGCGTCCTTATTTGTTGGGTACGGAGTCGTTGCGCACGCCGTCGTTTGGGCAGAAGGAGGCGAAGTGGCCAGCCGTGTTCCTGAGCTTCTACAATCGGCGACTCGCGGCGATCGGACGTAAGCGGATGCGCAGCGGGCGATTTGGCCGTCGCAACTCCGGCCGTTTCGAGAGCTTTTTCAGCTACCGTTTGAATTGGATGCTGCCCTTGCGTATCGGCTGGGCGTTAGGGGGCTACGCTTGGCTCGAGCTCAAGGAGCTTTTTGCGGGCGGCAGCTCGGCTTTGGGCGAGGACCTGAAGGCAAAGGAAGGGCAGCTCTTTTAGTTTATGGAAACGGGAACGACGGAGGCTGCGTCTCGGAGGTGGAAGGGGCTGCAGCTGCTAGTGGTGGCCTTGGTTTTTGGCATCGGTTTCTGGCAGTTTGCTCGGGTAGGTTTCGACTGGCGAGCGGTGCTGGAGATGACGAGCGTCTGGACCTTCTTTGTGGCGATGGCGACGCTTCCGGTGTTTGGTTTTCCCATATCGGCCTGCTACATTTATGCTGGGATTGCGTTCGATCCCGTGGAGGCCTCGCTCGCTTGCATCGGCGCTTTGGCGGTAAACATGTCCGTGAGCTACGCGTTGATGCACTCGGTGTTTAAAAAGCCGATCGTGGCCTTGTTGGAGAGGATGGCCTGGAAGATTCCGGAGATGAGCGACTACAGCCAGTTCAGGTTTACCTTTCTGGTCCGTACCGTGCCGGGGCCGCCCTTTTTCTTTCAAAACCTGATCCTCGCCTTAGCGGGCATCCCGTTCTGGTCCTACCTTTGGATTTCGCTATTGGCGCAAGGTGGCATCGCGATCGGGGTGATCGTGTGCAGCCGTTACCTGTCGCAAGACCCGTGGAGCAAGGGGGGGATTACAGTCATGGCGATTTTGGCGGCTCTCCTTATCGCCAAGAGTGTGCGTTCTTTTCGGGAACGACGCAGGGTAAGGCGAGCGAAGAGCCTTTAAGGAAATGACGGGTGTCGGCAATATAGGTTGAACTACGAGGCGAAAGGGTTTTGATCGGGTGCCATGACCCCAGTTTTCGACGAGAGCTCCGATGCGTTTCAAGATTTGCCAGCAGGTTTGCAGGATTCGTTGAGGCGATTCTCAGAAAGTCGCTCAGACGAGGATCTAGACGCGGTGATCGTCTTGGTGCTAGCGGATTTGGGAGCCGACTTGGAAGCAGAGGGCCTTTCGGAAGAGGCTAACTTTATCGAGGATCTTGGGCTCGATTCGCTAGCGATTGCTGAATTCGTGTTCTTTTTCGAGGATGTATTCAGAATTAAGATATCAAACGAAGCTCTCGCCGAGATGAGAACCTTGGGATCGTTGAAGGCGTTTCTCAAAACGGAGATGGCCTAGGCTTATTGCGAATGGCAAAGCGTATCGTCGTAACCGGGCTGGGGTTTGTCACGTGCATCGGCAACTCGCGTGGCGAGGTGTCGGCGAGCTTGCAGGAGCTCAGGTCTGGCATTCGCGAGGAGGTCTTTCTGGGCAACCCAGACTTGCCGGTAAAGGTGGCGGGCAAGCCGCTGGGCTTCGAGGTGGGATCGCCGAACTGGCGCGCTTGGCGTTGGCCGGATGAATACACGATCGACAGGGGCTTGATTCGCAGCTTGCCGCCGCAGGGCGTCTATGCGGTTTGCGGCGTGGAGCAGGCGCTGGCTGACGCGGGACTGGAGAAGGAGGACCTGAAGGACGGCGAGACGGGGTTGTACTGCGCTTCGGTTGGTTCGCCGCTTTTGTTGCACGAAAACCTTATGGCGATGCGAGCTGCCAAGGGGGAGCGTGGGAATCCTCTGGGCGTGCTTTGCTCGATCGCGGGAACTTTGAATTTCAATCTCGGTAGCTGGCTGGGCATCCGCGGTACGAACTGCGGCTATGTTTCGGCCTGCGCTTCTGGTGGCCATGCTATCGGCTACGCGATGGATGACATCGCTCTTGGGCGGCAAAAGCGGGCGCTGGTGGTCGGGGCGGAGGAAGCGACGGCGGAGTCCTTGCTGCCGTTCGCGGCGATGCGGGCCCTGTCGACGTGCGCGGATCCGGAGCGGGCTTCGCGGCCTTTCGACCGGGATCGCGATGGCTTCGTAGGAGCTGGCGGCGCTGCGGTGATGGTGCTCGAGGAAGAATCTTATGCCCGTGCCCGAGGGGCACGGTGTTACGCGGAGTTGGCGGGCTGGGGGCAGCGTAGCGACGGCTACCATCGAGCATCGCCACACCCGGATGGCCAAGGCTTGGCCGAGGCGATGGAACGCGCGCTTGCGGCGGCTGGGCTGGGAGTGGAGGAGATTGACCACGTCTGCGCCCATGCGACATCGACCCCAGCTGGAGACAAGGCGGAAGCCTCCGCGATCGGAGCCGTTTTTCGGGATCGCCTGGATGCGCCGTCAGTTTCTAGCCCGAAGGGATTGACGGGGCACAGCCTTTCCATGGCGGGCGTTCTGGAGGCGGCTATTTGCTGCTTGAT